>NZ_JBDJAV010000003.1:0-328828 GCF_039649625.1 Plantactinospora sp. ZYX-F-223 | reverse complement strand
CCGAACCCCGCAGCAGCCGGAGAAGGACTCGAAGCGCAGCCGGTCGCGACTGCCCGTCACCACCGGGTCGAGGCTGGCCGGGTCGGCCGGCCGGTAGTAGCGGCTGCGGGCGACCTCGGCCACCGCGAGCAGGCCGGCGGCGGCCGCCCGGGGCGTGGTCAGGAACCCGGAGAAGAACCGGGGGTTGGCCACCGGCCCGCCACTGGTCTGTAGGGCTAGACCATCGGGTCGGAGCGCGGAGGGGCCGAGATACCGGTACGTCTGGACGGCGGTCACGGCAGCGGATGCTACGCGGGCGTACCGACATCCGAGGTGTGGCCGGCTATCCCCAATGGCGCGTGGTGAGGGCGGTGGGCCGCTGTTCAAGCTGGCTGTGGTGAGTATGTCCGAACGCGGCCCCGGACTGCCGGCGTCGCCAACATCGCCGCCGCCCGACGTCTGACCGGGCATCCAGTGCTGGCGGGAGTCGTGCCCGGAGGTCAATGGGCTGGTGACGTGGAGCGCGGCCGACGGCGACGCCATACGATCTTCCACTTTCCAATATGAACGTATAGCATCCTGGTCATGAGTCCAGTTTCTGGTTGGGGCGACCGGCCACCGGAGGATCTGACCGCTCGCGCACGGATCCGGGACGCGGCGCTGACGCAGTTTGCCGAGCGAGGGTTCAGGGCCGCGACGATCAAGAGCATCGCGGAGGCCGCAGGCGTGTCACCTGGCTTGCTGCAGCACCATTTCGGCTCCAAGGACGACCTGCAACGGGTCTGTGACGAGTACGTGCTGGGGGCGTTCGACGGACTCGACAAGTTCGGCGTGATCAGCGGCGAGATCACCAACGCCGACTTCATGGGCGAGTTGTTCGCCAGAAGCCCGCTGATCCTTCGCTACATCGCGCGAGCCATGGTCGAGAGGACGCCCGCCGCGTCGGCCCTCTTCGCGACCGGCGCTTCGGTCTCGGAGGACTTCCTGAGCAGACTCTGGCCCGACCGCTTTCCACCGGGATCGAGCAGGGTGCGCGATGCCGCGACGGTGATGGCGGCGATGCACCTGTCGACCATCGTCCTGCACGACCACCTGTCCCAGCGCATGGGTGCGAACGTGCTCAGCCCCGAGAACTCCAGCCGCGTCGCCACGGCGATGCTCGACATCTACGCCAGCGTGGGGGAATTCGCCAGCTCCAGCGTGGGCGAGGGCATCCGGGACGCGGTCGTCAAGCAGCCGCACAACTCTCTTCCCACGAACGGAGACGCCGATGAGTGAGGCGATCAGGATCGCCGGTCTGGTGAAGAGCTTCGGGCGATCGCGGGCGCTGCAAGGCGTGGACCTGAACGTCAGCACGGGAGAGGTGCACGGGTTCCTCGGCCCGAACGGCGCCGGCAAGACCACCACCCTGCGCATCCTGCTCGGGTTCCTCCAGGCTGACGCCGGCACGGCTCGACTGTTGGGGAAGGACCCCTGGCAGGACGCGGTCGACCTGCATCGCAGGCTCGCGTACGTACCCGGCGATGTCACCCTCTGGCCGAGCCTGAGCGGCGGCGAGGTGATCGATCTGATGGGGCGCCTGCGCGGCTGTGCCGAGCAGCGACGCCGTGACGAGCTGATCGAGCGGTTCCGGCTGGACCCCAGGAAGAGGGCGCGTACCTACTCCAAGGGCAACCGGCAGAAGGTCGCGCTGATCGCGGCGCTCGCCTCCGACGTGGAACTGCTGCTGCTGGACGAGCCGACGTCCGGCCTCGACCCGCTGATGGAGGCGGTGTTCCGCGAGTGCGTCGAGGAGGAACGCCGCCGCGGCCGAACGGTGCTGCTCTCCAGCCACATCCTCTCGGAGGTGGAGGCGCTGTGCGACCGGGTGAGCATCATCCGGGACGGCCGGATCGTCGAGGCCGGAACACTCGCCGAGCTGAGGCACCTGACCCGCTCGTCGGTCACCGCCGACGTCACGGGTCCGCCGACGGGCCTGGCCACTCTGCCGGGCCTCCACGAGCTGCGGATCGAGGATCATCGGGTGCGGTGCGAGGTCGACCGGGAACACATCGGCACCGTCGTCGCACATCTCGGTTCGCTCGGACTGCGCGACATCGCCATCCAGCCGCCGACCCTGGAAGAGCTGTTCATACGCCACTACCAGGACACGGCAGAGACCAGTGACGAGCAGGAGAGGACGGGGGTCCGATGAGCGTGGCCCTCGTCCCCCGTCGTGCGAACCGTCCGGCCCGCTCCCCGAGAATGGCCACGGCGGGAACTCCTGTCCTGATCCGGCTGATCCTGCGCCGCGACCGGGTGTGGCTGCCCGTCTGGATGGCGCTGACCCTGGGCCTGGTGACCAGCCGGGCGAGTTCGATGGAATCGATCTATCCTGACGCGGCTGCCCGCGAGGAGCGCTACCGGGACGTCATGGCGGAAGTCCCCATGTTCAAGTTGTTCCAGGGTCCGGCGTACGACGACACCGCCGCCGCGCTGGTCGCGCAGGAGACCATCGGTGGCGCCACGGTCGTCGCCGCACTCGGTGCCGCGGTCTTCCTGGTTCGGCACACCCGTGGCGAGGAGCAGTCCGGCCGCAGGGAACTCGTCGGCTCGGCCGCTGTCGGCCGTCACGCGCAGCTCACCGCGGCGCTGATCGTGGTACTCGGAGCGGGCGCGATCCTCGGTGTGCTGTCGGCCGCGGGCCTCCGCGGTGCCGGCCTGCCCGACGCCGGCTCGATCGCGTTCGGCCTGGTCGTCGCGGGTGCGGTCTGGCTCGCGGCCGCCCTGGCCGCCGTGGTCGCCCAGTTGACCGAGAGTTCCCGCGCGGCGGGGGCGAGCGCGTTCGCGCTGTTCATGGGGATGCACTTCCTCCGGGGCGCGTTCGACATGGGCGACGATGCCGTCCGGCGGCTCGGATGGTTGGTGCCCAACGCTTGGTTGCAACGTAGCCGGCCGTTTGCGGACGAGCGCTGGTGGACGTTCCTTCTCGTCGTCGCGCTGGTGGTGGCGCTCGTCAGGATCGCCTACGCGCTCTCGGCGCGCAGAGATCTGGGCGCCGGACTGTTGGCAACACGTCCCGGGCCGGCCAGAGCCGCCAGGAGCCTGAGCGGACCGTTCGGCCTGGCCTGGCGGTTGCACCGCTCGATGGCACTGGTGTGGACGGTCGCCGCCATCGCCATCGCACTGCCCACGGGGTTCGTGGGAGCAGATGCGATGGAGGAGTACGCCGGCAGCGCACGGATGCGGGAATGGGCCGACGCGATGGGCACCTCGAACCCGGGCGACGCGTTCTTCGCCTACATCGCCTTCGCCATGGGCTTCCCCATCACCATCTACGCGATCATGACAGTGCTACGCCTCGGCCAGGAGGAGAACGTCGGGCACGCCGAAACGCTGCTGTCCGCTCCCGTGGACCGGACCCGCTGGGCCCTCAGCCACCTGCTGATCGCCCTGGCAATCCCCGCCGTACTCCAACTGATCCTCGGACTGTGCTTCGGGCTGGGCAGCGGCGAACTCGGCAGTATGGTCACCACCACCCTGAGCCTGATCCCCGCCGTGTGGGTGATGGTCGGCATCACCGTCGCCAGCTTCGGGCTGCTGCACCGCGGTGCCGCCGTGGTGGGCTGGGGCGCGCTGATCGCCGTCCTACTCGTGGAACTCGGGCAGCATCTGGGCTGGCCCGAATGGACGTTCACGACGTTCTCCCCGTTCGCCCACGTGCTGCCCTTCCACGGGCCTCCGAGCCCGCTAACCTTGGCCACCCTCACCCTGATCGCGGCAGTACTCGTCGGGATCGGGCTCGCCGGGGTACGGCGCCGCGACCTACTCGGGTAAGACCTACTCGGGTACGCAGCCTGCCTGCGACAAACCCCGCTGGCGGTGGCCCCCTCCTTCGAGGAGGCCATCGCCAGTCAGGGACCCGGAGCGACCGATCAGGCGGCGCGCCCGAGCGCCGACTCGCGCCAGAGAAGCGTGTGCCGTCACGCACGCGTACGCTCGCATTGCGGCTGACGATCTTTGGTCGCTAAGCCCGGGAGGAGATCTGCTGCACGGCCCAGCCGTTGCCGTCCGGATCGCTGAAGAAGACGAATCCGACGTTGTCCAGCGGGTTGTCGACGGGCCCCGGATTCTCGCCGAGGACCTGGATCTCGCTCACCTCGACGCCCCGCTCGACGAGCTGGGCGCGCGCCTTGGCCAGGTCGGCGACGACGAGTTGCAGCCCGCGCAGCGAGCCGGGCGGCATGTCCGGCACGGCGCCGGTGCCGATCACGATCGAGCAGCCCGAGCCCGGCGGGGTGAGCTGGACGATGCGCACCCCGTCGCCGGGCCGGGTGTCGTGGTCGACGTGGAAGCCGAGCTGGTCGGCGTAGAAGGTCTTGGCCCGGTCCACGTCGGAGACGGGGACGATCACCACTTCCAGGGTCCAGTTCACGGTGACTGCCTCTCTGTGTGTGTCGACATCGGTGTCCGGCCGGTGCCGGGGACCGGCGGTCCTCGCGGTCAGCGGGCCGCGGTCCGCTCCGCGAGCAGGTCGTCGAGCCGGTGGTAGCCCTCGGTCACGCCGCGCCGCATCGGATAGCGGAGCACCCGGTCCCGGCCTTCGGGCGTGGCGTAGCGGATCGTGCTGGTCAGGGTGGTCACTCCGGCCCGTTCGGCGAGCCGATGGCTGATCAGGGTGTCGCCCGGGTACGACTGGTCGTCGTACCGCTCGGTGTAGACCAGCCGCCGGGCCGGCTCGATCACCTGGTAGATCCCGCCGTGCGCCATCTCCTCGCCGCCCGGGCCCCGGGAGACAAACCGCCACGCGCCGCCGACCCGCAGGTCCACCTGGCAGTCGACGAGCTGCCAGCCCCGCGCGCCGAACCAGCGGCGGAGCAGGTCGGGACGGGTCAGCGCGTCGAAGACCAGCCCGGCCGGGGCGTCGAAGGCGCGGCTGAGCACGATCTCCCGGTCGGTCGGGGTGGTCACGGTCAGCTCCCGGTCGCCGCTGGTCACCGCCCCTCGCCGCCCTCGGCCTGGAGTTCGGCGAGCAGGCCGTCGAGCCGCTGGTAGCTCTCGGCCCAGTAGTCGCGGTAGTTCTCCAGCCAGTCCAGGGCGGCTTTGAGTGGCCGGGCCTCCAACCGGCACGGCCGGCGTTGCGCGTCCCGGCCCCGGGAGACGAGCCCGGCGCGCTCCAGCACCTTGAGGTGCTTGGAGACGGCGGGTTGGCTCATCGCGAACGGCGCGGCCAGCTCGGTGACGCTGGCCTCGCCGGCGGCCAGCCGGGCGAGGATCGCCCGCCGGGTCGGGTCGGCCAGGGCCGCGAAGGTCGCGTCGAGCAGGTCCGCACTCATCTTTCGTAACCTCTCAGTTCTATAACCAGATGGTTTATATCGTTGCCCGGCGGCAGCCGTCAAGCCGACCCGCCCGGAGCTGTCCAGGGCGGACGGGGCCGGACCGGCGCGGGCAGCGATCCGGATGGATACCATGGGCCATGGCCAGACCCCGGATCGATCCCGTCGTGTGGCGACCGGAGCGGGCACCGGCCCGGGCCCGTCAGCACAGCGGCACCGACCCGATGCCACCGGTACGCCTGCACGCCCTGCCCGGCCATGGGCCGGAGGACGTCGCGGTCGACTCCGCCGGCCGGGTCTACACCGGGCTCGCCGACGGCCGGCTGGTGCGGCTGTCGACGGACGGCACCGGGCCACGGGTGGTCGCCGAGACCGGCGGCCGGCCGCTCGGCGTCGAGGTGGACCGTGACGACCGGCTGGTGGTCTGCGACGCCGGGCGTGGACTGCTCCGGGTCGATCCCGACACCGCCCGGGTCAGCACCCTCGTCGCCGCCGGCACGCCGGTCGGGTCGGCACCGCTGCGGCTCTGCAACAACGCGGCGGTGGCCGGCGACGGGTCGATCTGGTTCAGCGACTCGTCCCAGCGCTTCGCCCTGGCGCACTGGAAGGCCGACCTGCTGGAACACTCCGGCACCGGACGCCTGCTCCGGTGGCGTCCGGACGGGCGTACCGAGGAGGTGCTGACCGGGCTCCAGTTCGCCAACGGGGTGGCGCTGGCGGCCGACGAGTCGTACGTGGTGGTGGCCGAGACCGGGGCGTACCGGCTGACCCGGGTGTGGCTGACCGGGCCGCGTACCGGAGACGTGGACCAGCTGGCCGACAACCTGCCGGGCTTCCCCGACAACCTCGCCCCCGACGACGACGGGCTGCTCTGGATCGCGATGGGCTCGCCCCGGAACGCGCTGCTGGACCGGGTCTCGCCGTGGCATCCCGCCGTGCGGCGGGCGGTCTGGGCGCTGCCGGACTTCCTGCAACCGAAGCCGGCGGACACCGCCTGGGTGCAGGCGGTGGACGCCGAGGGCCGGGTCCGGTACGACCTCCAGGCATGCGTCCCGGGCTTCTCGATGGTCACCGGGGTACGCCGGCACGGCGCCACCGTCTGGCTGGGCAGCCTGCACGGCGGTGCCGTCGCGGCGTTGGACCTGCCGGCGGTGCCCTCCTAGCCGGACACCGTCCTGATCGTGGGAGTCCGCCGCAGAGCGGACTTCCGCGTATCGCCGGGGTTTGAAATCTTGGGAGCGTGTCGGAGGTCAACGGGCGGGAACAAGCCGAACGCGTGCTGGTCCGCGGGTTCGGGGCGCTCCGGCTCGCGCAGTACGCCACGGCCGGGGCGGCCGCCGTCTCCACCGACCGGTCGGCATACCTGCGGCCGGGCGTCGTGTTCGGCCTCTACGCCGTGGCCGCCGTGTGGTCGCTGGTGCTCTACGGAGCCGCGCTGCGCGGGCGGCGCATCACGTCGCTCGCCGTCGTCGCCGACGTCCTGCTCATCGGGGTCGCGCTCGTGGTCATCGGCCGGTTGACCGCGCCCGGCCACGCGATCGGGTGGGCGAACTGGACCGTCGGGCCGGCAAACGCGGCCGGCGTGCTCGCCGTCGTGTTCAGCCCACGCCGGCTGGCCGGACCGTCGATCCTGCTGCTGTCCGGCTGCTACCTCGCCGGGGTGTGGCGGGATCTCGCCGCCGGCTCCTCGCCCCTCGCGTCCGCGACCGGCAACATCGGCTCGCTGGTCCTGTTCACCGTCGCCGCCGGATTCGCCGCGGCCTGGGTACGCTCGTCGGCGCGCGCCGCGGACGAGGCCCACGCGGCCGCGCTGGCGGCCCAGCGCCAGGCGGCCGACGCGGCCGCCCGGATGGCGTCGGTCGAGGCCCGGGACTGGGAGCGGCGGCGGCAGTACCGGAACCTGCACGACACGGTGCTGTCCACGCTGACCGTGGGCGCGATGGGGCAGATCGACCTCAACACCGAGCAGTTCCGCAGCCAGTGCGAGCGCGACGCGCGGTACCTGCGCTCCCTGATCACCGGGTCGGACGACGCGATGTCGACGGACCTCGGCGCCGGGCTCGGGCGTGTCATGCGTGACCTGGCGGCTCTCGGGCTGCGGATCGACCACAACGCGGCGGAACTGCCGACGGGCGTGCCCGGTCACGTCACCGAGGCGCTGCTCGGCGCGACCCGGGAGGCGCTCAACAACGCCCGCAAGCACGCGGGCACCGGGCAGGCGTGGCTGACGACCCGAGGCGACGACGCCGGCGGGGTACGCGTCACGGTCGTCGACCGGGGCGCCGGCTTCGTGCCCGCGGCCACGCGGAGCGGGTACGGCCTGCTGGGCTCGATCCGGCACCGCGTGGTCGAGGCCGGCGGCCAGTGCGACATCACCAGTACGCCCGGCGAGGGCACCACCGTGGAGATCACATGGAAACCGTCATAACCATCGGCGCCATCGACGACGAGAAGATGCTGCTCCAGTCGTTCGCGAACTGGTTCGGCAGCACGCCCGACATCCGCTTGACGGCGATGGCCGCGTCCGTCGACGAGTACCTTGCCGGACCCGACGCTCCGGCGATCGTGCTACTCGATCTCGACCTGGGCAACTTCACCGACCCGGCGCACAACGTCGCGCAACTGACCGCCACCGGCCGCCAGGTGATCGTCATTTCGGTGGTGAAGGACCGCCGCTGGGTGGTCTCCGCGACCGAGGCCGGCGCGGTGGCCTACATCCCCAAGGAACGCGATCTCAACGATCTGGCGGACACGATCCGGGCCGTGCACCGCGGCGAGACGCCAACGTCGCCGGAGCACGCGTTCCTGCTGAGCGACGACGACCGCCGCGGTCCGTCGCTGACACCTCGGGAACGGCAGATCCTGCTGGGGGTGGCGGAGGGCATGACGCACGCCGCCATCGCGCGGCGGCTCGGCATCGAGAAGAGCACGGTGAAGACCCACCTGGAGCGGGTTCGGCAGAAGTACCGGGACGACGGGCGGCCGATCACCAATCCGGGTGACTACCTGAAGCGCGTCGGCGAGGACCCGATCCGTGGTGATCTGCCCTAGGCCGTACATCTGGTTTCCAACTGTCTGCCGTGGTGCGCGGCGCGCGACGCGACGATCCTGAGAGCAGAGCCGAGCCGATCCGAGTCCTGAACGATGTCGTCCTGGGGAGCACGAGTGAGTGAGGTGGCGGTCGCCAGCCTGCGGGAGATGGCCGGGCCGGACCTGTACCGGCGCAACGCCTTCCGGGTCACCGGCCTGCCGGTGGATGTGGACCGGCGCACCGCGCGAGCGCGGCAGCAGCAGTTGACGGCGGCGCTGCGGGTCGGCGCGGACGTGGGCTGGCAGGGTTCCTCGGCAACCGCCGAGGAGGTACGCGCCGCGTTCGACGGGGTGTTGGGCGATCCGCGCCGCCGCCTGGTGCACGAGGTGTTCGCCGTGTGGGGCACGCCGGACGGGTGCGAGTGCCCGGCGGGTGTGCACTACGACCACGACGCCGCGGTGCAGGCACACGCCGCGGCGCTCGACGTGGAGCCGGCCGACCTGCTGGCCGCGACCATCGCCGGCGGGCTACCGGGGCAGTGGACGGCGGCGGCGACGGCCTGGACGAAGACGCTCCGGTCGGCGTCGTTCTGGCGGCACCTGCACCACCGCGTGGAGCGGCTCGACGACAGGCAACTCGACGCGTCCGCCGTGGACGCGCTGCGCGCGGAGTTGCCGGTGGCGTTGGTGCGCCCACTCCTGCGGCTGGCGGCGTCCGCCGCCTATCCCGCTGCGCTGCGGAAGAACCTGGGTGAGTGGCCGGTGCCGGCCCGGGAACGCGACCGGCTGATCGAGGAAGCCGCCGAGCCGCTGTATACGGAGCTGGAGTCCGCCGTCCGGGACCTGCACACCCGGCTGGAGTCGGGTGACGCCGACGAGATCGTGACCGAGATGCGCGCGCGGGTGAAGCCGTTGCTGGCCCGGCTGGAGGGGTTGGCGCCGCGCGACGAGCACCGCCGCACGGAGGCCGTCCGGGACAAGGTCGCGGTGCTGCTCAACAACTGCGCACTCGCCCGGCACCGGGCCACCGGACAGTACAAGGGCAAGGTCAAGGGCTGGCTGGCGGAGGCGGAGAAGCTCGCCACCGACCCGGAGACCCGGCGCCGGGTCCGGGAGAACCTGCGTGGCTTCGACGAGGCGGACGGCGCGCTCAACCAGTTCCGGTTCAGGGTCGACGAGATCCGCCGGACCCGCGGGCGGTACGAGGCCGCGAGGTTCCTGCGCGGCATCCTCGCCGAGGTCACCGACGAAGCGCTCGCGGTGGCCATCCGCGCCATGCTGTCCGATCTGGAGGCCGGCGCGCCGGTCTCATACGACACGCCCAGCCGACCGCTCCGGTACCGCACGCCGATCCGACTGTCTGACTGGGAGGAGTACGAAGCGCGGCGGCAGCGGCTCCGGGTGCTCGGTGTCCTCGCGCTCTGCGCGGTCGTGGTGGTGGCGCTCGTGCTGATCGTCAACGCCGTGACCGACGCGGGGAAGGACTCTGTCGACATCCACCCGGTCGACTACGGCGACGTCTCGCAGGAAATCATCTGCGTCCGGGACGCGAACGACTGGCGCGACGGCGACACGGCGGTGACGACCGTGCCCTGCGGGCAGGAACACGCCGGCGAGGTGATCGCCTATCTGGGACTGCGGGAGGCAATCTCGTCCTGGCCCGGCGCGGACTACGACTACCTGGCCGGACTCGCGCGCTTCAGCTGCGGGGAGTACGCGATCCACTTCGGACTGTCGTCGGATCCGTACACCACCGAGGTCGTCCTCCCCGACCCGGACGTCGTCGTCAGTCCAGACTCGGTGTCCAACTACGCGACGTGCCTGGTGGTGCGTGCCGACGGCGAGCGTTGGTCGTTCCTGGCGGCCTCGCAACAGACCGGGGCCCAGCTCGCCGTACCGCGGCCGGTGACGTCCCGCCAGGGCCGGGACCACAACGCGCCGGCCGGATACTGTGTGGAACTCAAGCAGGAGCCGGACGGGGCGGACAACGTGTGGCCGATCGTGCGCTGCGACAATCCCCACTGGGCCGAGATCCTCGGCTACCAGGCCCTGAACTGGCCCCCGCCCGGGCCACGGCTCACCGAGGACGCCGCCCGGGTGCGGCTGGCGGAGGAGGCGGGCCGGGCGTGCCAGCAGCTCGCGAGCCAGCTTCGGGTGCCCAGCACGTTCACGGTCACGCCGGTCCGCTCCGATTGGTGGACCGAGCAGAGTCAGCAGCGGATGTACGCGGCCTGCGTGGCACACCGCAAGGACGACCAGCCCTTCGACGGGCGAGCCCGGTAGGCCGGCATGGTGCCGCACAAGGAGTCGACGGTGGGTGCGGAAGCCCGCACGGGCGGGAGCGTGACGTTGCGCGTCACCTCCCCCGAGGGGAGGGTCCGGGGCGTGGAGCTGACGGACGGGCCCATCACGGTCGGGCGTACGGCGGCGGACCACACGCCGGACGTGGTCCTGGAGCCGGACCCGCAGCGCTGGGTCGGCCGCCTGCACTGCACACTGGACTCACGCGACGGCGGCTGGACGGTCACCGACAACGCGAGCGTCAACGGCACGCTGCTCCGTTCCCTGAGCGGACGCACCGAACGCCTGGTGGGAAGCTGCCGCCTGCGGCACGGCGACGCGCTGCTGATCCTCGGCGACATGTCCCCGGACGGCGAACCGCTGTACTGGGAGCTGACGCTGCTCGACCCGCACACCACGCAGGCCGCGCCGTTCGAGCCGGCGCCGGCGGTGCCGACCCGCGGGCCGTGCCTGCGGTACGACTGGGTAGCCGCGCGGGCGTACCGGATCGACGAGAGCGGTGAGACCCCGGTCAGCGGGCTGCGGCCACAGGGCCACCAGCTTTTGCGGTACATGGTGGGTCGCAGCAGCGCCGGTGCGGCGGTCGCGTGCGGGCACGAGGAGCTCATCACCGCGCTCTGGGGCCCACGGGAGGAGTGGCCGGCGGGCCGCGCCTACACCCGTGCCGACCTGGCCGGCGTCGTACGCGCGGTGCGCCGCGCCATCGAGTCGGATCCGTCCGTGCCGCGCATCCTGGAGACCATCACCGGCATCGGGTACCGGCTCATCGTCAAAGATCCCAAGGAAGACTCGTGAGTCTGCTGGAGAGCGGCGACCGCGTCACCGAAACGCTCGTGGTGGACCGGTTGCTCGGTGAGGGCGCGTTCGCCGAGGTGCACCGGGTACGCCACGAGTACCTGGGCTGGCAGGCCATGAAGGTCTTCAAGCGGGTCGCCTCCCTCGACGAGACCCGTACCCTGCTGGAGGAGGCCCGGCTGCTGTCCACATTGGGCCATCCGAACATCGTGCGGGTGTTCGACGCCGGCACCGTGCGTACGCCGCAGGGCGTCCGGGGATTCTTCACCATGGAGTACGTGGCCGGGGGCAGCCTCGAACGGCTGATCCGCGCGCACGCGCCCACGATGCCGGTGGCGCTGGCGGTCGAGGCGGCCGAACAGATCGCTTCCGGCCTGACCGCCGCGCACGAACAGGACCCGCCGATCCTGCACCGCGACCTCACGCTGGCGAACATCCTCGTCGGATACGACGGCAGCGGCCTGCGGATCCGGATCAGCGACTTCGGGCTCGCCAAGCGCGCCGACCCGTTCACGATGCTGGCCAGCGCCCAGGGCACGTTCGCCTTCATGGCGCCGGAGGTGCTGCGCCGCGAGGGGTACTCGCGGGCCAGCGACGTGTGGTCGGTGGGCACGATCGTGTACCTGCTGTTGACCAACCGCCTGCCCTACGACGACGGTGGGCCGCTGTCGTCGTACTCGCCGGGTCGGTTCGCGCGGGTGCCGCTGCCGCCCAGCCGGTACCACCCAGAGGTGGACCCGGAGCTGGACCAGATCTTGCTGTCCACACTGGAGGTCGACCCGGCCGATCGGCCGGCCTCCGCCGGCGTGTTGGCCGCCAGACTGCGCAGCCGGCGCATTGGCGGCAACTCCGCCCGCAGCCGGGAAGAGCCGCCCGACGCCCGGGCCCTGCGGCTTGCCGAGCAGGCGCTGGCACTGGCCCGGCACGCCGGCCAGCTCGACCGGGCGGCGGGCCTGATGGCGGAGGCGCTCGAACTGTCGCCGGGCCTGCGCGCCCGCTACTTGCCCAAGTTGAACCTGTGGCGACGAGGGGTGACGATGTGAAACGCATGACCCGACTGCGCGAGGAGCTTCGCCAGCGCCGGCATCATCGGGAGTTCCGGATCGGGCCTCCGATGTGGACGGAGCCGCAGCGGGCCCGGCTGGAGGATCTGCTGACGGCGGTCCGGAACGCGAAGCCGGACGAGAAGGAAGCGCCGCCCGCGCAACCGGACGAGAAGGAAGCGCCGCCCGCGCAGCCGGACGGGGCGGCACTCGCGACGGCCGTCACGAACCTGTGGCGGGCCCAGCGAAAGCTCGCCCCGGCCGGCGAGCGGCCCTCGCCCCGCGACCGCCAGGCCACCCGGTATCTGCGCACCTCCACCGAGGCGCTGGCCGACGCCGGCCTGGTCGTCCAGGACCACGACGGCGACGTCTTCAACCCGGGGCGGGAGCTCGAAGTCCTGGTGTACCAGGAGAACCCGGCCCTGAGCACCGAGACCGTCATCGAGACCGTACGGCCGTCCGTCTATCTGCACGGCCGCCTCATCCAGATGGGACAGGTCATCGTCGGTACTCCCACTCAGCAGGTTGACGGAAGGAACGAGCATGCGTGACACCATCGACTTCGGCATCGACCTCGGCACCACCAACAGCGCGATCGCGGTGGTGGAGGAGGACGGCAGCGTCGCCGTCATCAAGAACAACGACGGCTGGGACTTCACCCCGTCGGCGGTGTGGATCCCGAAGCCCGGGGTCGTGCACGTCGGACGCCGCGCGCGCGAACGGGTACAGAGTGACCCGGAAAACGCGGCCGCCGAGTTCAAGCTGGAGATGGGACTCGCCGACGCCGGCAAGCGGTTCGGCAAGGCCGGCAGCACGCTGACGCCGCCGCAGCTCTCCGCCGAGGTGCTCAAGTCGCTGCGGGCGGACGCCGCGCACCACAGCGGCAGCCCGCCGGAGGCGGCGGTCATCACCGTGCCGGCCGCGTTCTCGCTCAACCAGAACAAGGCAACCCTGGAGGCGGCGGCACTCGCCGGGCTCAGCGCCTCCTGCCCGCTCGTCCAGGAGCCCACCGCGGCAGCCTTCGCGTACGGCTTCCACGACGCGGACGACCGGGCGTACTGGATGGTGTTCGACTTCGGCGGCGGCACGTTCGACGCGGCGGTCGTGAGCAAGCGGGACGGCGACCTGCGGGTGCTGAACCACGCCGGCGACCCGTACCTGGGCGGCAAGCTCATCGACTGGGCGGTGGTGGAGCGGATCCTGGCCCCGGCCGCCGCGGCCGAGTTCGGCTTCGCCGACTTCCACCGCGAGAACCCGGAATGGCGGCTGAACTTCGCCAAGCTGAAGTGGCTCGCCGAGGAGGGCAAGATCCAGCTCTCCCGCCGGGACGCGATCGACCTGGTGGTGGACCTGACGGTCGGCGGAGGTGACATCGAGACGTTCGAGTACACGCTCCGGCGGGACGAGCTCGACCGGGTCGCCGAGCCGTTCTACGCCCGGGCGACAAACCTGTGCCGCAGCGCGCTCGCCGACAGTGGGCTGAGTGCGGACGACATCGACCGGCTGCTGCTCGTCGGCGGCACCACCCTCGCGCCCGGACTGCGGGAGCGCCTCGCCGACGGCCGCGACGGCCTCGGCATCGCGCTCGACACCAGCCTGGATCCGACCACCGTGGTCGCCCGCGGTGCCGCCATCTTCGCCAGTACCGTCCGGCGCCCCGACCCACCGTCGTTCCAACCGGCCGCCGGCGAGTTCGCCCTCCAACTCGCGTACGAGCCGAGCGTCACGACCACCACACCCGTGGTCGCCGGCAAGGTGCACGGCACCGCACCGGTGGACTGGACCGGGTACGGCGTGACGCTCAGCAACCCGGACGGGCAGCCGCCGTTCCGCACCGGACGGGTGGTGCTGAACGCCGAGGGCGCCTTCCTGACCGAGGTCGCCATCGATCCACACCGGACCTCGCGGTTCACGGTGGAGCTCACGGACGGGTCCGGCGTACCGCAGAAGGTGTCGCCCGACTCGCTGTCCATCACGCACCGGGAGGTCGAATTCGGCGGTGCCCGGCTGACCCACTCGCTCGGCATCCAGCTCGCCGACCGCGCGTTCGCGCCACTGCTGCGCAAGGGCGCGACGCTGCCAACCCGGGCACGCGAGGTGTTCCGCACTGCCGCGGCGCTGCGCCGCTCGGACGCCGAGGCCGTGGTCCGGATCCCGGTGGTGCAGGGCGAACGGGACCGCGCCGACCGCAACCGCCCGGTCGGCATGCTGGAGATCCGCCCGCTGGACGTGCGGATCGACCTGCCCGCCGGAACCGAGGTCGAGGTGACGTTCGAGGTGGACGCCTCCAGCCTCGTCACCGTCGTCGCCGACGTGCCGCTGATCCAGGCCCAGTTCGAGGCGGAGATAAACCTCGACGAGGTGCGCACGCCGCAGCCGGACGAGCTGGCGTCCGCGCTGGCCGAGGCCGAGCAGCGGATGGCCGCGCTGCACGAGTCGCACGCGTCGGAGGTACCGGAGGTACGCGACCGGTTGCGGCGGCTCGACGACGAGGGCACCCTGACCACCGCGCGGGAACAGGTCCGGGCCGCCGCCGTGGACGCGGGCGCGGCCGCCACGGCCGAAGACCGGCTGCGCGAGGTGCAGGCGCAGCTCGACGACATCGAGGAGGCCGCCGACCAACCAGCGCTGGTACGGGAGCTGCGTGACCTGCTCGCCGAAACCGGCCGGCTGGTATCCGAGGTGGGGCACCCCGCCGACCGGTCGGCGCTCGCCGAGTTCGAGCGGCGCGCGAACGAGGCCATCGACAGCGGCAGCTCGGCGCGGATCAAGGCGGAGACCGAGCGGGTCACCGAGTTCCTCATCGAGCTCGAACGGCGGCAGCCGGGCTGGTCGGTACGCCTGTTCTACGCGCTGTGCGAGCAGCAGGGCCGGATGCAGCCGTCCGGTGAGGCCCGCAAGCTCGTCCGGGAAGGCAAGGAAGCGCTGGCCGCTGGTGACGAACGCGCGCTCGACGCGGTCAACTCGCGGCTCGTCCGGCTGCTGCCGCGCGAGGAGCAGCCGAAGATCATCGGGCTGGTCGGCCGGTGACCGCGCCGGACCTGGGTACCGACCTGACGCTGAGCCGGGCCATGGCCGCCGCCCGGCGCGGCGACCTGGACGGTGCGGCCCAGACTCTCGCCGCGTTGGACGGCGCCGAGCCGGCCGCCCTCGACCTGCTCGCCCGGATCCGCGCCCAGCAAGGACGCTGGCAGGAGGCGGACGCGTCCTGGGCGGCGGTCCAGGCGATCGACCCGGGCCACGAGGGCGCCGCTGCGGGCCGGCGGGCGGTCGCCGCCATCCTCGCCGGTGATCGCCGGCCGCGTCCGGTCGCGCCGCGGGTGGGCCTCGCGGCGGCCGGGGTGGTGGTGGTCGCGGTCGCCGCCGGTACCGCGATCGTGCTCCCGTCGCTGTCAGCCCCGCCGCCCGCGAAGCCCGTCGCGTCGGTGGCCGCCTCCACGCCGGACACCGCGGCATTGGACGCGGAGCGGCGCCGTGCCGCGGAGTTGCAGGGCCGGCTCCAGCAGATCGAGGCGGATCGGGCGGCCGCCGCCCAGGCGTTGGCCGCCCGGCTCGACGCTATTGCCCGCGGCGTCACCCTGCCCGGCGTGGTGGTGCAGCGCCGCCCGGACACGGTGGAGGTCTATTTCCGGAAGGGCCTGTTCAGCCGCGACGCCTGGCTGACCGCGAACGGTGCCGAGCTGCTCGCCGCCGTCGGCCGCCGCCTGCCCGACCTCGACGTGGCGGTCACCGTGGTCGGGCACAGCGTGCCGGTGCCGGGCGGACGCACCAGCGGCGGCTCGGGTACGGCGCTGAGCCGGGCCCGGGTCGCGGCGCGGGAGCTGGCGGAGGCCGGCGACCTGCCACTGACCGCTTTCACCCTGCGCTCCGCCGACCAGTCCGAGGGCCCGTTCCGGGAGCCGGCCCGCAACCGCACCGCGAGCCTCGTCCTCACCCCCTCATGATCAGGAGTAGTCGAGTTTCACGGTGTGTGGTGGAACGTCCGGACCAGGTCCTCGACCCGGGCCCGCAGGGTCAGGAACTCCGGCGTCCGCTTGAGGCCGAGATCCCGATCGTCCGGCAGGTCCAGCGTGATGTCGGCGGCGACCCGGCCCGGGTCGCTGGCCAGCACCACCACCCGCTGCCCGAGGAAGACCGCCTCCTCCACATCGTGCGTGACCATCAGCACGGTGGTGCCGGTGTCCCGCCACACCCGCCGGATGAAGAGCTGCATGTCCTCCTTGGTCTGCACGTCCAGCGCGCCGAACGGCTCGTCGAGCAGCAGCACCTCCGGCTCGCAGGCCAGTGCCCGGGCGATGGCCACCCGCTGCCGCTGCCCGCCGGAGAGCTGCTTCGGCAGCGCCGAGCGGAGTGTGGTCAGGCCGGTCTCCTCCAGATACCAGGCGACCCGGCGGGCCCGCTCCGCCCGGTCGATCCGAAGCAGTTCCAGGCCGAACGCGACGTTGCGCTCGACCGTCCGCCACGGATAGACCGCGCCGCTCTGCGACACCAGGCCCCGGTCCGGGCCGGGCCCGCGCACCGGGTTGCCGTCGAGCAGGATCTCCCCGCTCGACGGCCGGTCGAGGCCGGCGACCAGGGAGAGCAGGGTGGACTTGCCGGAGCCGCTGGCGCCGACGACGCAGACGAAGGAGGTACGGGCAATCCGCAGGTGGACGTCGGTCAGCGCGGGGACGTCCCGGCCGTGCCGCCGGAACACCCGGTCGACGCCGACGAGTTCGAGCAGCCCGGCCGTCACGGCACCCACCGCCCGAGCCGGTCCCGGGTGATCCGGAGTACGACGTCGGCGGTCACCCCGATCAGCCCGATCACCACCAGGATGGCGAAGATCTTGTCGGTCTGGGTGAACCGCTGGGCGAGCAGGATCCGCTTGCCCAGACCCTCCTGGCTGTTCACCAGCTCGGCGACCACCACCAGGCCCCAGGCGGCGGCGAAGTTCACCCGTACCGCGTCGACGATCCCGGGCAGCGCGTACGGCAGGATCACCTTGCGCAGCACCTCACCGCCCCGGGCACCGAGCGTGTACGAGACGTTGACCAGGTCGATCGGCACCTGCCGGACCGCGTCGGCGACCATCAGCATGTTGAAGAAGACGGTGCCGATGAAGATCAGCGCGATCTTCGGCGCCTCGCCGATGCCGAGCCAGATCAGCAGCAACGGGGTGAACGCCGCCGCCGGCAGATAGCGCAGCAGTCCGCTGACCGGCTCCAGGGCGGACCGGGCCGCCGCGAAACTGCCCATCGCCACCCCGAGCGGTACCGCCACGGCCACGCCGAGCCCGTACCCGTAGAGGATCCGCCGGACGGTGGCCCAGGCGTCGGTGAACAGCTCCCCAGTGCCGGCCATCTCGACCCCGGCCGACCAGACCGCACCCGGCGGTGGCAGGAACCGGGGGTCGACCGCCCCGGTCGCGCCGAGCAGCAGCCAGGTCAGCAGCGGCAGCGCGACCGAGGCGAGCACCAGGACGGTTCGGGTCCGGCCCGACAGCGGCGTACGCAACGCCAGCACCCTGCCCGGCGGCCGGGCCGGGCGCCGCCGGGGCAGCGATCCGAAGAGTTGCCGGGCGGTCGGCGGGCGCTGTGCCGTCGTCCGCTCGGGGATGTCGGGGCTGACCAGGCGCTCCATCAGGTCACCGCGCGCACGAACGTCGAATCGAGCAACCCGTCCAGCGACGGCTTGCCCGGAGCCAGCTCGGTACGGACCAGGAACTCGGCGATCCGGTTGGCCTGGAAGTCCAGGTGGGTCGGGTCCCCGCCCGGGGTGAACGCGGCGATGTTCTGCTCCCGGGTGAAGATCGTGGTGCCGGCGTTGTACGTCCGGTAGTCGGCCTCGCTCACCCCGCCCCGACGGGCCATGATCGCTACCGCCTCGGCCTCGTTGGCCGCGATCCACTCCAGGGTGTCGAACCAGGTCTGCACCACCTTCTGCACCTGCTCCGGATGGTCCCGCAGGTAGCCGCTGTCGAAGGCGAGGTGGTCCGGGATCGCCCCCGGGAAGTCCTTCGAGGTGGCGATGGCCCGGCTCCCCGCCCGGCCCAGCGCGGTGGTGGTGAACGGCGCGAACGCCCCGACCGCGTCGACCTGCCCGGCCACGAAGGCCGCCGCCGCGGCGTCGGTCAGCAGCGGGGTCAGGGTGATGTCCTCCTCGGCCAGTCCCGCCTTTTCGAGCGCGAGGAGCAGCAGGTAGTGGTCGACGGTGCCCTGCTCCACCGCGACCTTCCTGCCGCGCAGCCCGGCCACGTCGTCGATGCCGGGCGCCGCGATGATCTGGTCGTTGCCGGTCGAGTTGTCGTTGACCAGCACGATGGTCTGCTTCGCCCCGCCGCTGACCGAGGTGAGGGTGTCGTTCAGGGTCTGGCTGTTGGCGTCGAGGTTGCCGGTGCTCAGCGCCTGGAGGCTGTCGGTGTAGCTGTCGAACCAGGTCAGTTCGACGTCGACGCCGTTCGCCTCGAACAGCCCCTTCTCCTGGGCGACCTGCCAGGGGAACCAGCCCGGCCAGGCGCTGAAGCCGAGGCGTACCGTCGTCGACCCGGCGGCGCCGGAGTCGCCGCCGGCACCGCAGCCGGCCGTCGCGCCGAGCAGGGCGGTGCAGGCGGCCACCGCCAACAGCCGGGTCAGCGGGCGTCTTCTCATGACTTCCTCCCGGGGAGGTGGCCGGCGCGCACGAGGCAGCCCAGGGTGTCGCAGATGACCCGGGTGGCGATGAGCGAGGTGATCTCCGCGTTGTCGTACGGCGGGGAGCACTCGACCACCTCGATGCCGGCGAGCGGCCGCTCGGCGATGAGTTGGATGAACTTGAGGACCTCGCGGGGCAGGAAGCCGCCCGGCTCGGGCCAGCCGGTGCCGGGGACGAACGCGGCGTCGAGGCAGTCGACGTCGAAGGAGAGCCAGACCGCCTCCGCACCGTCCCAGGCGACCTCCAGGGCCTTCTCGGCGGCGGCCTCGATCCCCATCTCGACGCAGTCGGTGACGGTCATGATCGTGGTGCCGCGCTCCCGGCCTACCTTCACCCCGGGCCGGGGCGCCTGCCAGCCGCCGATGCCGATCTGCACCAGGTTCTTCGGCGGCACGTTCGGGATGTCGGTGGCGTGGAACCACGGGGTGGTGTGCATCCGCTCGTCGAGATCGGTCTCCTGGGTGTCGACGTGCCGGTCGAAGTGGATGATGCCCAGGTTGCCGTCCAGGTGCTCGGCGACGCCGCGTACGGTCGGGTAGCCGATCGAGTGGTCGCCGCCGAGCACCACCGGGAAGGCACCCGAGGCGTAGACGTGGCTGACCGCCTTGGAGATCTGGTCGAAGGTCTTCTCGATGTTGCCGGGGATGGTGAAGACGTCGCCGAGGTCGGCGATCGTGATCGACTCACGCAGGTCGACGCCGAGTTCAAAGCTGTACGGCCCGTACAGCGCGGAGATCTTCCGGATGCCCTGCGGACCGAACCGGGTCCCGGGCCGGTACGTCGTACCGCCGTCGAACGGGGCGCCGAGCACGGCCACGTCGTACTCGCCACAGGTGGTGACGTCCTCGACGTACGGCGCCTTGAGAAAGGTGTTGATGCCGGCGAAGTGCGGTAGCTCGCCACGGGAGAAGGTGGGGATCCGGCGGTCCACGATCGAGTCGGCGCCGGGCAGTCCGAGCCGCAGGCCGCGCTCGACCTCGGCCTCCCACCGGGTGGTCGGCAGCTCCGCCTCCCGCCGCACCGCGTAGCGGGCCTCCGGACCGTAGTTGTCGTGCAGCAGCGGGTCGGGCTCACCCGGACGGTCGTCCGAGCGGCCATGCGGATGTTGATCGTGTGCGAAACCCATGGGCACCTCCGGGAAAGGTCGCCCGGCCGGGAACAGCCGGGTGTGGCTGTCTCCCGGGCTTTTGTCCCGCCGTGGAACGGCGCCGACCGCGCCGCCGGCCCCGCCTGCGCCTCTCGGACCAGTCCCGCCCCTGTCCGGGGCGACGGAACCCTAGGCGCGCCTCAGTGGATGAGTCGCATCGAAACGTAAGGGCCATGAGTTTCCCGCGTTTTGCCCGCCCGTTGCCGGCAGGTATCGGCCGCGATCGACATCACGCCCGGGTGCCGCCGCGCCGCGCCCCGGCTCCCCGTCGCCGGACCGGCGTCGGCGCGGCGGTCCGAGCACCCGATGGAACGCACCGCACGAGTGACGGTGCCAACAAAGTTCCCTATTAGGCCCTATCGTGGGTAGGTTAGGTGCTGATGGGTAACGAGATGTATTCGGTCGAGCAGGTGGCTGACCGGCTCGGCCTGCACGTCCGGACCGTGCGTGGCTACATCCGCTCGGGCCGGCTCCGGGCGGTACGGATCGGCAAGCAGTACCGGATCGCCCGGGCCGACCTCGACGCGCTGACCGGCACCGGCCCGACCCGGCCCGGCGGCCCCGCTGCGGTGGAGGTGTCGAGCATCGTGCAGATCGACGGCATCGACCGGTCCGGAGCCGACCGGCTCGGCACCTTCCTGCTCGCCGGGGCGAACACCAATCACGACCCCGGGCGCCCGCTGCGGGTACAGACCGTCCACGACGAGGAACGAGGCCGAATGAAGATCGTGATACTCGGTGACGCCGCCGCCACCGCCGAGCTGCTGCACCTGCTCGACGCCGTGCTGCGCGGCGACAACGGCCTGCTCAGCGGGGAGGTGGCGGATGCCTGACGAGATCCAGGACCGGGCCGGGGTGTCGGTGCTGGTCTGCGACCCGGGCGGCCCGCCGATCGCCACCGAGCAGGACGCACTGGACCTGATCGGCGCGGCCTTCCTCGGCGCCACGGTGGTGGCGGTGCCGGCGAGCCGGCTGGACCCGAGCTTCTTCTCCCTCGGCACCCGCTTCGCCGGAGAGGTCATGCAGAAGTTCGTCAACTACCGGCTGCGGCTGGTGGTGGTCGGCGACATCTCCGCGCAGCTCGCGACCAGTTCGGCGTTGCGCGCCCTGGTCGAGGAGTCCAACAAGGCGGACCACGTCTGGTTCGTACCGGATCTCGACGCCCTCGACGACCGGCTCCGCGCCCTGACCGACCGGCCGGGTCGCCGCCCGGCCTGACGCCGCTCGCCGGCGGCCTACGCCCGGGCGGGACTGCCCGTCGTACCGGCCCGGTAGCCTGCCCGGCGTGGACAGCCCAGCGAGGGCCGGAGTCGGGTTGCCCGACGAGCGGGCGGCCCGGCGTGCCGTGCTCGATCACATACTGGCGCTGGTCGCGGCGGCACCCTGCGGCGATGCCCTGGTGCTGCGCGGCAGCATGACCATGCGGTCGTGGGTGGGTGACCGGGCACGCGAGCCCGGAGACCTCGACTGGGTGGTCCGGCCGGGCGCACCGATCCCGCTCGACGACCTGCACCCGCACCCCTACATCGACCGCCTCGACCCGGTCCGGCTCTGGCCGGAGACGGTGCACGGGGTACCCCCGGACGAGCCCTGGATGTTCGAGGACTTCGACACCGGTGGGCTGCCGGCGCGGCTGCCCCCGGAGGGGCTGCACTGGGTCGAGGCCGCGGAGACCGCGCTGCTGCCCAGTCCGCACCAGGACGTCGTCGAACTGCTGCGCCGGCATCCCGATGCGGGCGACGACCTCCGCATCGACCCGGACGCGATCACCGAGGACAACACCCGGGGCTACTCGTACGACTCGGGATACCGCGACTTCGCCGAGGAGGGCGGCGGTGGGAGCCGTCTCCTCGTGCCCTGGCGGGTCGGCGACGCGCTCTCCGGCACGGTACAGCTCGATTTCGCGTACGACGAGCGGCTGCCCGAGCCGCCCCGGCTGCTCGCGGTGCCCCGGCGGGACGGGACCGACCCGCCGACGGTGGTGTGGGCGGCGACGCCGGAACTCTCGCTGGCCTGGAAACTCCAGTGGCTCTGCACCGACCAGGCGACCGACGGGCTGTCGGCCGGAAAGGACCTCTACGACGCGGTGCTGCTCGCCGAACTGCCCGGGGTACGCCTGCCGGCCCGGTTGCTCCGTACGCTGCTGCGCCGGATCCCCGACCCGGACCTGCTGCGGCCGGCGGCGGTCCGGGGCTGGACGGTCGACTGGTCGGCCCTGCCCGGCGCGCATCCGCCGGCCGGGGCCGATCCGGCGCCCTGGCTCGACCGGCTGGCCGCCGCGCTGGCGCCGGACCTCCCGCCGTAGTCAGCTCGTTCCCGGCACACCACGGCGGAGCGTACCGCGCCGATGTGGACCGCCGGAGGAGCCGACCGGCGACGGCGGCCGGGCTCGGCGGGTCGCAGAGACCGACCAGCAGCCGGTACCCGGCTCATCCCCGAGTGCTCTGGTCCTCGTCCTCGTAGACGTCCGGCACCCCGTCGGCGTCGCTGTCGCGCTCCTCGACCATGCAGATCCCCTGGTAGTGCCGGTTACGGGCGCGCAGCACGACCGCGGCGAGCAGTGCCGATAGCAGCGAGCCGAGCAGTACGCCGATCTTGGTGTGGTCGTCGCGTTCGCTGCCGGCACCGAACGCCAGCTCGCCGATCAGCAGTGACACGGTGAAGCCGATCCCGGCCAGCAGCGCCAGCCCGAACACGTCCCACCAGCCGAGTCCTTCGGCGAGCCGGGCCCGGGTGAACCGCTGCACCAGCCAGGTCGCCCCGAAGACCCCGACGGCCTTGCCCACGACCAGCCCGACCACCACCCCGACGGCGACCGAGTCGGTGAGCGACGCACCCAGGCCGCCCGCGCCGACCACCGACACCCCGGCGGCGAAGAACGCGAAGACCGGCACCGCGACCCCGGCGGACAGCGGCCGGAACCGGTGCTCGAAGTGCTCGGCCAGCCCCGGGCCGGGCCCCGGCGTGCGCCGGGACACCGGCACGGTGAACGCGAGCGCGACCCCGGCGACCGTAGCGTGCACCCCGGAGGCGTGCACCAGCGCCCAGGTCACCGCGGCCAGCGGCAGCAGCAGCCACCAGGACCGCACCCGCCGCTGGACCAGCAGGCCGAAGAGTGCCAGCGGGACCAGCGCCAGCAGCAGCCAGCCGAAGTGCAGGGCGCTGGTGTAGAACACCGCGATGATCACGATTGCCAGCAGGTCGTCGACGACCGCGAGGGTGAGCAGGAACGTGCGCATCGCCGCCGGCAGGTGGGTGTTGATCACCCCGAGTACGGCGAGGGCGAACGCGATGTCGGTGGCGGTCGGGATCGCCCAACCGGCCAGCGCCCCGTCCCCGGCCCGGAGGTTGAACGCCGTGTAGATCAGGGCCGGCACCGTCATGCCGCCGAGGGCGGCCGCGACCGGCAGCATCGCCCGGCGGGGTTCCCGCAGGTCCCCGGCGACGAACTCGCGTTTGAGCTCCAGCCCGGCGACGAAGAAGAAGATCGCCAGCAGGCCGTCGGCCGCCCAGGTCGCCAGGGAGAGGTCCAGGTGCAGGGCGGCCGGGCCGATCGTGAAGTCGCCGAGTGACCGGTACGCCTCGGACCACGGCGAATTCGCCCAGGCCAGCGCGAGTACGGCGGCGATCAGCAGCAACACCCCGCCGACGGTCTCGGTACGCAGGATGTCGCCGACCCGGCGGACCTCGGGCCAACTCCCCCGGGAGAACAGGCTCGGCATGCGGCTGCCAGGGGTGGCCATCACGGTGCCTCCGGTGGGGTCGACGAATGAACCGCCGACCAGACTTCCCGGCACACCGGCTCCCACCCTACCGAACCCGCGATCATCACCCCAACCGAAAGCCGGCGGCGCTGCCTCGGTGGGCCAGCGGATCACCCGGGCGAAACGCAAGATCGCCGACGCGGGCATCCCGTACCGGATTCCGGCCGACGACGAGCTCGGCGAGCGCCTCGCCGAGGTCCTGGCCGTGGTGTACCTGCTGTTCAACGAGGCGTACCTGCCGAGCGCCGCCGACCCCGCGCAGGCCCGCTGGACGGCTACCACCTGCCGCACGGCACCCGGGCCGAGTTGCTGCGCGACCTGGGCCGTCCGGACGAGGCCCGCGCCGCCGACGAGCGCGCCCTGGCACTGACCGCCAACCCCGCCGAGCAGTCGCTGCTGCGCCAGCGCCTCACCTGGGCCTGACCGGCGTCCCGTCGGCGGGCGGGGAGCAATCGCCGCTGTTACGTTGAGACCATGTTCACCCGGGCCAGAGGTATCGCCCGGTCCCTGCTGCTCTACCACTGCCGACCGGTCACCCAGCGCCGGGCCGCACGACTCTACGGCCAGTTCCTCCGGCCGGGGATGTCGGATTCGACATCGGGGCGCACGTGGGCGGTCGGGTACGCATCTGGCGGCGGCTGGGCGCCCGGGTTGTCGCCGTCGAGCCGCAGCCGGACTGCCTGCGCGTCCTGCGCTGGGGCTTCCGGCGGGACCGGAGGGTCAGCATCGTGCCGGCGGCGCTCGGCGCTCGACCGGGTCGGGCGACGATGGCACTCTCCACCGCCACCCCGACGGTCTCGACGATGTCGGCGGACTGGATCCGGTCGGTGACGAGGGACCGCAGCTTCGAGCAGGTGCGCTGGGACCGCGCGGTGAAGGTCGACGTGACGACCCTCGACGAGCTCATCGCGGCGTACGGGGTACCGGCGTTCTGCAAGATCGACGTCGAGGGATTCGAGCCGAACGTGCTCGCCGGGCTCAGCCGACCGTTGCCCGCGCTGTCGTTCGAGTACCTCCCGTCGGCACACGATGCCGCGCTCACCGCACTCGACATCGTGGACCGGCTGGGTACGACGGCCGGCGGGTACCGCTACAACTACTCGCCCATCGAGACGATGCGGTTCGCCAGCGAGCGCTGGCTGGACGCCGCCGACCTGACAGGACTGCTCGAACGCTTCCGCCCGCTGGGTCGATCCGGCGACGTCTACGCCCTTCTGCCCCGGGCATCGATCTGAGCCGGGGCCACGAGGGTCATCCCCCGGTCAGCTCGGCCCGGCACCGCGCCAGCCCGGTCCGTCGCCCCGACCGGATCGACCGCCGGAGCCGGACCCGCCGGAGCCGGTGCGGCGCACCGACCCCGGTGGCGTCCACCAACTCGCTCAGCGCTTCCTCCGCAGCGCACGCATGCGCCGGTAGCTGCGTTCGGCCGCACCGAGCGAGCCGGGCGGATTCGGCTGTACGGCCGGCGCGGTGTCCTGCTCCCAGAGGTATCCGTGCCGGCCGTGCCCGCGCAGCGCCGCGAAGAACTCGGCGAACGGGATCTCGCCGAGCCCGAACTCCACGTCCGCGTACGAGTTGCCCTGCTGCGGGTCCGGCAGCGGTACCCCGTCCTTGACGTGGAAGAGCGGATAGCGGTGCGGGTGGGCGTTCACGTAGTCGATCGGCCGGAACCCGGGGTACTTGCGCGCCCCGCCGTACGCCCACAGGATGTCCATCTCCAGCGCCACCACTCGGGGGTCGGTGTGCTCCAGAAAGACGTCGTACAGGCGCACCGACGGCTGGTCGGTGGCGAAACTGAACTCGATGGTGTGGTTGTGCTGGTACATGGTGATGCCCCAACGGGCGGCCCGCGCACCCCAGCCGTTGAACTCCTCGGCCGCCGCCTTGTAACCGTCGACCGTGCGGTCCTCGGTCGGTGCCTGCGCGGTGCCGAGGTAGCGCATGCCGAGGGTACGGGCGATGTCCAGTTCCTGGTCGAGGTTGTTCCGGAAGTCGCCCAGCCCCCGGTGGCTGCCGGAGGCGCGCAACCCGTTGCAGTCGAGCAGCCGCCGGATCTGCTGCGGGGTGATGGCGCCCGCGCTGCCCTGGGTGTAACCGGCGAACTCGACCTCGCGGTAGCCGATCCGGGACAGTTCCTCGAAGACCCGGGCGAAGCCGTACTCGGCGATCTTGTCACGCACGCTGTAGAGCTGGATGCCGGTCCGTTCCTTCGGGATGAGCCGACCGCCGCCGCCCCGACCGTCCGGGGCGGCCACGGCCGGCACCTCGGTCAGGGTCGCGGCGCCGACCGCGACGGTGGTGCCGGCGAGCCCGCGCAGGAATGCGCGGCGGTCGATGCTGTGCTTACCCATTGTTCCGATCCTCCTCAACACCGGGCCCCTCTTCGACAGCGGGCCGGTCTCGGCAGCAGGCGCAGGCCGGGGCGCCGTCCCCGCCGGCGGCGGTACGGCGGTGGCGATGTGACGGCCGGTCGGGGTTCGACCGGGCCGGGGCCGGCGCGGAGGAATCGCATGTCCAGCATGGATCTCCCATCGGTCTACCCGGCGCAGGCCAAAGCGACGGGGCCGGCGAGGAGTCGCAGAGCGCCGCGACCTCGCCCGAACTGTCTCCTGGCAACTTTTGGCCGCCGAACCGAAAGTTATGGTCAAGCTATCGAAACTTTTCAAAGCTGTAAACCTCCTTCCGATCTAGGCTGCTGAATGTTCTGCTTCATGGCCGCGAATGTCTGGGAAGGCGCCCCCGTGCTCACCTCCGGCTTCGGGCGGCCCCGTCCGGTCGGGCTCTCCGGAAGACCTGATCGACGATCCGGCTCGGAGCGTCACCGGCGGCGGGTAGGCTGCCGGATCGTGGACGCCTCGGACTGGGACCGCCGCTACGCCGCGACGGAGCTGCTCTGGAGCGCCGAACCCAACCGGTTCGTCGACGCCGAGCTGGCCAATCTGCCACCGGGGCCGGCCGTCGACCTCGCCGCCGGTGAGGGCCGCAACGCGATCTGGCTGGCCAGCCGGGGCTGGCAGGTCAGCGCCGTGGACTTCTCCGCCGTCGCGATCGCCAAGGGACGCACCCTCGCCGAGGCGGCGGGCGTCGAGGTGGAGTGGGTCATCGCGGATCTGCTCGACCACGTTCCGGAGCCGGACCGGTTCGACCTGGTGCTGGTGGCGTACCTGCAACTGCCGTCCGAGCAGCTCGGCACCGTGCTGGACCGGGCCGCCCGGGCCCTCGCCCCGGGCGGGGTGCTGCTGGTGGTCGGGCACGACGTGGAGAATCTGCGGCACGGCGTCGGCGGGCCGCAGGACCCGGCCGTGCTGTACAGCCCGGAGGGGATCACGGCCCGGCTGCCGGGCCCGTCGGTGGACCGGGCCGAGCGGGTACGCCGCCCGGTCGTCGACGCCGACCGGGCGGCGATCGACATCCTGGTCCGGGCCCACCGGTCGGCCGGGTGACCCGACCGGAGCGCACCGGTGTACCCGCACTGCGGCGGCTGACCGGGCCGGAGGCGCTCGCCCTGCACGACCGGCTGGTCGAGACGTACGCGGCGGTGTTCTGCGCGCCGCCGTGGAACGACTCCCCCGAGCGGGCCGCCCGGTTCGGTGAGCTGCTGACCGACTGGGCCGGGAAGCCGGGCTTCGCCGCCGTCCTGGCCGACGACGGCGGGACCGTCGGAACCGGTCGCCCGGACCGGGCCGTTCCCGGGTTCGCGGTCGGGCTGACCACCCCGACGCCGTTCCCCGGCGACCGCGCCTACGGGCAGGTACGCCGGCTGCTCGGACCGGCCGCCGAGACGCTCGCCGACTGGCTGGAGGTCGCCGAGCTGGCCGTCCATCCGGCGGTCCGGAGGGGCGGGCTCGGCCGGCGGCTGCTGGCCACGCTGACCGGTGACCGGCCGGCGTGGCTGCTGACCGTCCCGCAGGTCGCCGGCACCACCGCCTTCTACGACGCGGTGGGCTGGGTCCGGCACGGCACCGGCTACGGCATCACCGTCTACACCAACCGGCCGCTACCCCGCTGAGGCACTGCCGGGCAACGGTGCGGACGTGCCGGGCCGTTCGGCACGCAGCCGCCAGAAGGCCCCGCCGAGCAGCGCGAGCGTGAGCAGACTGACCGTGAGGTCGGCGACCAGTGCCTGGGTCGGCGACGCGGCGGCGTAGCTTGGTACCACGTACGCCCCGGCCGCCGCCACCACCAGCCCGGCCCCCCAGGCGGCCAGGACATGCCGCTGCCCCCAGCCGGTACGCCGGGACCACCGCACGATCAGCACTGCGGCGACCGTACTGGCCGCCGCTCCGATCGCGACGCCGATCCAGTTCGGCACCGGGTCGGCGGCGAGCCGGGCACCGGACACCACCAGCCCGGCCCAGATCGGATGCGGCGCTCGGGCGACCGCCGGGGCGTTGGGCCCGCCCGGTCGACGTCCGCGCCGCCACCTGGGCAGCAGCGCGGCGCCGGTCAGGGCGAGCGCCGTCAACGCCGCGAACGACAGCTGGAGCGGGCTGGCCAAAAAGCCCTTCCGGCCGCCGTCGTCGGAGAAGACCAGCAGGCTGCCGAGCAGGTAGAGGACCCCGGCGACCAGCAGACCGAACCGGCCCAGCCACGGCTCGGCGCGCCGGGCCGGCCGGACGAACGACTCTACGATCACGATCGGAACGCAGATGCTCAGTACGACGTGCCCGCCGAGATACCCGAGCGCGTTCTGGGCGCTGAACCCGAGCCCCGGTACCATCGTCGCCCGCGCGGCGGCGGCCGCGTCGGCGAACTCGGTGTCGTCCAGGAAGGCGTCGTTGAACAGCGACTGGTCGACCAGCCCGGCCTGGATCATCCCGAACGCCGCGCCGAGCAGCACGATCGCCGGCCACCCGCCACCGGTCCGCCGGGCGGTCTCCCGGATGAGCAGCGCGGCCGAGCCGTAGAGCGGCCCCAGGAAGACCAGGACCAGCGGGTAGTCGTCGACGGTGAAGCCGCCCCACGCGCACTCCGCCGCCCACGGGGCGAGCAGCCAGAGCGCGACGACCGGGCCGATCCGGCGCCACCGGGACGGGGGCGGGCCCGGGACGCTCGTGTCCGGGCCGGCTGGTGTCGCCGGGACATCGGCCGGAACGACTCGGGGGTCGGGCATCTGCGGCTCCTCGCTGCTCGCCATCGCGGCTTCCACGCTGCTCGGCCCCGGGACTGTCACCGCACCGGGAGGACCCGGGTGCACGTCTCGGGCCGGGCGGCGCGCCTTCCCATGCCACGGTTCCGGGTGGGTGCCGGTGACCGGAACGGCCGTTGGGCGAATTCATCTGAACCAAAGTCGATGGCTCGGGTCGACCAGCGACGGCCCTCCGGTGAGAGAGGTGTCGCGGCGGCCCGCCCCGGTGGGGCGCGGCGGGATGGGCCGGCAGGCCGCGCGGTGGCGGAGCCGGATGGCCGCCGGCCGACGGGACGAGCGCCGGCGGTCGCGGGCCGGGCCCGTCCGTGACCGGTGCGGCCGCCGGCGGTCGCGGTGCCGGCCTGAAATTCCGCTTGCCGGACTCGGCCCGGGTCAGCAGGCTGGATCTGCGCGAGCTGGGCGAGTCGACCGGCGCGGGGTCGGGTGGCCGGGCGGAACGACCGGGACGGAGAGGCCGGATGGCAGGGTCAGACACGGCCGACCAACCCCTTGAGATCGCCTGCGACGAATCCGGCTCGGAGGGCGAACGGCTGGTCGGCGGGGTGACCGACGTCTTCGCGCACGCCAGCACGGAACTGGACACCGAGACGGCGACGACCTGTGTCCTGGAGTTGCGGGACCGGATCCGCTCGCCGGCCACCGAATACAAGGCCGGTCACCTGCTGCGGGAGAAGCACCGCCCGGTGCTCGTCTGGTTGCTCGGTGCCGAGGGGCCGCTGTCCGGGTACGCCCGGGTGCACCTGACCGAGAAGACGTTCTTCGTCGTCGGCAAGCTCGTCAACCTGCTGGTCGACGACCTCGGCTACGAGGCGAGCCTCGGGCTGCACCAGGGCCACCGGGCGACGGCCCTGGCGCGTGCCCTGCACCGGGAGGGTCCGGCCGCGCTCGGACCGCAGCGCTGGACCGCGCTGCTGGGCTCGTTCAACTATCTGCTGCGGCCGAGGAACCGGCGCGGCGTACGGGTCTCGGTCGACTCGTTCTTCGAGCTGGTCGAGGTGGTCGGGGCGAGTGGTCCGGCAGGGCCGGTCGGCGAGATCCTCGAGCCGCTCAGGGCGGCCCGGCCACGGTTGGAGTCTCTGGTGGCACGGTTGCACGCCGATCCGAGGGCGGTTCCGGCGCTCAACCCGATCCTGCCGGCACTGGTCCGGGCGGTCTCGTACTGGAGCGTGGCGGACCGTCCGGTGTCGATCGTCCACGACATCCAGACCGCGCTGACCGCCGAGTCCGTGGCGCAGTTGCGGGAACTGTTCGGCAAGCCGGACCCGGCGTTGCTCCGGTACGCCCCGAGCGGCCGGTTGACCGGCCTGAGGTTCGCCGAGTCGCATCTCGATCCCCGGGTGCAGGTCGCCGACTTCCTCGCCGGGACGGCTCGACGGATCGCCTCGGACGACCTCAACGGCCGAGGGGATCCGGAACTGACGGCGCTGCTGCGGCCGTACGTCGACGGGTACTCGATCTGGGGTGACGCCGCGAGCCGGCTGCGGTTACTGCCCGCCGAAAGCTGACGCACCGGCGGGCCGGGGAGCCGTGCACCCGATCCCGTCGTGTCTAGAAAGCTTGACATGGTGTCTGCCGTTCTTTACTCTTCGACATGTCAAAGATTCTTTACCTCTCGAAGGTGGCGAGGATGTCGTACGAGGAGAAGGGCACCTGGGTCGACCTGGTGGTCGCGGTGACCGTCTATCTCGGCTATCTCGCGGTGGTGCTGGGCCGGCTGGCCGGCACACCGGTGTCCGCGGTGACATACGTGTCGACGCTGCTGCTGGCCATCGGCGTCTCGATCGTGGCGTCGATGGTGGTCCGCATCGCGGTCGAGATCGCCCGCCCGAGCGAGAGCCACTCCGGCGACGTCCGGGACAGGGAGATCCACTGGCTCGGCGACCGCATCGGGCAGCGGCTGCTGATGGCCGCCGCGCTCGCGGCGCTCGGCCTGGCGCTGTTCGAGGCCGAGCACTTCTGGATCGCGAACGTGCTCTACCTCGGCTTCGTCGCCTCCGCGGTGGTCGGGTCGGTGGTCAAGCTCCGCGCCTACCGCAGGGGCATGTAGCCGTGGTCAAGCCCACCAGGGTCACCAACTCGATCCGCGCCCTGCGCTTCGCCGCCGGCGAAATGACGCAGGCCCAGCTCGCCGAGCGGATCGGGGTGACCCGCCAGACGATCATCGCGATCGAGCAGGGCCGCTACTCGCCGTCACTGGAGATGGCGTTCCAGATCGCCCACGTCTTCGCGGTGCCGCTCGAAGAGGTCTTCCAGTACCCCGACACCGGAGGTAAGCAGCCATGAGAGCAGCCGTGTACCGGACGTACGGTCCCGCCGACCTCGTCCGGGTCGAGGAGGTCCCGACACCCGTTCCCGGCGAGGAGGACGTCCTCGTCCGGGTGTACGCCGCGACGGTCAGCGTGACCGACGGCACCGCCCGGCGCGGCTCGCCGGGCTTCTCCCGGCTCTTCTTCGGGCTCCGCCGGCCGAAGTGGACGGTGTTGGGCTCCGAGTTCGCCGGTGTGGTCGAGGCGGTCGGGCCGGGCGTGACCCGGCTGCGGGTCGGCGACGAGGTCGTCGGGATCACCGGGCCCGACTTCGGCGCGCACGCCGAGTACGTCCGCGTCCACCAGGACGGTGCCCTCGCGCCCAAGCCGGCCAATCTCGACTTCGCCGAGGCGGTCGCCCTGGCCGACGGCACCGCGCTGGCGTTCCTGCGGGACCGGGCCCGACTGCGCCCCGGCCAGACGCTCCTGGTCAATGGCGCCTCCGGAAGTGTCGGCAGCGCGGCCGTGCAACTCGGCCGGCACTTCGGCGCCCGGGTCACCGGGGTGTGCAGCACACCCCACCTCGACCTGGTACGCGAGCTCGGCGCCGACACGGTCCTCGACTACACCAGGGAGGACTTCACCCGCGCCGGCCAGACCTACGACGTCGTCTTCGACGTGGCCGGCACCAGTTCGTTCGGGCGCTGCCGCCGGGTGCTCAACCCCGCCGGACGCTATCTGAGCCCGGTGCCGTCGCTGGGCCTGCTGGTCCAGATGCCGTGGACCGCGGCGTTCGGCAGGAAGAAGGCGGTCGTCGCGTTCACCGGGCTGCGGAAGGCGGCGGACAAGGCTCGCGACCTGCAGCTCGTGCGGGAGCTGGCGGAGGCCGGCACGCTCCGGCCGGTCATCGCGGACCGCTACCCGCTGGAGCGGATCACACAGGCGCACCGCCACCTGGACCGCGGCAAGTACGGCAACCTCGTCGTCACCATGACCGGAGCCGGCTGAGCCGGACCGGCGGCGCCGGGCCACCAACGTGGACGGCGGGACTTCCGGATGACGGTACGCTCGGTTCGGCGAGAGCAACTTCGTATGCTTGATCATCCCTGGCGATGGGAGAGGACACGATGGCCGCTTCTCCGGTACTTCCCCTCAAGCGCACCTGCCCGTACGCGCCACCCGCCGAACACCTGCGGCTGCAACGGGAGGAGCCGGTGGCCCGGGTGACCCTCCCGGACGGCTCCACCGCATGGGCGCTGAGCCGCCTCGAAGACATCCGCACCATGCTCACAGATCCACGGTTCAGCTCCGACCGCTATCGCGAGGGATATCCGTTGCAGCCCCCCGGTCAGCAGCGCCGTGCCGACGAGCGGCCGCTGCTGATCGGGCTCGACCCGCCGGAGCACGGTGAGGCCCGCCGCGCCGTCGTCGGCGAGTTCACCATCAAGCGGATGAACGCGCTGCGCCCGCGCATCCAGCAGATCGTCGACGACTGCGTCGACGCCGTCCTCGCCGGGCCACGTCCGGCCGACCTCGTTGCGGCGCTGGCCCTGCCGGTGCCGTCCCTGGTCATCTGCGAACTGCTCGGCGTGCCGTACGCCGACCACGACTTCTTCCAGGACCGCTCGGCCAACCTGCTGCTCCGGTCGACCCCGGCCCAGGAGCGCTTCGCCGCGGCCAAGGAGATCCGCGACTACATGGCCACGCTGATCGCGGAGAAGGCGAAGACGCCCGGGGACGACCTGCTGAGCCGGCAACTGGCCAAGGGGGCCGATCACGAGGATCTGGCCGGTCTGGGGTTCCTGCTGCTGCTGGCCGGGCACGAGACCACCGGGAACATGATCTCCCTCGGCACGATGACGCTGCTGGAGCGGCCGGAGGCGCTGGCCGCGCTGCGGAGAGACCCGGCCAGTACGCCGCAGATCGTCGAGGAACTGCTCCGGTACTTCACGATCGCCGAGTACGTCACCTCCCGGATCGCGGTGCAGGACGTCGAGATCGGCGGGGTACTGATCCGCGCCGGCGAGGGCGTCGTCACGCTCGGCAACGTGGCGAACCGCGACCCGGCCGCGTTCACCGACGGCGACACCTTCGACATCGAACGCGCCGCCCGCCACCACATCGCGTTCGGCTTCGGCGCCCACCAGTGCCTGGGACAGAATCTCGCCCGGGTCGAACTCCAGATCGTCTTCGACACCCTCTTCACCCGCATTCCCGGCCTCAGGCTGGCCGCGCCGACCGACGAGCTGTCGTTCAAGGACGACTCCACCGTCTACGGCCTGCACTCCCTCCCGGTCACCTGGTAGGAGACGCGATGCGGATAACGGCTGATCTGGACCGCTGCGTCGGCGCCGGCCAGTGCGTACTCACCGAGCCCACGGTGTTCGACCAGCGCGACGACGACGGCACCGTGATCGTCCTCCGGAGCGCCCCGGAGGACGCGGAGACGATCGGCCGGGTACGCGAGGCGATCCGCATCTGCCCCAGCCAGGCCCTGGCGCTCGCCGATCCCTCGGCCACGCCCTGATCCTCCGGTCGAGCGCGGCGGTCGGGGTGCCACGTCCAGGGGGTGACGCGCTTACTCGTGCCGGCTGACGCCTTCGGAGTGCATGCCGGTCTGCTCCTCCAGCGGGTTGTTGCGGAGGTCGTCGAGCGCGGTGTCGTCGGGAAACAACCGGCGTCCCGGCGCGGGATCGGACGGGGCGCCGCCCGGTCCCGCCTCCGGGGTACGGGTCGGCTCGACCGGGCCGAACCCGTGTTTGCCGGCGCCCTGCGCCCACGGTTGGGGCGGCTGCGCGTCGGCCCGCCGTTCGCCGCGTCGCGCGGGTGGCAGGCCGGCCTCCTCGCTACCCTCGTCCAGCGGTGAGTCCTCGGCGGCGCCCCACGGGGCGTCCCGATCCTCGGTGCCGCCGGTGGTCCCCCACGGCCCGACCGACTGCGGACCACGGTTCTGCCCGTCCAGGGCGGCCGGAACGCCGTCCGCGTCGTCCGGCTGGAGCTGCCCGCCCGGGTCCTCGTCCACCGGTCGCCTCTTCGCGCTCATCCCCCACCACCCTCGCTGCCGAGTCGTCCCGCCGAGCCGGCCCGGATGACCCGGTGCCGGTGCGTGTGCCGTTCCCGGCCGGTCGCCAAGCATGCGGCCGACCGGAAGGTATCTCCCGGCCACTTCCTCGGGCGGCGCGCAGAAGCCGACACGGCGGCGCGCGACGGACGAGATCGGGTCGGACGGGCCGAAGGGGGTACAGCCGGTCAGGCGCGCATGACGGTCGCGATCGGGATGCGGGCGGCCCGGATGGCCGGGATGAGTCCGCCGAGCAGCCCGGCCACCAGGCCGGCGACGACGCCGGCGACTCCCGCGCGCCACGGGAACACCATGTCTTCGAGGAACGGCGCCTGGTCGGCGAAGAGGGTACCGGCCACGCTCAGGGCGAGCGCGGACGCCCCGATCGCGGCGGCCGCGGTGAGCAGGCCGGTGAGCAGGGTCTCGGCGAGGACGATGCCGGCCAGCAGCAGCCGCGAGGTGCCGACCGCCCGGCGCAGCGCGAACTCCTCGACCCGTTCCCCCACGGTCGCCAGCCCGACGTTGAGGATGCCGGCGACCCCGATCAGCAGGACCAGGCTCGCCATGCCGAGGAAGATCCAGCGGATCAACGCCAGGTCCCGGGCGATCTCCTTGCGGGCCTGGATCGTCTCGAAGTGGATCTGGTCCGCCGGTATTCCGGTCGCGGTCAGCCGGAGCACCAGCAGCCGTTCCAGCTCGCCCGCCGTCGGAGCCATCATCACCTGGAGTCCGGGACCGAATTCGCTGGGGCCGGTCGCCGGGGACAACCAGTTCGCCAGTTCGTCCGCCCGGGAGTAGGCGACCGGTTGCGGGTTGCCGTCGTCGACCACGCCGACGATCCGGGGCGTCGGGTTGGCGGTCGCCCCGTCGATGCGCATCTCGGCCGGTACCTGGTACCGGTTGAAGCCCTTCGCCGCCTCCAGATTGAGCACCAGCCGGGGCGCCAGGGACGGCGCCGAGGTGAAGTCCAGCCACTGCCCGGAGACCCTCCGGAACGGCTTGAACTGGCGGATGTCGCCGGTCAGCGTGTTCAGGGTCAGCTCGATCGCCTGACCCGGTACGGGTGTCCCCGCGTCACCGCCGGGCAAGATCGGCCGGCAGCCGTACTGGTCGCAGTACATCGGGCCGCCCGGGCCACCGTAGCCGCCGGGCTGGTCGAACGGGGCTCCGCCGGGGTTGATCGGGGCAACTCCCGGCTCGCCGACGACCGCCCGCCGGGTGGAGATCGCCACCGCGTCCGGCCGGTTCGCCAGGGTGTCCGTGCTGACCTGGACGCTCTCCGGACTTGCCGGCAGGTACGCCTGGCGGGTGCCGTCCTTGCCCACCTGTAGCGCGAGGTTGGCCAGTTGGGCCCGTTCGAGGGTCTCGGCTCCGGCCTGCACCACCACCACGGCCAGTACGCCGAGGAAGAGGCTGACCATCGACAGGAAGGTACGCATCTTGCGGGCCCGGATGCCCTGGACGCCGATGATCAGCGCGGACCGGAACCGCCCGGAGAGCCGGATCACCGGGTCGCCCCGTCCAACTCGCCGATCGGAGCGGTCCCGGACGGGGCGGCCTGCGTCGCGGCGGCCGGATCGGTCCAGGGCGTGGCGGACCCGGGCGTGGCGGACTCCGGCGTCCACCCCTCGTCCGGGGTGGTGGGCACGGGGTTGAGCACCCCGTCGCTGAGCCGCAACACCCGGCGCATCTTGTTGGCGTGGTCCCGGTCGTGGGTGACCAGGATCAGCCCGCAGCCCCGTTCGGTGGCCGAGCGCATCACCTCGATCACCAGGTTGCCGGTCTCGGTGTCCAGCGCGCCGGTCGGCTCGTCGGCCAGCAGCAGACGTGGTTCCCGGACCAGGGCCCGGGCCACCGCCACCCGCTGCTGTTCGCCGCCGGAGAGCCGGGCCGGACGGTGCTTCGCGAGGTGGGCGATGCCGACCTGGTCGAGTGCGGCCATGGTGCGGGCCCGGCGCTTGCCGCGGGACAGCCAGCCCTGCCCGTTGACCAGGGCCATCGCCACGTTCTGCGCGGCGGTGAGGTGCCCCAGCAGGAAGAACCGCTGGAAGACGAAGCCGAACTCGGCGCTGCGCAGGGCCGCGGCCCGGCGTTCGGGCAGCCGGGTGATGTCCCGGCCACCGAGCAGGTAGCGACCGCCGTCCGGGCGGTCGAAGAGGCCGATCAGGCTGAGCAGGGTGCTCTTGCCGGAGCCGGACCGGCCGAGGATCGCCACGCTCTCTCCACTCTCGACGGTCAGGTCGACGCCGTCGAGGATGGTCCGTGGCGTTTGCTGTCCCTTCAGCGTCTTGGTGATGCCGTGCAGCTCCAGCAGCGCCGTCATTTCCCGCCCATCGGGTCGGCGGGGCCACCCGGCTGCGCCGGTTTGGCCGGCGGCAGGTCGGGGCCGGGTACGGCGACCGTCTCCTCACCGGTCAGCCCGGACGTGATCTGCACGACCTTGCCGTCGCTGAGCCCGAGCACCACGTCCCGGGTCTCCCGGTTGCCGTCCGGGCCGACCACGTCCACCTTGCCGCGGCCCTGACCGCCGGCAACCGCCTCGACCGGGAGCACCAGCGCGTTCCTGGCCCGGGCGGTGACCACCTCGAGGGTGGCGGTGGCACCGTTGATCAGTTTGACGTTGGACGGCGCCGTGCAGACCACCCGCATGCCGGTCGGCTCGGACGGCTCGACCGGCTGCCGGGGATCCGGTGGCGGGCCGACCGGCACGACCGGGGGCGCCCCGGGGCCGGTCGACGGGCCGGTTGACGGTTCCGGTGCCGGCGGGTCCGGGATCGTCCCGGCCGGCAGCGCGGCGATGGTGCCGAGGACTTTGCAGGCGAACGGGCCGGGGCCGTTCTTGATCTGGGCCTGCACGGTCGCCAGCGAGTCCGAGATCTGGTACGCCTGAGCCCCGTCGATCTCCGCGACCAGCGCGTACCCGATCCGCTTCGCCGACACCACCGGCATCCCGGCGGCGACGGTGGACCGGTCGTCCACCAGCCGGCCGGCGAAGACGGCACCGGCCGGTACGTCGACCCGGTGGGATCTGCCCTTCGCCCAGATGCTGGCCACCCGCGTCGCCTTGCTCGGCGGGCTCTCCGGCGGCTCGATGTCGCGGTAGCGGATCTGCCCGGCGACCGGGGCCACCACCCCGAATACCGGGTTCATGGTGACCTTGCCGGCCAGGCTGACCCGGTTGTCGAGATCCTGCCGGGCCGGCTTCGCCGTGGTCATGGTGGTGCCCCGGGCCGCCAGACCGGGGGTCTGGGCCTCCGGATCGGACTCGCTGCAGGCGGCGCCCGCACCGACGAGCACCACGAGCACGCACGAGCGCAGCAGCCAACCTATTCCAACCTGGACAGCGTGGCGCGCGCGTCCCAGCCTCCACCTGCGGCCACTGCGGACCGCAAGGGGAGGTGGAAAAAGGTTCGGTAGTCGCCTTCGCACCGGTACCCCTCACTGTCCTAATCCCGGACCGACATCTGACACGACGCAGCCTGCCGGTCATCGGTTGCCCTCGGGACGGGATGATTTCGCGACAAACGACCGGCACGTGACGGTGCGGTGCCATCCGCACCGCTACCGCCGTATCAAACCAGAACGGCCGCCGGGGCACTGTCCCGTGTCAGCCCCGGGCCGGCGCCGGCAGCAGCGGGCGGACACGTCAGCTCGAAGGCACGAGGCCAGTCAGGCCAAGGGTCACACCCACTACTGCCGGCAGATCAGCTCAGCACCGACGAACCGACCCCGCCATGCTCACGGTCAGTCGAAGTGCCGGATCCGGGGCCACAGCTCGGCCCAGGCCAGCCGGCGGTCCTGGCACACCACGATCGGCACGCCCTGCTCCTCGTTGTCGACCCCGACTCCGTTGTCGAGCCGTCCGGCGATCCGGCACTCGCCGAAGTATCGGCGGAGTTCGCCCACCTCGCCCACCCCGACTCCCACCAGCACCGTCGCCGACTCCGGCGGCGGGCCGTAGTAGCCCAGTTCGTTGTGTCCACTGTAGATCGGGGGAAGCCGGTCGGCGCCGAGCCGGCTGAGGGCGCCGGCCTCGCCGTAGTTGGCGGTCAGCACGACCGCCGCGGCCCGGTCGGCGGGCGGGAGTTCGTCGTACGCCCGGACCACCTGGTCGACGTAGCGGGGCCAGCCGACCGAGTCGGCGGCGGTGACGTTGATCCCGGGCACCGGCGAGTCCCCGAGCACCTCGACCGGGAGCAGCGGCAGTGCCATTACCGCGCTCGCCAACGCGTTGACCAGGTATGCCGTGCCGACCACGGTCGCGCGCAGCCGCCGTCGCCCCCGCCGCAGCCAGTCGGCCAGCACCACACAGCCGGCGGCGAAGAGCGCGCCGAGCAGCCCGTACGAGTAGTAGTGCTGACCGCCCGACACCAGCACCAGTACGCAGACCACCAGGTACGCCACGGCGAGTGCGCGTACCGGTCGCCACGGTCGGCGACGCAGCAGCCCGACCAGGCCGGCGATCCAGACCGCTGCCAGCGGTGGTCCGATCAGCAGGAACTGGAAGGGCACGAACGTGCTCCGCGACTCGGCACCCCTGTCGTCGGCGAGCGCCGTGGCCATGTCGGCCTGGGGCAGCTCGTGGGTGAGTTGGTAGACCAGGTTGGGCGCGCCGATCAGCAGGGCGAGTGCGACGCCTGCCCAGAGCCAGCGACCGGCCAGGATCCGGCGCGGTCCCACCGCCAGCAGGCCGGCACCGAGCCCGATCAGCAGCAGCACCACGAGCAGTTTGTTGTAGAGCCCGATCCCGAGTACGGCTCCGGCCGCCAGCCACCAGCGCGGCTGGTCGCGCAGCAGTGCCCGGGCGGCGCAGAGCACGATGCCGAGCCAGACCACCAGGTCGAAGCCGGCGGTCAGCAGCACGTGCCCGAAGATCAGCGTGGTCGCCCCGGTGCCCAGGCCGAACGCGGCCAGGGTCTGGGCGAGTGCGCCGCCGCCGAGTTCCCGGGCGAGCAGGGCGGCCAGTAGCAGCGCCGCCAGCACGAAGAGGGTGGCCGGCACCCGCAGGCCCCAGAGCGAGCCGCCGAAGAGCGTGTCGGCCAGCCGGGCGATCGCCGGAGTGAGCGGCGGCTGGTCCCGGTAGCCCCAGTCGGGACGGAGCATCAGGAAGTAGAGCTCGTCGCGGTGGTAGCCGTAGCCGCCATTGGTGGCCAGCAGCAACGCGGCGACCAGGCCGGCGACGGCGCCGAGCGGTCGCCAGGCGATTGGCGCGAGCGAGCGGCGCCCGCCGCCGTCGGTCACGGTCCTTCCGGGTACGTCCGGCGGCGCGGCGGTCGCGGCGGGCCGGACGGCGTGCTCGGTCATGGGTCGTCCCTCCCCTGGTGGCGGTGCCGGCCACCCGTGGCACGAGCCCTGCCGGCCGATACATAACGGTTATAGCTTAACCGTTATGTATCGGCTGTCAAACGCGCTCCGACCAGGGCTCCGCGCCAGACTCCGGCCAGGACGCCAGACTCCGGCCAGGACGCCGGCCACGGTCCGTCCTCCGTGGCCGGTCAGCGTCCCGGCTACTCCGCCGGCCGACCGCCGATCGGGGCGGCGCCCGGCCCCGACACCTGGCGGGCCGGGTTGCCCCGCCAGACGGTGCCGGCCGGCAGGCTGCTGCCCTTCATCACGAACGAGTCGGGAGCCACCACCACCGCGTCGGCCAGCTCGACGCCGTAGTGCACCAGCGCGCCGGTGCCGACCGAACAGCCGCGACCGAGCCGGATCCGGTCCGTCTTGAACGTCCCGTCCTCCAGCGAGTGGGAGTGCAGCGTCGACCCCTCGCTCAGCGTGCAGTGGTCACCGATCCGCACCAGGGTCCGCTCCGGTATCCCGCAGCCGTCGTCGAAGACCCGCCGGCCGACCCGTACGCCGTGCAGCCGCAGCAGCAACGGCTTGAGCGGGGTGCCGTTGAACAGGCCGAGGTGCCCGACCCCGGTGAGCTTCCAGTAGCGCTCGTGCCGCCAGTACCGGGGGTCGTAGATCGAACAGCGCAACGGGCGCAGCCGGCGGAAACCGAGGCAGAGCCAGTCCAGCAGGGCCGAGTAGCCGACGATCAGCAGCAGGGCGAGCAGAAGCCCGGCGCTGAACGTGACCAGGTTCGGCCGGGCGCCGTCGTGGATGCCCTCGACCCGGACCACGGTCTGGATCGAGAGGTAGAAGAGCAGCCAGCCGCTGAGCAGGTACCAGCCCATGGTGCGCAGGTTCGAGCGGTTCTTCCGGGACAGCCGGCGGCGGAACCCGTCCCCGGCCCTCAGGTCGTCGAAGCCGGCGTCCCGGCGTACCGACCGGGGGATCTCGAACGGCGGGGAGCCCAGCAGCCCGACGCCGGACCGGACGGGGCCGTCGACCGGTACCATCACCTTCGTCGCCAGCAGGCAGTTGTCGCCGACCCGCGCCCCGGCCGGGAAGACGACCCGGTTGCCGAGGAAGTTCTCCGCGCCGATGGTGACCCGGGACAGCGCGAACGAGGTGTGTGAGTACCGGGCGTTGCCCATCGACAGCCCGTCGGAGACCAGCACCCCGCCGCGCACCTCGCAGAGGAACGGCGTGTCGTGCCGCTGCCCGCAGCCGAAGTTCGAGCCGGTCTGCCGTACCTGCCGGAACCGCCAGCCGATCGCCCGGAGGTAGCCGATCACGTACGAGCTGTCTCCGAAGAGGAGGTTGAAGTACGGGACGTTGCTGAACCGGGAGACGGTCTGGAAGCAGATCCACCGCCAGCCGTAGAGCGGATACGCCTGGTCGGCGGCGAGGAAGAGGTTCGCCAGCCGGGGCACGGCGAGCACCAGCAGCGCGCCGAGCAGGATGCCACCGACGAACATCAGGAACGACCCGGAGACCGTACTGATGTCCAGCGCGAAGGCCACGGCGGCGAGTACGACCAGCACCTGGGTGTCGACCACTACCCGGCCGAGGAGCTGGGCGGTGCCGTAGCCGCCCCGGCGCACCGCCGAGCAGTGCTGGGGCTCCGCCACCGGGTTGCCGCTCCCGCCGGGCACCGCCGGCGACCCGTGGAACCGCGCTCCGGCCGGTACCACCTGCCCGGCACGCGGCGACGAGGCGTGCCCGAGATGCGCGCCGTCGCCGAGTACGGTGTCGAGGTCGAGCACGCTGCCCTCGCCGACCTGCACGTTCCGGCCGAGCCGGACCGGGCCGGTGGTGATCCAGCCGGCCTCGGCCCGGTAGCCGAGGAAACTCGCGCCCCGGCCGACGACCGATCCGGCGCCGATCTCGATCAGGTCGGTGCAGACCGGCACCGACCGGGACAGCACCAGGGCGCCCGGGCCGATCTTCGCGCCCAGCGCGCGCAGGTAGAGGTTGTAGACCGGCGATCCGGCGAAGAGCACCAGCGGGTTGGCCCGGATCATCCGCTTGACGACCCAGAAGCGGAGGTAGCGCAGCCCCCAGATCGGAAAGGTGCCGGCCCGCCACCGCCCGACCAGCAGCCACTTCAGCGCCACCGGCAGCACCGCCAGCACGACGAACCAGGCCGCCCCGAAGCTCAGCGACCGCAGCGCGACGTCGACCGCGCCGGCGCCGTCGGTGATCCAGGTGTACCCGGCGAGCGCCACGGCGGCGAGCAGCACGAGGTAGCCCAGCCCGAAGAGGGTCTGCAGCACCCCGCAGCCGTACCACTCAAGGTTGCTCGGCACCCGGTGCGCCGGGCGCGGCGGTTCGGGTGGTGTCGCCGGGGTGTCCGCCCCGACGACGGTGGCCAGGGCGCGGACGGTCGGATGCAGGTACACGTCCTTGATCGAGACGTCGGCACGGAGCCGTTCCCGCAGCCGGGTGCAGTACCGGGACATCACCAGCGAGTCGGCGCCGAGGTCGGTGAAGAAGTCGTCCCGGACCGAGACCCGGTCCACCCGGAGCAGGTCGGCGAGGAGTTCCGCGAGCGCGGACTCGGTCGGCCCGGCCGGGGCGACCAGCGGCGTCGTCGGCAGCGCACGCGGCCCGGACGGTGCCGGCAGGCGCTTGCGGTCCACCTTGTCGCTGGGCAGCGTCGGCAGCTCCGGCAGCTCCTCCAGATAGGCCGGGACCATGTAGCCGGGCAGCCGGGTCCGCAGCGCGGCCAGCGCCGCCGCCGAATCCAGCGCCGCCGCACCGGCCCGCCGGGTGTAGAAGGCGGCGAGTTCGACGACGCCGGGCTCCGGCTGGTACGTCGTCACCGCCGCCTGGGCCACCTCCGGCAGCCGCAGCAGCACCGACTCGATCTCGGTCAGCTCGATCCGGTACCCGCGCACCTTGACCTGGCTGTCGATCCGGCCCAGGTACTCGAGCTGCCCGTCCGAGGTGATCCGGCCGAGGTCACCGGTCCGGTAGATCCGTCCCGAGGGATTGCCCGGGATACCTACCGGGTCCGGGATGAAGGCCCGGGCGGTCAGGTCGGGCCGGTTGACGTACCCCGGCGAGAGGCCGACCCCGGCGATGCCGATCTCTCCGGTCTGGCCGGCCGGCAGGACCCGGTGGTCGGAATCCAGGATCACCACCGAGTACGTCGGCAGCGGCACCCCGATCGTCACCGGCCGGTCCGGCTCCAGCCGGGTCCAGGTGGCGGTGACGGACGTCTCGGTCGGGCCGTAGACGTTGAGCAGCGTGCGGCCCGGCCGGTGCCACCGCTCCACCAGATGCGCCGGACATGCCTCGCCGGAGACGAGCACGAACCGCAGCTCCGGCAGCTCCTCCTCGATCGTGGCCAGCAGCGTCGGTACGCAGCAGAGTGCGGTGACCCGCTGCCGGGTGAGGAAGCCGGCCAGGTCGCTGCCGACCAGCGCCCCGGGCGCGGTACTCGGCACCAGCGTCGCGCCGGAGACCAGCGGCACCCAGATCTCCTCGACCGAGAAGTCGAAGGCGATCGTCATCCCCTGGTAGACGCGGTCGTCCGGGCGCAGCCCGTAGCACTCCACGGCGACCCGGACGAAGTTGCAGATGTTCGCCTGGTCGATGGCGACCCCCTTGGGCCGACCGGTACTGCCGGAGGTGTAGATGAGATACGCCAGGTCGCCCGAGGCCGGCCCGCGTTCGTCCGGCGCGATCCGGTGGCGGGGGTACCGGTCGAGGTCCGGGTCGGTGTCGATCCGGATCACCGTGCCGGTGACGCCGTCGACCCGGTCGGCCAGCGTCGAGAGCGTGACGATCGTCCCGACTCCCGCGTCGGCGACGACGAAGCCGATCCGGTCCGCCGGGAAGTTGGCGTCCACCGGGACGTACACGGCGTGGATCTTGGAGACCGCGAGCATGGCCAGATAGGCGAAGGCCGACCGGTCCAGGAGCAACCCGACCCGGTCGCCCGGTCGCACGCCCCGGGCCAGCAGCAGCCGGCCGAACTGGTTGGCCCGGGCGTCGAGTTCGGCGAAGGTCAGCCGGCGCCCGCCGTCATCCACGGCGAGGTGCCCGGGATCACCCTCGGCGGCGAAGCGGTCACAGCGCTGCTCGAAGAGGTGGTGCAGGCGGTCACCCGGTCGCCAGCGGACCCGGTTGTCCGCGCCCGGCGCGGTCAGCACCAGGCCGGCGCCCGGCCGGGTGGCCGGGACCGGGGTGCGGGGCGCGACGGCGGGAGCGGCACCCGGCGCCACCGGGGCCGGCCCGGTCACGCCGGCACCAGGCCGGAGGAGCCCCACACGTCCCGCTCCGACCCGACGGCCGGCTCCGCTCGGTCTTCCTGGTCCGATCCGGCGGCCGGCTCCGCCGCCGTGGTGGCGCGGGCCGCCGCCAGCAGGATGTCGAGGCCGTTGTCGAGCAGCTCGTCCGGAGTGGTGAGCGGCGCCAGCACTTTGACCACCTGGTCGTGCGAGCCGGCGGTCTCCAGCATCAGGCCGTCCGCGAAGCAGCGCTGGCTGATGGCCGAGGCCAGCTCCCCCGAGCCGACGTCGACGCCACGCATCATCCCGCGTCCCTTCACCACCGCGCCCGGCACGGCGTCGGCCACCTCGGCCAGCCGGCGCGCGAGCAGGTCGGCGCGGCGCGCCACGTCGGCGGTGAAGTCGTCACCGGACCAGAACTTCGTCAGTGCCACCCGCGCGGTGACGAAGGCGTGCGCGTTGCCACGGAACGTGCCGTTGTGCTCGCCGGGCTGCCAGAGGTCGTACTCGGGACGGATCAGTAGCAGCGCCATCGGCAGGCCGAACCCGGAAATCGACTTCGAGAGCACGACCAGGTCCGGAACGATCCCGTACGGCTCGAAGCTGAAGAACGTGCCGGTACGACCGCAGCCCGCCTGCACGTCGTCGACCACCAGCAGCGCACCGCTGCTACGGGCCAACTCGGCGATCCGCCGCAGCCAGCCGGCCGAGGCGACGTTCAGGCCGCCCTCGCCCTGCACGGTCTCCAGCAGGATCGCGGCGGGCGCGTCCAGCCCGCTGGACGGGTCCGGCAGCATCCGCGCCAGCAGGTCGGCGGTGTCGATCCCGGCGCCCTGGTATCCGTCGTACGGCATCCGGGTCACCCCGGGCAGCGGAAGCTGCGGGCCGACCCGGTGGTGCCGGTTCCCGGTCGCCGCCAGCGCGCCCAGCGAGACGCCGTGGAAGCCGTTGGTGAAGGCGACCACGTTGCTCCGCCCGGTCACCTTGCGGGCCAGCTTGAGCGCCGCCTCGACGGCGTTCGCCCCGGTCGGGCCGGTGAACTGCACCCGGTAGTCCAGCCCCCGGGGCAGCAGCACCAACGACTCGAACGCGGTGAGGAACGCACCCTTGGTCGAGCTGGACAGATCGAGGCAGTGTGACATCCCGCGCTGTTCCAGATGGGCGATCAGCGCGTCCCGCATGTCAGGGTCGTTGTGCCCGTAGTTCAGCGAACCGGCACCGGCGACGAAATCGAGGTACTCGCGGCCGGTGACGTCCCGGACCACGCTTCCCTCCGCCGTGTCGAATACGCAGTCGAATTGGCGGCAATAGCTCCGCACCGCCGATTCTCGACGCTCGAATATCTGCTTCTCATCCGCGCCCGCCGCTCCGCGCACCGTCATCGCTCCTTCTGCGCCGTGCCCGATGACCTGGTCGACCGCAGCCGCCAACCAGGACCGGGACTGTCAGATGTCTGTACGTCCAACCGGAGAACGGCGTCCGGGACACGGCGGCCATTGGCAGCGATGTCAATTGGTTGGATTGCCGACTCAATGGTTGCAGTACGGACGACTGGGCGCCCTGATACATGATTGCGTTTCGACGAAGGACACATCCACGAGCGATTTTCCGACCGCCGGGCCGGGCGCGGCGCCGAGGGAGTCGCGGCGTGCCGTCGGCCGGCAGGCGCGGGGCGTGGGGTTCCGGGTCAGCGGTAGTCGCAGACCCCGGTCGGGAAGATCTGTTCGAGGCGCCGCCGCTCGGCGTCGGTCGGGCGCCACGACCCGTAGAGTCCCCGGGCGATCGCCACCCGGACCGGCTGCCGGTCGCAGGCGTAGACGCCGCCCTCGATCGGACCACCGGCGACGGTGCGCGACGTGCCGTAGAGCGGGAACTCCCGGGTGCACGCGCCGTCCGGGCGGTTGTCGAGGATGCCGTCCCAGACGTGGTCGCCCCGGGCGATCTCCGTACCGTCGGTGCTGAAGCAGCGGTCGACGGCCAGCGCCGGCTTGTTGCCCTGCACACCCCGCCACGGCCGGGTACGCAGGTTGGCCATCCAGTCGTCGATCACCGCCAGCGCCTCCGGGGTCTGGTCGAACGCCTCGGCCGGCCGGGCGTCGGTGAACCAGATGACCTGGTTGCCGGCGTTCCGGTCGTGCTCGCGCATCCGCTGCCGGGACGCGAAGGACTGGTGCGAGTTGTGCATGTCCAACTGGTCTTCGAGGTAGTGCCGCCAGTCGATGATCGGGATGTCGATGTCGCCGGTGAAGACGATCCCCGACTCGTACGCGGCCCGGATCGCCTGCCGGTCCCCCGTGGTACGCGGTGCCGGTGTCCGGCCGCCGTCCGGCGACAGTCGCATGTTCCGGGACGACCACGGGTCGAACTGGGCCGGGTCGGCACAGGCCGCCGGGGTGAACGGGCAACCCTCCTGCACCATCTCCGACTGCGGTTTCCAGGAGCCGACCCGGGCGTTCAGGTCGAGGAACTCGGCCGAGGTGACCCGACCCGAGGTCAGCGCCGACAACCCGTACTGGACGCCGACGTTGTCCCAGGTGGACCGGGCGTACCCGTCCGGGCCGGTGCCGTAGATGTTGACCAGGTCGCCCCAGTGCGACCACTGCACCGTCTCCGCCACACCCGGTGGGTCCATCTGGGCCCACAGCGGGTCGCCGGGCGACCAGCGCGGGTTCAGCGCCAGCGGGGTCAGCCCGCGCCAGCCCTCGATGCACTCGGTGGAGCCGGGCGCACCCCCGAGGTACGGGTTCGGCACCGTCGCGCTGGCGTTCATGCCGATCAGCCAGGTCCGGTTCTCCCAGTCCCGCCACTTCGGGTTCGCCCGATCGGTGACGTCCATGTAGTACTCGAGCAGCTCACAGTCGCCGACGTGGATGGTCTGGGTGGCCATGTCCGGGTACGAGTACTGCGGTATCGCCGCGTCGATCACCCGGTTGCCGTAGTTCTGGCCGTAGACGTACTGCTGGATGCCGCCACCGGAACCGCCGACCCCGACGGTGTAGAGCGGGACGCCGTACTCCTCGACGAAGTGTTCCTTCAGCATCAGCGCGGTCTCGCCACCGAGCACCAGGTTGTAGTGGGTGGCGGTGCGGGTGCCGGTGGAGTAGAGGACGGCGTAGCCGAGCGAGAGTCCCTCGTGGTAAAGGTGCCCACCCGGAAGCCGCCCCTGGTCGTGTCCGATCGCCACCCCGCCGTCGAAGCGGTAGATGACCCGCCGGTTCCAGTTCGCCTCCAGCACGGCGATCGAGTAGACGAACCGGTTGATGGTGCCGCGCTCCCGGCGTACGACGTAGTCGACGGTCCGGCCGTCCAGGGTACGGGTGGTGGTCAGGTCGGCCGGCCGGGTGCCGTCCGAGGGCATCGGCTTGAACGTGCCGTCGGTGGCCCGGTAGAGCCGGTCGGTGACGGTCGGGGCGGCACAGTCCCGGCTCCAGCCGACGACCTCGCCGTCCGGGCCGCGTACCCGCATGCCCTGCCCGTCCTGGTTGTCCACCAGCGGTGCGCCGAGCCCGTTCTGCTCGGTGCGGCAGAGGAACGGGTACTGCGGCGGCCCGGAGAAGATCGGACCGGAGACGGGATGGTTGCGGACGGCAAGCGTCGCGGTACGGGCCGACCGGGCGCTCGCCCGGAGCAGGTTGGCGCCGTCCCGGAGCCCGTCGACCACGCCGCGCAGCGAGCGGCCGTCGACCTGGAGCGCGCGGGTGACGTCGGTGCCGTTGCGGGTGACCCGGACCGTACCCGGGTCGACCCGGCCGCCGAGCGCGATCCGGACGAGTGCGTCGCCACCACTGACCTGGTCCGGCCGGCTGGAGAGGATCTCGATGTCGAGCCGCTGCCCGGTGCCGCCGGTCCAGCCGGCGGCCGGCGTCGCCACACCTGCGGTGAGGACGACGGTCAGGGCGATCCCGAGCCCGGCGGTGACACCCCGGTGGCTGCGGGGCCTGCTCGCCACCCGACCCGTCCCGACCTGCGGGCTCGACCAGCGCCCTCGGTCGAGCCGGCCGGTGTGGATGGTGCGGTCAGCGGTACGCCGACGGCGAGCGAGGAACCTCAGCGCAGACATCGTCTCTCCGTCTCGTCCCCGGAGCCCGGATGGTGGCGGACACCGACGATGTCACGCGGATCGCTCCCTTGTCGAGATCGGAGCAGGGCGTGCCCGTCCGAGGTCGGCTCCTCGGAGCAGGCCGCGCCTGCCGAGTAGTCACTCTCGCGGGTCGATCTGCTCTGGCACCTCGATCCGGGAGCCGGCCGGACCGAAGCGGACCGTGACCCACCGCCCGGGATGGTCCGCGCCGAGCCGGCGGAGCATCGGCTCCGGATCGGCAATCGGCTCCGATATTCCGGAGCACGGCGTCGCGATCGGTCGGGTCGGTTCGTTCGGTACCGCCTCGGCCAGCACGCTCGGCAGGTAGTCGAGGGCGTAGGCGATCGCGCCGGCCAGGGTCGGCCGGCCCGGGAAGACGACCTCGGCCGCTGCCGCCCGCGCCGGGTCGGCAACGGTGATCTCGGCGCGCCAGCAGAGGCCCCGGGTCCGGAGCGGGTTGTCGGCGGGCGACCGGTCGTCGCGTACCGAGACCTCCACCGCCAGGCCGAGGCCGTGGGCGAGCCGGATCAACTGCGGCAGTGCCGGCACCTCGGGTGGTGCGGCCGACACGATCAGCCGAGCGCCGGGTCTCCCCCGGCCGGCCTGGGCGAGATAGCGGGTCAACGGCTCGACCCCGGTCACCTCACCGGAGGCCATCCCACGGCACAGTTCGTGATCGACCGGCCAGCCGCCGTCGGCCTCGGTGAGGTCCTCCGGCCGTACGCCGAAAGCGGCGGCATGGCAGGCGAGCCGGAACCGGTCGGGTAGCTGGACCACCGGGGTGCCGTCGGCGCGGAGTCCGACCGGCGACGCGGGTGCGACATCCCCAGCCCGCCAGGTCAGGTGGGTGACCTGGTCGGCCAGATCGGTGAGGGTGACGACAAGTCCCTGATAGCTCCGGCGACTGCCCCGGCAGGTGTGGCAGCTCGACACCCCGCTACGCAGGCCGCTGCCGCCGCAGCCGGCACAGTCCGGATCGGCGGCGGCATCGACGGCGCACGGACAGACCCGCTGACCCTCGGCCAGTTCGCAGTCCGGGCAGGGGGTGCACGGGATCGTGTCACCCAGCCAGGCCGGGTCGGGCGGTTCCCAGCCCCGCCGCAGCAGCTCGGTGCGCCGGTGTACGAGTTGCCCGGTCTCCCGCTCGACCAACCGATCGCGGTGACCGGCGACCCGCAGGCTGCTGTGCCACCAGTGCCCGTCCCGCCAGATCGCGCACGCGCCGGGCAGCGGCTCTCCGCTGCGCAGGTCGGTGCAGTCGGCGATGACCCGACGCTCGATCTGGGCCAGGTCGCGGGCCGGACCCGGGGCCGGGTCGGCGGTCGGGACGAGATACCGGGCGGGCGCGGCCATCCCTCGCGCCGCGAGCCCGGAGATCGCGTACGCCACGGTGACGTCGCCGAGCGCGTCGGCCAGACTGGCGGCGCTGCCCCGCAGGTTCGCCGGCACCGCCGCTCCGGGCAGGTCGAACCGGACGTCCCAGAGCAGGTCGTCGTGGCAGAGCCGACGAGCCTCCAGCACAAGGTCGAGACAGAGCCGGTCGGCGAGGGCGCGGAGCTGGTCGAGTCGCCGCTGCGGGGCGACCGGCGGTGGGGCGAGGCTGCGACCGAGGAACACCTGCCAGCTCTCGCCGGGATAGCCGGCGATGGCCCGGCTCTGCAATGCCGACCGCTGGTCGTCGGGAAGCTCGGGGCTCCACTCGTCGGGCAGCCGCACCGCGAGGGCTGCGGCCGGCCGCCCGGAACAGCTCGACCGGGTGCTCACGCCAAGGGAGTAGCTCGTCCAGGTGGCCGCGCCGCCCGAACAGCTTGCCCAGGTGGCCGCGCCGACGGCCTCGGCCAGCTCGTCGACCAGGGGCGACAGCGGCAACTGCCAGCCGCCGTCGGACGCCGGGCGGGGCGTGACCGCGCCCGGGACGACGCTGGCCGAGGCAACCTCGCCGGTGTCCAGGTTGGCCACCGTCAGCACGAGCTGCGCCCGCCGCTCCCCGCGCTGCCCGCACCGCTGGCAGGGACGGCCGACCCGGCCGAGGCCGCGACAGACCCGGCAATCCCGGTACGGCCCTCGGGGCGCCGGCTCGTCGGTGACCAGGAGCCGATCGCCGTACTCCAGACAGGCGCAGGCGGTGAGGATGAAGGTCAGCCCGTCGCAGCTCGGGCAGGTGGTGACGAGGGCCCGGTCGTCGGTGCTCGGCCGGGTCATCGTCGTACGCCCCGAGGGTGCCGGGTCTCCGCCTGACGATGGCGGTCCGCGCGGCGGCGACGGGCGGAGTGGATCTGACAGACAATTGCGCGCACGACAGCAGCATCCTTTCGCCGATGATTTGTCGATCGGCGCGACGGTCCGGTGCCGGACTGTTTGGACGGTCGCCTTTCGCACGCCATCTTGTAACCTGTGCGGGGCGCCTGGCAAGCAATTCCCGCGAGAAACAGTCGCAGCCCATTGACTTATTTCCGCGGAACAGATAGACGTTTCACCGGAGGCGGCAGGATGTTGCAAAATCGACCGTGGGAAGTGATCACATGACCGAGGACATGGGTTCGACCGTGCCCCGCCGCCAACTCGGGCGCACCCTCAAGCAACTGCGTACCGAGGCCGGCGTGACCCTGGACGCGACGGCCGACGCCCTGGAGTGCAGCCGGCAGAAGATCTGGCGGATCGAAAGTGGACTCGGGGTGGTCCGGGGGCTTGACGTCAAGGCGATGTGCGCGCTCTACGACGTGCGGCCGGACCTGGTCACCGCGCTGGTCGGGCTGGCCAGCCAAACCAAGGCGAAGGGCTGGTGGCACGCGTACGGCGACGCCATCCCGGAGTGGTTCGAGTTGTACGTCGGCCTGGAATCCGCCGCCTCCCGCCTCCGCTTCTTCAAGAACACACTGTTTCCGGGCATCGTCCAGACGCGTGGGTACGCATCCGGGATGTACCGGATCGACCAGCCGGAGATGAGCGACGAAGACCGGGAGCGTGCGGTGGAGGTGCGGCTGCAACGCCAGAGCCTGCTCAGTCGCCGCCTGCCGCCCGCGCCTCTCGTGGAGATAGTCCTCGCCGAGGCGGTATTGCTTCAGCCGGTCGGCGACCTGTTCGTGATGGTCGAGCAACTCCAACACCTACTCCAGGTAGCCGCCCTGCCCAACGTCTGCGTACGGGTGTTGCCGCTGGCTGCCGGCCCGCACCACGGCACGGTGGCAGGTGAGTTCGTCCTGCTCGACTTCCCGACCGGCAGCCGCAACACGCCCGAGCCACCGATCGTCTACAGCGAGTCGCTGACCGGAGCCCTATACCTGGATCGGGAGCCCGAGTACGCCGCCTACGAGAAGGTCTGGGCCAGCATCGGCCGGTTGGCACTGGATGAGGGACAATCGAAGAACCTGATCAACAAATTCATCGGAGAGCTTGGTAATGGTTGACCTGACCGGCGCCACGTGGCGCAAGAGCAGCCGGAGCGCAGGCAACGGCGGCGAGTGTGTCGAGGTCGCCGACGACCTAGTCGGCGTCGTCGCCGTACGCGACAGCAAAGACCCTGGTGGACCGGTGCTCACCTTCCCGCCGTACGCCTGGTCTAGCTTCGTCGCGGAAGTCAAGACCTCGACCCGCACTCCCTGACCGCCCGGCCCGCGACGCCCGGGTCGTCACCCGGCGGCCGGGTCGAGCGCCGGGCCGCTCCGGCGCAGCGGCCGGAGGTGACGCGACGTGAGCCGCCTTCGCCCAAGGCCGGGTCGAACAGCGACCGACCTGAGTGTCCGATCAGCGGACGAATAGGGGAAAATGCCGACCTGCGGCTCCATATCCCACAGAACTGCTCCAGGGATTCAACATTGTCTCTAGTCAATGACGAAGATCGATGCTATGAATTGTGAGTCGCTGCCGACCCACCAGGGCAATGCCGCCTCCACCGTCCCAGGCACCGACATCGTCAAGGGAGAGCAGTACGTGAGCAAAGATCATGATGGTCGGGCATGGACTCGATGGCGGCGTGCGACGAGAACCATCATCGCCGGGGCGGCGATATCCACCGGAATCGCCGCGCTCGCCATCGGAGTGACAGTAGGCGCGGCTGCCGCAGGGGTCCGTCCGGCCGAGCCTGGCCCACTGAACGCCTCGCTCGCCGCCCCGGCGGTCTCCAGCGTCGCCGCCGGTTACGCGCAGACCTGTGCGATCGGTACCGACGGAACGCTCTGGTGCTGGGGCGGCAACTACAGCGGCCAGCTCGGCGACGGCACCACCACGAGCCGGAACACCCCGGTACGCATCGGCACCGCCACCACCTGGGCCAGTATCGACGCTGGCCACAGCTACACCTGCGCGGTACAGACGGACGGGACGCTGTGGTGCTGGGGCCGCAACATCGACGGCCAGCTCGGCGACGGCACCACCACGAACCGGAACACCCCGGTACGCATCGGCACCGCCACCACCTGGGCCAGTGTCAGCGCCAGCACCAGTCACACCTGCGCCGTCCGGACCGACGGCACCCTGTGGTGCTGGGGGATCAACCGCAACGGGGAGCTGGGTGTCGGCTCCTCCGTCTCCAGCACGACCACCCCGATGCAGGTCGGCACGGCGACCAACTGGGCGAGTGTCACGACCGGCCGCGGGCACAGCTGCGCCGTCCGCACCGACGGCACCCTGTGGTGCTGGGGTGACAGTTCGAGTGGACAGCTCGGTCTCGGCACCCTGAGCTACCGGACGACTCCGACCCAGGTCGGCACCTCGACGTGGACCGGGGTGACAGCCGGATACACCTTCACCTGCGCGGTCCGCGCCGATGGCACCCTCTGGTGCTGGGGTGAGAACGGGTACGGACAGCTCGGGGTCACCGGCCCCTACCGGACCAGCCCGGTCCAGGTCGGCACCGCCACCACCTGGGCCCGGGTCAACACGAGCAACGACGCGCCGTGCGCGGTCCGCACCGACGGCAGCCTGTGGTGCTGGGGCAACAACACGGCCGGACAGCTCGGCGACGGCACCACCACCCACCGGTTCGCCCCCACCCGGGTCGGCACCGCCACCACCTGGACCAGCGCCGTCGTCGGCAGCTATCACAGCTGCGGGGTCCGCACCGACGGCAGCCTGTGGTGCTGGGGGAACAACACGTCGGGACAGCTCGGCGACGGCACCACCACCCAGCGGTCGACCCCGGCGCAGCTGACCCTGCCGGGCTGACCGTAACCACCGCACTTCGACGCCATGCCGTCGACCTGTGCCGCTGATCCGCAGGCGGCGACCAGGTCGACGGCATGGCGGTGGACCGGTCGTCACGCTCCTGGCGAGACGGCGGCGGGCAGAAACAGTGCGGCGATGTCGTCGAGGCGGACGACGACGAGCGCGCCCACCAGAGCCAGCGGCACGACTCAGCCCTGGTACGGCGGGGCCACGCCCCAGCCCCAACGCGGTACCGGTGCCTCCCGGACCGGGTCCGCATCGGGTTGGGAGTTCTGTAGTGCCAGCCGGGTACCCCACTCCAGGTAGCTGGCGAAGGCCGCACGGAACTCCGGATCGTCCGGGAGGCCGACCTCGTCGGCGGCGTCCATCATCAGGTTGACCCACCGTCGGCGTTGTGCCTCGCTGATCGCCCTGCCGAGGTGTTTGCCGAGCATGTGGCGGTAGCCGCCGCGTCCCTCGGTGTAGGCGGTCGGTCCGCCGAAGACCTCGGCAAGCCACAGCGCCACGTACCGGGGGTGCTCAGGGTCCATCCGCGCGAACATCGGCGCGAGCAGTTCGTCGGCGCGGACCAGCCGATAGAAGGCGTCGCACAGTTTCTCGAACGCGTCCGAGCCGCCGGCCCACTCGTACAGCGACGGCGGTACGGAGGGGGCGGCGCCGCCGGAGCCGACGACCGCGGTACCGCTGTAGTGCCGCATCTCCTCGATGTCCTCGACATACGGCCTGATCTCGGCGAGGAACTTCGGAAACAGCGGGCCGCCCCGGAACTCACGCAGGTGGTCGTCCGTCGACGTCCACCTGATCCGCAGCACGTAGCAGGCGGGATCATCCTGACAGCGGCTCAGCTCGTAGTCCACGCACTGCGGCGCCGTCCGCAAGATCTCGGCGGCCCGCTCGTACGCCGCCTCGAACCCGCCCACCCGCTCCGGCGGTACGCGGTACCTGATGTACTCAATCACCATGAACAGAGCCCAGCATCCGGACCCGGAAAGGACAAGTACGCACCATTCGGTGCGTGCTTCGACGGGCCCTTCGACACGCAAACGATACGGCTGCCCGGTGGAACTCGCCGTCGATGTCATCGGCGCCAAATGGCGACCGGTGATCCTGGCCCATCTCAAGGAGGGCGTACACCGGTACGGCGAGCTACGCCGCCGAATGCCCGGGGTGAGCGAGAAGATGCTGACCCAGCGGCTACGCGAGTTGGAGGCCGACGGACTCGTCGCCCGCGACGACCACGGCACGAACCCGCCGCACGTGGAGTACCGGCTGACCGAGGAGGGTCTCAGCCTGGCACCGGTGCTTCAGGCGCTGTACGACTGGGGGATAACGCGCGCCGCGCGTACGGGCGCGGTCGTCGGAGAACCAGCTCGGTAGAGGCCGCGCCCCTCGTCGCCCTGCCGGTGGCGGTGTTCACCACGTCGAGGCGGTGGCCGCTGTTGGCACTGGGCCTTTTCGCGGCCGCTGCAGCCGACAGGAGATCGAAGCGGCTATCGTCACTGCCCGTTCGATCGGCTGGCATCTACAGCGGCCGCATCGACCACCGATATCACGTCCTCCGGCACCGGCACCGGCACCGGTTCACCGGGAACCGGCCGTCCCGGCGAACAGCTCGGCGACGGCGGACGTGGTCGCCGGATGCGTGTCCAGCAGCACCGCCGCGTCGCTCGACCGTGACCCGCCCGCCGGAGGCCCCGCCGGCTGCCAGCCGGTATCGCAACCGAACAGCTCGGCAACGGCGTCGCAGGTGGCCGGATGGTCACGCAGCAACCCGACCGCTGGCCCGCAGGACGACACCGGGGTACCGCCCGCCCCGTCGCCCGGCAGCGCCGAGGCGGGCGCGGTCGGGTCGGCCGACCATGGCGGCACCCACGCGTCGAGCGCGGCGAGACTGCCCGGGAACGTTCGTCCGGCCTCCCTGACCAGCAGCGGAACGAGCTCCCGTGCCTGCTCCCGCAACGTCGTGATCAGCTTGGGCAGCCAGGGCAGCAGCACCGGATCCGGCAGCTGGGCGAACGCCTCGGAGATCACCTCCACGACGAACGAGGCCAGCGACGGCACCGGCTCCAGCGCCTGCACGAAGCCGCTCAGATAGTGCGGGAACGCCGGGACGACCAACGGATTCGTCAACAGCTCGGCACACCGTGCCCGGAGCTGCGCCACGGTGAGCAGCCCCAGTTGGGACTGGGCGGCCCAGAGCAGCGCCACCTTCGCCGGAGCCTCCGGATGCGACTGCCGCACCGCCAGTTCCAGTTGGGCACGGTCGCAACCGAGGGACAACGCCAGGCTCTCCATGGAGAAGAGGAAGCCGAGCATCGCACCGACCTGGCGTACCCCGGTCTCGTCGTCCACGAACGCCGTCGGCAACAGGGTGCAGTAGTGCGCGTACCCGGTGGTGACGAAGGACTCGCACCAGGCCGGCAGCTCCGGCTCGGTGTTCCGGTAGTGCGCCAGCAGCCGGCGGATCCGGCGCAGCACCGCCGGCGCGTCGTCCACGGTCCGCTCGGCGGAGAGCAGTTCGACCGCCCGCGCACCGAGTTCGTCGACGAACCGCCGGCTGGGCAGGAACAGGATCGCGTCCTCCACCGCCGCCAGCACCGCCGCGGCGGTCGCGTCCGGCGCCCAGACCGAGCGGCGCAGCCGCTTCTCCAGCACCTGCTCGACGGTGATGCCCTCGTATCCCAGCTCGATCACCGCGCGCTGGTGCCGGCCCAGGCCCAGATCCCAACTCTCCTGGATGGAGCGTTCCCCGAGCCGCCGCTCCCCCATGATCGGGCGGACGACTCCGTCCGGCAGCAGCCGGTGCAGCACCCAGAGCAGGTCCGAGCAGGATGCCAGCTCCGGACGGGCGGTCAGGTCCAGCAGGGCCCGCTGGATGGTGCGGGTCTCCAGGGCGAGCCCCAGCGGCGCCAGCCGGTCGAAGACGTCCCGGGCCAGCGGCGGCAGGGCGTCGTACCCGACCTGGCCGATCCGGTCGCCGCCGAGCAGGATGTCGCAGAGCCGGCGTACGTCCCGCCGGCCGGGGACCACGTCCTTCTCGATGCAGGTGACCGCCGCGTCGGCAAAGTCGTAGGGCGTCGGTCGGGCCCGGTTGCGGATCCCGGCCAGCAGGATCGAGGTCTCGAAGACCGCGATCGCGTCTGCGGTGCTGGCCAGGTAGCCGTTGCGGCGGGCCAGCCGCACGATGTCGACGCACCAGCCGAGCAGCTCCGCCTCGTCGACGTCGTCCAGCACCGGTGGTCGGGACAGGAACCCCGAGAGCCGGTCGGTGACCGGCGCCGGTGCCGCCGGTGCCGGAACCTGCTTCTTCGCCCTGCCCCGCTTGCGGCCCGCCACCTGCCCGGCCAGGTGGTACGGCGTGACGCCGCCCCGGCCGACCGCCTTGGCCCAGCCGGCCTGGGCGATCGACACCGACCCGGGGGCGAGGTCGAACTGCCGCTCGATCGCCGAGTGGCTGGACGGGATGAGCCCGTACAGCCACCGGGTGCCGGTGCGGGGGCTGATCTCCCAGTCGGGTGTGCCGGGTGCGGTGCCGAACTCCTCGACCGGGCTGGCCGCGTGGAAGGCGCCACAGACGTACAGGCAGCGCGACCGGTCGACGCCGGTGGCCGCCATGTGCTGGCGCATCCGGGTCCACATGTAGCGCTCTCGGTCCTCGTCGCGGTCGTCGTGACCGGGGCCGGCCGGTGGACGCAGCCGCCGGAACAGGCTGCCGATCAACACCATCACCTGCCGGTACGTGTCGTAGTCGGCGTCGGCGAGGGGCTGCTCCACGTACTGGTCCCACCACTCGGACCAGTGCCGCACCTTGCCGTGGTGCAAGAGGTAGGACCGGAGTTCGGCGAACCGGGGACGCAGGTCACCGATGCCGATCCCGACCGCCTCGCCGTGCAGGGCCGCCTCCTCCGGCGGCTGCCCGCCGGCGTCATCCGGGGTGGCGTCGGCCGGCTCCGGGCCGGCGTCGGCCGCCGGGTCGGGCGACTCGGTGGGTGTCCACTGGAAGACGTGGTCGGCCGAGCGGTCCACCAGGACCAGTTCGACCTCCGGGTTGTCCAGCGCGTACGCGATGGCCTGGTATTCCGCCGACGCCTCGCTGATCGGGGCGACGATGTTGAGCGGTGCCCAGGCCGACGGGAAGCCGTCGAGTTCGGACGCGAACGCCTGCAACGCCACCGGCAGTTTGCAGTTGCGCAACTCCTCCAGCAGCGGTCGCAGGTCCTCGCACAACTCCAGATAGATCACCGCGGGCTGCTTCTCCCGCAGCCGTCGGGCCATCGCCAGCGCGGAGGCGGGTGAGTGGTGGCAGACCGGGAAGATCTCCAGCTCCTCCCCCAGCGCCCGGTCGACGTCGTCGACGATGCCGGTGAGGATCTCGGCCACCGCGTCCGGACCACCGCCGAACGCGGTCGCCGCGGCCTGTAGCTGCGAGCGCAGCGGGGTGAACGTCCCCGCCGACCGGTCCGGAGCCCCGGCCCGGGACCCGTCTACTCCGATGCTCATGACAGGGTCGCGATCGCCTCACGACCGCCCTGGAGGAACTCCGGCCACGACCCGCCGTCGGACTTGCTGCGCGGCTCGACCACACCGTGCCAGTACTTGTTCAGGATCGCCAGGTCCTCCGGGGTGCGCCGGGCCAGCGAGCCGACCAGCGAGCCGGCCAGCGTCGCGGCCCGCAGGGTACGGTCGCCGAAGAAGTGACTGTGCAGGATCGCGTCCTCCAGTACCCCGATCTGTTCGGCGGTGGAGAGCGCCGACTCCAGCTTCTCGTCGTCACTGCCGGCCGCGGCCGCCGCCGCCCGCAGGTCCGCGAAGCTCTGCAACAGGATGTCCAGCAGCGTCGGCGGCACGTCCAGCTCGATCCGGTGCCGGCGCAGCAGTTCGGTGGTACGGAACCGGACGATCTCGGCCTCGCTGCGCTTGTTCGTCACGACCGGGATGCGGACGAAGTTGAACCGGCGCTTGAGTGCCGAGGAGAGGTCGTTCACGCCCCGGTCCCGGCTGTTCGCGGTGGCGATGATCGAGAAGCCCGGCTGGGCGAAGACGATGTTGTCGTCGTCGAGTTCGGGAATGGAGACGTACTTCTCGGAGAGGATGGAGATCAGCGCGTCCTGCACGTCGCTGGTCGACCGGGTCAGCTCCTCGAACCGTCCGATCACGCCCTTCTCCATCGCCGTCATGATCGGTGACGGGATCATCGACTCCCGGGACTGGCCCCGGGCGATCACCATCGAGACGTTCCACGAGTATTTGATGTGGTCCTCGGTGGTGCCGGCGGTGCCCTGCACCACCAGGGTCGAGTTGCGGCAGATCGCGGCGGCGAGCAACTCGGCGAGCCAGCTCTTGCCGGTGCCGGGGTCGCCGATCAGCAGCAGGCCCCGGTCCGACGCGAGGGTCACGATGCTGCGCTCGACGAAACTCCGGTCGCCGAACCACTTCTGCGAGATCTCCCGGTCGAGGCCGTCGGCCCGCTCGGAGCCGAGCACGAAGAGCCGGACCATCCGCGGGCTGAGCCGCCAGGAGAACGGCTTGGGGCCGTCGTCGACCGACTCCAGCCAGTCGAGTTCCTCGGCGTACTTCACCTCGGCGGGGGCACGCAACATGTCGGTCATTCGGGGGGTCTCCTAGCTGAGGAAATTCTTGAGTTCGAAAACGAGCTTGCGGATGTGGCCGGAGAGGACCGGCGCGCCGAGATCCTTGAAACGCTGCCGGAACCACGGGTTCACGCTCTGCTGACCGCCGCTGCTGACCGAGCCGACCGGGATCACCCGGACGCCGCTGCGGTGCATCGCCGCCAGGCCGTCGAAGACGCCCTGCGGATCCGACTCGTAGTAGTCGGAGATCCAGACGACCACGGTGTTGCGGGGCTCGGCGATCTTCGGCCGGACCAGGGTGAGGGCGGCTGTGCCGTCGGTCCCGCCCCCCAACTTGGTGCGCAGCAGCACCTCGAACGGGTCGTGCACCCACGGCGTCAGGTCCAGCGCCCGGGTGTCGTACGCCACCAGGTGCACGTCGACCTTGGGCAGCCCGGCGAAGATCGAGGCCAGGATGGTGCAGTTCACCATCGCGTCCACCATCGACCCGGACTGGTCGACCACCACGATCAACCGGGCCGGGGTGGTCCGCCGGGCGGTCTGCCGGTAGTAGAGCCGGTCGACGTAGAGCCGCTGGTCCTCCGGGCTCCAGTTGGTGAGGTTCTTCCAGATGGTGCGTTCCAGGTCGAGGTTGCGGAACACCCGCTTCGGCGGCACCGAGCGGTCGATGGTGCCGACACTCGTCTGCTGCACCTGGGTACGCAGCACCTCGGCGACCTCGTCGACAAAGCGCCGGATCAGCGCCTTGGCGTTGGCCAGCGCCACGCCCGACAGGTTGTGCTTGTCGCGCAGGAGTTGCTCGATCAGCGACATGCTCGGGGTCAACTTGCTGGCCAGGGCGCTGTTGCCGAGTACCTCGCGCAACTGCATCCGGCGCACCAGGTCGCCCTCGATCCCGGCCAGTACGCCGGCCAGCTCACCGTTGCCGGGCTCGGTGCCCACGCCGGGGCCGCCCCCGGCGCCGGCCCGGCCGCCGCGCAGTTGCCCCGGCTCCAGTCCGAGTGCCTGCTCGAACCAACCGGCATCGGACTGCCAGCGGGCCAACTGGGTGGCGGTGACGTTGCCCGAACCGGTCGCGAAGATGTTGAGCAGCAGCTTCGACACCAGGGCGGCCCGGCGTACCTCGGCGGTGCCGACCCGCTCGATCGGGCCGGCCTCGCCCGGTGACTCGGGATCGCTGGCTGCGTCGGCGGACGGCGGCGCCATCAGGTCCCGCAGGTCGGCGGCCAGATCGGGAAAGCGCTGCACGATGGTGTCCACCGAGACCGCCGGATCCAGCAGTGCCGCCGGCAGGCCGAGGTCGTCGACGATCGCCACGCTGGCCGACTCCAGCGCCGGCTGCTCGTCCGCGTCGAACAGCCGGGCCAGCAGGCGCCAGTAGAGCACCTGTCGCCGGTTCTCATGCGAACGGGTCGCGCTGCTCGGCTGTCCACTGTGCTCGTTCATCGACGCAGCAACCGTCCTGCCCGCTCGCGGAGTACGGCCACCGCGTCGCCGGACCTCGCCTCGGCCTTGACCGCCTTGGGATCGGTGGGGCCGAGCGCCCAGTCTCCGGTGTGCGCCTCCGCCGTCGCGCGTTTCACGGTGTATCGCACGGCGAGCGGTTGCAGCAGCCAGCGGCCGGCATCCCAGCGGAGCAGACCGAGACAGGCCGACGACTTGGCCACCAGTTCCGGGGTGAGCGGCGCGCAGGCCGGCAGCCGGGACACGTCGACCGGTAGGGACTGCCCGCCGAGTTCCAGGACGAGCCCGCCCCGATCGTCGGCGGTGGCCGAGTAGCCCTCCAGCAGGACGGGTTCGGCGATGCGTACCGGATGGCGGTCCAGCGGTGGGGCCGCCGGTGCGATCGCCTCGGGCAGCCGCAGCCGGGCGGTGGCGAACGGGTCGGCCGGCTCCGCCGGCCGGGCCTGGCCGTCCCGCCAGAGCAGGTCACCACCGGGCAGCAGCGGCAGGTCGGTGATCTCCAAGGCGTGCCGCTGGGCGAGCGCGCCGAGCAGCACCGGATGACCGGCGAGCAGTCGCCAGACCGCCGGGCCGACGATGGTCTCCACCTTCGGGGCCGAGACGCTGGCCCGGACCAGCCGGGGCGGGGCGCCACCGGCCGGTTCGAGCACGCCGTGCACCTGCACCTGGATCGCGGTGCCGTGCTCGTGCACGTCCGCCCCGAGCGGTAGCAGCCGGCCGGAGACCACGGTGACGGCGGCCGGGGCGTCCGGCAAACCGCCGGGCTGGGCCAGCAGCAGGGCCCGGGTCCAGAGGTCGGTCCAGCGCCGGGCCGGGAGCCGGTCCATCGTCGCCACCGGGCAGCAGCCGCGCAGCTCGGCCGCCAGTCCGTCGAGGAGCACCGCCAGCCGGCGGAGCGACGGCACGGCCAGCGCCGCGTCCAGGGTCTGCGCGGAGGCGGCGACCAGGTCGTGGTCGACGCCGCGCCAGCCCGCGATGGCCAGCTCGCGAAGCCACGACCGGCACCCGGCCAGCACGTTGTCCGGCGCCGACGGCGTGGAATCGGCCGGCGCGGCTGCCTCCCAGCTCGCCCGGGACCGGCCGAGTGCGGCGTCCAGCCGGGCGAGCAGCGCGTCGTGCACCGCGCCGAGCAGTGCCGTCCGCCCGCCGGCCAGCGCGGTCAGGTGCTCGTCGGCGAGTGACCCCGCGACCACCTTCTCCACGGCCTCGTGCACCCGGTCACCGAGCGGGGTCACCGCGAGGGCGTCGGCCAGCGCGGCCAGCGCCGCCCTGGGCTGCTCACCCAGTCGGGCGAAGCCGTGGGTGAAGCCGTCGTCGAAGCCGCCGACCAGGTCGAGCGCCTCGTCGATCCCGGGCTCGACCTCGTCGAGCAGGGCCAGTTGGGTAGCCAGCATCAGTCGACCGTCCCCGTCGCCGGAAACCAGTGCAGTTCGGGAAGCGGTTCGGTGCTGCCCGGCACCTCCAGGTAGGCCAGGTGCCGCAGGAAGCGGCTGAAGACCACCGCCGCCGGTGTCGGCTCGTGACTGCCGTCCAGCCGGTCCGCCAGATCGGCACCGATGGAGTCCCCGTCGGCCAGGTCGATCCGCAGGTAGCGGGCGACCCGCTCGACGCCGTACTGCACGGTGGCCTCGTCCAGCAGTGCGTGCAGGTGCTTGCAGGGCGCGCCGCGCAACCCGCCGCACGGGCGGTTGTTGTTGGTGCTGCAGTTGAAGGCGTGGCTGCCGGCGGCGATCGACGAGACGTAGACCCGTTCGATGTCCGAACCGCTCGACACGACGCCCTGCAACCGCCCGTCCGCCAGCTCGACGAAGGGCACCTTCGCCAGCTTTCGGGGCTGCACCGCCGGCAACACCCGGGCGACGCTGCGCCGCTCCCACCCGACTTCGATCGTTCCCACGACCCCGCCCTTCTCGTTCGATGCCCCGAGAAGATAGACGGCTGCGGCGACATTTTCCGCCACCGGGTTCGGGCAAGCGCGTACGCCCAGCTCAGCGCCGAGGTCCGCCCGCGACCCGTGTCGCACCGGGCGAACTGACGCTCCAGCCGATGCCGGGGCGGGACGGACCCGCGCCGTCCCGCCCCGGCGGGCCACCGGTTCAGGCGGCGCTGCGGGCCATCGCCCGTACCCCGACGGTCAGGCCGAGAGCGGCGGTGACCAGCGCCGCGACCCAGCCCCAGAGCACGGTCGTGGAGCCGATCTCACCGGCGAACAGGGCGCGCTCGGCGTCGACGAGATAGGCCAACGGGTTGACGTGCGCCGCGGCCCGCATCCACCCCGGACCGGTCTCCAACGGCAGCAGGATCCCGGAGAGCAGCATCAGCGGGAAGATCAGGGTCTGCTGCACGGCCCAGAACATCCAGTCCTGCTTGCGTACGGCGATCGCGAGCGAGTAGCTCAGCGCGCCGAGCCCGACGCCGAAGACCGCGAGCAGCGCCAACCCGACCAGCGCGCCGACCGGATAGAGCCGGAAGCCGAACGGGATCATCACCGCGACGATGATCACCGCCTGTCCGGCCAGCGGCACCATCTCCTTCAGCGCGCGGCCGACCAGCAGCGACGACCGGGACAACGGGGCGACCAGCATCCGCTCGTGTGCACCGGTCTGGAACTCGAACAGCAGGTTGGCCCCGGTGGCCGAGGTGCCGAACAGGGCGGTCATCACCAGGATGGCCGGTACGAACCACTGCCACACCCCACCCGCGCCGAGGGTCGCACCGGCCTGGCTGCCGAGCGAGCCGACCAGCAGCGGGCCGAACAGGCCGAGGAAGACCAGCGGCTGCACCATGCCGAAGATGACCGAGAACGGGTCGTACCGCAGCGGGCGCAGTTCGCGGGTCAGCACGATGCCGATGTCGCGGAGCAGGCCGAGCGGACCGCTCCGGCCGCCCGCCGGAACCGGGGTCGGCGACGGGGCGGTGGCGCTGATGGTGGTCACGGTGCGTCCTTCCGGGTCTGCGGGTCCTGCGGGCCGCCCTGCGCGGTCGGGGTCTCCTGCTCGGCCTCGCGCAGGCTGCGGCCGGTGAGGGTGAGGAACACGTCGTCGAGGGTGGGCTGGTACGCCTGGGCGGTGCCGACCCGTACCCCGGCCTCGACCGCGGCCCGGAGCAGTTCCGGCAGCGCCGCCGGCCCGTCGGCGACGTGCGCCTCGACCCGTGAACCGGCACAGACCACGTCCCGGGCGCCGGGTAGCCGGTCGACGAGCCGGGCCAGCGGTCGGGCGTCGTCCCCGGCGGCGGTGACCACGATCCGGTCCCCGGCGAGCTTCGCCTTCAGCGCCGCCGCCGAATCGTCGGCGATGATCTCACCGTGGTCGACGATCACGACCCGTTCGGCCATCGAGTCCGCCTCGTCCAGGTAGTGCGTGCTGAGCACCACCGTCATCGCGGCCTCGGCACGCATCCGCAGGATGTGGTCCCACAGGTTGGCCCGGTTCTGCGGGTCCAGCCCGGTGGAGGGCTCGTCGAGGAAGAGCAGGGACGGCGCGTGGACCAGGCCCATCGCCACGTCGAGCCGGCGCCGCTGCCCGCCGGAGAGGGCCGAGACCTTCCGGTTGGCGAGATCGGTGAGGTCGAGGGCTTCCAGCAGGTCGTCGGCCCGCCGCCGGGCGGCACGCCGGTCCAGGCCGTAGATCGCGCCCTGGGTACGCAGTTCGTCGCCGACCCGCTGGGTGTGCCCTGCCCCGTTGCCCTGGCCGACGTACCCGATGTGCCGGCGGACCTGGCCGGGTTCGCGGACGACGTCGTGGCCGGCGACGGTGGCGGTACCGGAGGTCGGCGCGATCAGCGTGGTGAGCATCCGCATCGTGGTCGTCTTGCCGGCGCCGTTCGGACCGAGCAGCGCGACCAGTTCGCCGGGTTCGATCCGCAGGCTGATGCCCCGGACGGCGTGCACGGTCTGGGCGCGGCTCACCACGAAGTCCCGGGTGAGCGAGCGGGCGTCGATCATTCGTTGCTCCCCGGTCGGAGGGTCGGTTGTCTCATGTCCCGAACGCTAGGTGGCATAGCGGCCAGTTTCTGGCCTGAATGTCGGGCAGACTTGCCGGCATGGCGAACACCAGCTCCCGGACCCTCCGCCTGCTCTCCCTGTTGCAGACCCACCGATACTGGCCCGGCACCGAACTCGCCGACCGGCTCGGCGTCTCGGTCCGCACCCTCCGCCGCGACGTCGACCGGCTGCGCGAACTGGGCTATCCGGTCGAGGCGCACCGCGGCGTCGACGGCGGCTACCAACTCGCCCCGGGCGCCGCGCTACCCCCGCTGGTGGTCGACGACGAGGAGGCGGTCGCGCTCGCGGTCGGGTTGCAGGCGGCCGCGCACGGTGCGGTCGCCGGCATCCAGGAGTCGTCGATCCGGGCCTTCACCAAGGTGGTACAGGTGATGCCGGCCCGGCTGCGGCGCCGGGTCGACGCGCTGCGCGCGATGACCGTACCGGCGTTCTGGGGCGACGGCGGCGGGCCGACCGTCGAGGCGGCGGTCCTCACCACCGTCGCCCAGTCCTGCCGGGACACCGAACGCCTGCGCTTCGACTACACCGCACGGGACGGGCAGCGGACCGAGCGGCACGTCGAGCCGTACCGGCTGGTCTCACTCGGCCGGCGCTGGTATCTGGTCGGCTACGACCTGATTCGGCATGACTGGCGCAGCTTCCGGCTCGACCGGCTGAACGATCCACGCGGCACCGGGGCCCGGTTCCACCCCCGGCAACTGCCCGCCGAGGACGCCGCCGCGTTCGTCCGGGCCGGGATCGAGAACCTGCCCGCGCCGTACCGGGTGGAGGTGCTGGTGCGGGCGCCGCTGGCCACCGTCGAGGAGCGCCTGGCCCGCTGGGCCACCATCGAGTACGTCGACGAGCGGCACTGCCGGATGGTGATGACCACCGACACGCTGGACTGGCCGGTGATGGCGCTCGGCTCGCTCGGCGCGGAATTCGAGGTGCTCTCCCCGCCCGAACTGACCGACCAGCTCCGGGAGTGGAGCGAGCGGTTCCGGCGCGCCACCGCGACCGCCCCGGCGGCCGGGGCCGGCGACTGACCCGGCTCACCCGTCGGCCTCGCCGATCCACCACCGGATCCCGTACCGGGCGAGGAAGTCGAGGAAGTCGCGGGCGTCGTACGCCTGCGCCGGGGCGAGTACCCCGGGCCGGGCGCCGTCCGCGACGAGCCGGCAGGCCGCCTCGACGGCGATGATCGCCGTACTGCCGTAGGTGTCGCTCCCCCGCACGACGCCCCGGACCCGGCATCCGTCGGCGCCGACGGCGTCGACCAGGTAGCTGAACCGCTGGCCACGGCGCCGCTCCTCGTCCGGCCCCTCCGGCAGGGCGTCGATGGCCTCCGGCGGAAGCGGCACGCTCAACGCCGCGCCGAGCCCGGCCTCGGCGAAACTCTCGACCCGCCCGACCAGCACGTGCCGTACCTGACCTGGTGGCGGATGACACTCGCCGCCCGGCTGCTCCGGGACGGTGACGCACCGCTGGCCACGGTTGCCCGGCAGGTGGGGCTACACCTCGGAGTTCGCCTTCGCGCACGCGTTCAAGCGGGCGTACGGCTCGGCTCCCGGCGGGTTCCGCCGAACCGCGCGGGCGGGCGGCGCCGGCACGCTGCCGCACACCACCGGAATCCACACCAGACCCGTCGGGTTGACGCCGGACCCGACGTAGGCAAGGCTGCTCCAGCCGATTGTGGATCATCGTCGCGGGGGCGTGGCCGGGAAGCCTGGGGCATGGAACAGACATTCGAGTTGACCGTCAACGGCGAACGGCGGCAGGTCGACGCCGACGCCGACAGCACCCTGCTGCACGTGCTGCGGGAGGTGCTCGGCCTCAAGGGCGCGCGGTTCGGTTGCGGCCTGGGCCTCTGCGGCGCCTGCTTCGTCCTGCTGGACGGCCGGCCCGCACCCTCCTGCGACATCCCGCTCTGGTCGGCCGCCGGCCGGACGGTCACCACGGTCGAGGGGCTCGCCGACGGCGACGTACCGCATCCGGTCCAGCGGGCGTTCCTCGACGAGCAGGCCGCACAGTGCGGCTACTGCGTCTCGGGGATCCTGGTCAGTGCGGCGGCGCTGCTCGCCGGACATCCACAGCCGGACGAGTCGACGGTGGCCGCCGCGCTCGACCGGCACCTGTGCCGGTGCGGCGCACAGCGGCGGATGGTCCGGGCCGTGGTCCGGGCCGGGCGGTACGGAGCAGGTGACACCGGCGAAGGCAGCACCGGCGCGGGCGACACCGACACCGACACGAGCGGTGCCAGCACGCGCGATGCCAGGAGCGGGGCGAGCGCCACCGAGGCCGACGCCGGTGCCGGCGGCTTCGGAACGACGGTCGAGCGGTGAGCGTCGACCGCCGGGACCCCGCCCCGGCCGCGCCGCCGCTGCCCCGGGGCGTGGTCGGCAACCCCCGGCTCGCCCGCTGGATAACGGTACGCCGGGACGGCACCGTCACGGTCCGGGTCGGCAAGGTGGAACTCGGGCAGGGCATCCTCACCGCGCTCGCCCAGCTCGCCGCCGACGAACTCGACGTCGACCTCGCCGCCGTCACGATGGCGGCGGCCAGTACCGCCGAGGGCCCGGACGAGGGGCTGACCGCCGGCAGCCTCTCCGTCGCCGACTCCGGCGCCGCGGTCCGCCAGGTGTGTGCCGAGGTACGGGCGCTGTTCGTCGCCGAGGCCGTGGCGACCCTGGCCCTCGACCCGGACACCGTGGCCGTGCACAACGGAGTGATCACCGATGCCGACGGCTCGCGGCACACGTCGTACGGGGAACTGTCCGAGCGGGTCGACCTCGACCGCGAGGCGACCGGGGCGGTCCGGCCGAAGCCGAGGCACCAGGCGCGCTGGGTGGGCACCAGCGTGCCCCGGCTGGACCTGCCCGACAAGGTCTCCGGCCGGCCCCGCTTCATCCAGGACCTCGCACTGCCCGGGCAGCTCTCCGGCCGGGTGGTCCGGCCACCGTCACCGGCGGCGACCCTGGTCGAGGTCGACACCGCCGCCGCGCGGGTCCTGCCCGGGGTGCAGGCGGTGGTCCGGGACGGCGACTTCCTCGGCGTGGTCGCCGAGGGCGAGGAGAATGCCGAGCGGGCCGCCTCGGCACTGGCCGCCACGGCGCGCTGGCACGAGGAGCCGACTCTGCCCGACGAGGAGGACATCTCCGGCTTCCTCCGGGACGGGCCGGCCGAGTCGATCCCGGTACCCGAGCCGGGCCGTCCCGGGCCGGCGGGCCAGCCCGCCGCCGGTCAGCCTGGCGATCCGGCTCGACCCGACGCCACAGGTCGGTCCGGCCTGACCGGGGGTTCTGGCCCGGTCGAGCTGCCGAAGCCGACCCGCCCCGCCGGGCGGGTGGACGGTGCCGACGAGGCACCACCGGACGCCGTTCCGGACGCTGGCACCGGGCAGGTGGTCCGGCGGTTGCGGGCGACCTACAGCCGGCCATTCCTGGCCCACGCGTCGATGGCGCCGAGCTGCGGCGCCGCCCGCTGGACCGAGGACGGTTCCGCGGTCAGCGTCTGGAGCCACAGCCAGGGCATCCACGGGCTGGGACGGGCGATCGGCACCGCCTTGGGACTCGACGCCGACCGGGTCGACGTGCGACACGTCGAGAGCGCCGGCAGCTACGGCCACAACGGCGCGGACGACGCCGCCTTCGACGCCGTACTGCTCGCCCGGGCCGTCCCCGGGCGGCCGGTGCACGTACGGTGGAGCCGCCGCGACGAGCTGACCTGGGCGCCCTTCGGCTCGGCGATGGTGGCCGAGGTGGAGGCCGGCGTCGCCGCCGACGGTACGGTGCTGACCTGGTCCTACGACGTGTGGAGCCAAGGGCACACCGCCCGGCCCGGATACGCCGGCAGCCCGGGGCTGCTCGCCGCCACCCACCGGGACCGGTCCCGCCCGACGCCACCGGCGGCCGATCCACCGGCCTGGGGCGGTGGCGGGACGACCCGCAACGCCTGGCCGATCTACACCTTCCCGGAGCGCCGGATCCACGGCCACCGGGCGCTGCGGACCGCGCTGCGCTCCTCGTCGCTACGGTCGCTCGGCGCGTTCACCAACGTCTTCGCCATCGAGTCCTTCATGGACGAACTGGCCCTGTCGGCCGGGGCGGACCCGGTGGCGTACCGGCTGGCCCAGCTCGCCGACCCCCGGGCCCGGGAGGTGGTCTCGATCGCCGCCGACCTCGGCGGCTGGCAGCGGCGCGGCACCGAGGAGAACGTCGGGTACGGCATCGGCTTCGCCCGCTACAAGGACCGGGGCGCGTACTGCGCGGTGCTGGCCGAGGTGCAGGCCGAGCACGAGGTACGGGTGCGCCGGCTGACGCTGGTCGTCGACGTGGGGCGGGTGGTCAACCCCGACGGGGTACGCAACCAGATCGAGGGCGGCGCGGTCCAGGCCACCAGTTGGACACTGAAGGAACGGGTCCGGTTCGACCGCTGGCGGGTTACCAGCGCGGACTGGGAGAGCTATCCGATCCTGCGGTTCAGCGAGGTGCCGCAGGTCGACGTACACCTGGTGGATCGCCCGGCGGAGCCGTCGGTCGGCGCCGGCGAGGCGGCCCAGGGTCCGACGGCGGCCGCCGTCGCCAACGCCGTCGCGGACGCGATCTCGGTCCGGGTACGCGACCTGCCGATCACCACCGACCGCATCGTGGCGGCGCTCTGACCGCAGACCACGCTCCGCGGTACCGGCCCCGCACCGGGGAGACGCCCTTCGCACCTCGTGTGCGACAGCCGCACCGGGCGGATCGATAACCTTCGGTGATGCGAGGCTCGCCGGAAGACGACGGTTCGACCGAACTCGACGACGTGGAGCGCCGGCTGCGGGCGATCCGCGACGATCCGGAGAAGTCGACGACACTCCGGGAACTGGCGCAGTACCAGCTCGAACGGATCACCGCGCTGCGGGCGGCACGTGCCGGTGGCGGCACCGGTACGCCCACGGTGACGGTGGACCGACTCGGCCCGTTCCGGTTCTCGGCGATCCCCGCGGCCGGCATCGTCAGCATCGAGATCGACCGCGGCCACGACCACATCCCGCTGGTGGCCATCGTCTCCGCCGACGAGCTCCGCCGGCTGACGCCGCTGTTCCAGCACATCCGGGACCATGCCGCGCGCGGCGAGTCGATCCGGATCGACGTCCGGGAGGCGTTCCTCGAACTGCTCGGCCACGACCCGTTCGACGACCGGCGCGACGACCGCTGACGGCCGACCGCCGGGGGTGTGGCAGCAAGCTTGACGTGCGTTTCGGCAAGCTCCGCGTGCGCCGCCTCCGCTATCCGCGCGACGCGCCGATCCGGTACTGGTGCGGGCTGACGCCCCGTTCCCGCTTGAAGGCCGTACTCAGCGCGAACGGGCTGCCGTAGCCGACCTGTCGGGCCACCGACGCGACGGTGCTGTCCGGCTCACGCAGCAGGTCGGCCGCGAGCGCCAGCCGCCAGCCGGTCAGGTAGGTCATCGGTGGTTCGCCGACCAGCTCGGTGAACCGGCGGGACAATCCGGCCCGGGAGACTCCGGTCGCGGCCGCCAGCGACGCCACCGTCCAGCCGTGCGCGGGATTGTGGTGCAGCATCCGCAACGCCCGCCCCACCACCGGATCGGTGTACGCCCGGTACCAGGCCGGCGCGTCGGCCTCGGCCCGGGCGAACCAGGTGCGCAGGGCCGTGACCAGCAGCAGGTCGAGGAGCCGATCCAGGATCGCCTCCTGACCGGGCTCGTCCTTGACGATCTCGTCGCCGATCAGCCGCAGTAGCGGAGCCAGCCGCCCGTGCTCGGGCAGCACCAGCAGGGGCGGCAGGGCGGCGAGCAGGCGCCGACCGATCTCGCCGTCCAACTGGTAGGTGCCGGTGAGCAGCACCGTCGAGCCGTCCGGGTGGTTGCCCCAGGTCCGGACGCCCAGGTCCATGGCCTGGCTCAGGCTCTCGCCGTGCACCGTCGTGCAGCGCTGCCCGGGATGGATCACCACCTGCGGCGCGGTCGCCGGATCGTCGGCGACGGTGTACGGGTCCGGGCCGCGCATCACCGCCACCTCCCCCACCTGGAGGGACCGGTGCTCCCCGGTGTCGGGCAGCACGACGGCGGCGCCCCGGACCATCACCACCACGGTCAGCGGTGCCTGATCCTGGATCCGCAGCGACCAGGGCGGTTCGAGCACCGAACGGAGCAGGAAGGCGCCCCGGGCCCGGGGGCCGTCGAGGAGTCCGGTCAGCGCATCCACGCCGCCAGGTTAGACGCTGGCGCATGGAAATGCGATTCTCGGCTATGGGAAGTCGCAGCCAGTCCGGCTTGACTTGCGGTCATGACGCAGAACGAATTCGAGACGACGGCCCTGACCCTGGTCCTCGGCGGCACCGGCAAGACCGGGCGCCGCGTCGCGGAACGGCTCACCGCGCGGGGCGTACCGGTCCGGCTCGGCTCCCGCTCCGGCCGACCGCCGTTCGACTGGTGGGACCGGGCCACCTGGGCCGGTGCGATCCGTGGGGTCTCCGCCGCCTACCTGTCCTTCTATCCCGATCTCGCGGTGCCGGGAGCCGCCGAGACCGTCCGGTCCTTCACCGAACTCGCGGTACGCGGCGGCGTACGCCGGCTGGTCCTGCTCTCCGGCCGTGGCGAGGAGGAGGCGCAACTGGCCGAGCAGACGGTCCAGGACTCGGCTGCGGAGTGGACGATCCTGCGGGCGAGCTGGTTCAACCAGAACTTCAGCGAAGGCCAGTTGCTGGCACCGCTGCGCGACGGCGAACTGGTGCTGCCGGTCGGTGACGTCGGCGAGCCCTTCGTTGACGCCGACGACATCGCCGAGGTGGCGGAGGCGGCGCTGACCGGGGACGGGCACGTCGGCCAACTCTACGAGCTGACCGGCCCCCGGCTGTTGACCTTCGCCGAGGCGGTCGGCGAGATCGCCGAGGCGGCCGGCCGGGACATCCGGTTCCGGACGATCCCGGTCGAGGAGTACGCCGCCGTGCTGGCGGAGCAGAAGTTGCCGGCGGACGTCTCCGCGCTGCTGACGTACCTCTTCGTGGAGGTGCTGGACGGCCGCAACGCCCAGCTGGCCGACGGGGTCCGCCGGGCGCTCGGTCGCCAGCCCCGGGACTTCCGCGACTTCGCCCGGGACGCCGCCGCGACCGGGGTCTGGTCGGGGTGACGCCCTGCCCGGGGCGGGCCGGGGCGGGGCGGGATGACCCGGGTGGGGTGGGCGCGCGCCTGCCCGGGTGAATCGCCGCCGAGGCCGGCCCGGAGACGGCACGGCTCAGGCGCGGGCGGCCGGTTCCACGGCGACGGGTCCGACCGGCTCCTCCGGTCGCTGCGCCGAGCCGGTCCCCTCCGCTGGTAGGTCGAGCGGGTGCGCCAGTTCGTCCTGCGGCATCCGGGCCAGCACGATCGCCAGTATGGCGACCACGGCCGGCAGCAGGCCGGCGAGCGCGAACGTCGAACCGAGGCCGATACCGGTGCTGACCGGGCCGGCGATGGCCATCGACAGCGGCATGAAGACCAGCGAGACGAAGAAGTCGAGGCTGGAGACCCGACCCAGCATGTGCGGTGGGACGCGCCGCTGGAGCAGGGTGCCCCAGATGACCATCGGGGCCGAGAAGCAGATCCCGACGGCGAAGACCGCCACGGCGATCAGCCAGACCTGGCCGGCGACGCCGACCACGGCCAGCGGCAGGCAGCCCAGGCCCCAGAAGAGGTTCATGATGGTCAGGTAACGCCGGGGCATCCGGAACGCGGCCATCCCCAGCGAGCCGATCGCGCCACCGATGCCGAACGCCGCCATCACCAACGCGTGGTCCCCGGGGCCGCCGCCGGCCTGATCCTTGATCACGAACGGGACCAGCACCTCGATGGGCCCCATAATCAGCAGGATGAGCAGGGACGCGTAGAGGAGCGTGGCGAGCAGCCACGGCGTACGGCCCATATAGGCGAAGCCGTCACGCAGGTCGATCAGGGCCGAACGGATCGGATGGGCCGCCGGTACCGCCTGGTCGTGCCGCAGCGGCACCGGGCGCAGGGCCTGTAGGAACGCCACACCGGCGACCTCCAGCACGGTCACCACCAGCAGCGCGACGCCGGGCGACCAGACGGCGATCAGCACGCTGGCCAGCGCGGGACCGGCGGCCTGCATGATCGTCGGGCGGAGCATCCCCTCGACACCGTTGGCCGGCATCAGGTCGTCGGGCGGCAGGATCGACGGCAGCAGCGCGGAGTAGGCCGGATAGTGAAAGCCGTTTCCGACCCCGATCAACAGCGCCACCGCCGCGAGCTGCCACAGGCGCAGTTGGTCGGTCAGCGCCAGCACCGAGACCAGGCCGGTGGCGACCGCCCGGCCACCGGCAACCGCCAGCAGGATGCGGCGTTGTGGGATCCGGTCCGCCAGTACCCCGCCGAGCAGCGTGGTGGCCAGCATGCCGGCGGCCATCGCGGCGGAGACGAAGGACAACTCGCCGGGGCCGCCGTCCATCTCGATGACCTGCCAGACGACGGCGATCATCCACACCCCGGCGGCGAACAGCGACATCGTCAGGGCAGCGGCGAGGAGCTGGTACTGCCCGTTGCGGAACGGGCGCAGCGGCCCGCGCAGCCAGCCCGGTCGGCCCTCCCCCGTGGCGCCCTCCATCGCCTCGTCCTCCCTCGTGTCGCGACCGCTCGATGATGTCACGGCCCGGAACCCGCCGACCCGTTACCGCCGGGCCTGGAACCCGGAGCCGAAGCCCGCGCCATTGTCGTCGGCACCTGCGACATTTTCTGCTCCGGGCTGGCCCGGCCCCCGCCGGACCGGCGCCATCGACCGAAGGATGTACCGACGAATCGTCACGCCGGGCGACGAGATGCCCGATTCCGGTCAGCACGCTGGCACCATGCGGAGACGGATCTCGACCGGCGTCGGCCTGGCCCTACTCATCGCCGCCCCGGTGGCACTGGCACTGTTGCGCGGAGCGGAGGTGCGTACCTCCGCCGATGCCGAGGCGCCGGCCAAGCCGCTGGCCGGGATCGTCGCCGCCACCCTGGTCGGGCTGCTGCTGGTCCGGCTGGTCCCGCTCCGGCTGCCGGCCCTGCCGGCGGCCGGGGCCGCCGAGCGGCCCGCGCTCCGCCGGCAGGCCATCGGGCTGATCGGGATCGCCCTGCTGCTGCCCGCCGTGGTGCTCGCCGTCGACCCCGGCATCTGGTACGCCCCGATCAAGCTCGTCCTCTTCTTCGGCGGCGCCGCCCTGGTGCTGCGGTACTGGCCGACCGACTGGCGGGGCGGCCGGGCACACCGGCGGGCCGTGCCGACCCGGTGGTACTGGCTCGGGCCGCTGCCCGCCCTGCTCGGCTGGGCCTACCTGCTCTACTACAGCCCGCTCGCCGGCAGCCAGGACATGTCCGGCTACCGCCGGTACGACCGGCTCTACCTGCTCGCCGCCACGCTGCTGACCTTCGTCACCGCGAGCCTCGCCGAGGAGATCTTCTACCGGGCCCTGTTGCAGACCCGGCTGGAGGCGTTGTACGGACGCTGGTCCGCCATCGTCGCCACCTCGCTGCTCTTCGCCGCCATGCACGTGCACCGGATCGGGGACGGTCCACTGTGGGAGATGGTCGCGGTGATGCTCGCCTGGAACGGCGGTTTCGGCCTCCTCGCCGGTTACCTGTGGGCTCGCTACCGCAACATCTGGGCCCTCTTCGCACTGCACACGGCGGTCAACTCGCTCAGCCTGCTGCCGCTGCTGGTCGAGTGAGCGGCGAATAACTCCCGGCGGACGCGGGCCCCTCCCACCACGGCGGCGGCAGGAGGGAGCCCGCTGCGGGCACGGGTCAGGCGGGTGTGCCCCGGACGGTCAGGTCGCGCATCCGGCCGATGTTGTCGAACGAGCCGAAGCCGACCCGGCCGGCGCTGAAGGTGGTGTCGGCGGCGGTCATCAGGGGATCCCGGGAACCGTCGAGGTAGACCGCGATCTCACCGGTCGCCGGCTGGTGGACCAGGCGTACCCGGTGCCAGCGGTCGTCGGTGATGGCCGGGGCCGCCCCTTCGGACCGGCCGTTCCACTGGTAGTCGATCCGCTCCCGGTCGGCGTTGTCGACCTTGAATATGCCGTTGTGCGGATAGATCGTGTTGTCGGTCGAGAGGTGCGCATAGTAGAACTCGGTGTCGGACTTCCAGCCGAAGACAATGATCACGTCCCGGTTGGTCTCCTCGACCGGCGTGTCGAGCCGTACCTCTGCGTTGATCTCCACCGCGCCGAGTTCGGGCCCGGCGGTCAGCACCGAGTACTCGAACGGGCGGCGCGGGCCGGGACGCTGCGTACCGGCCTCGGCGAGGATCACCTGGCTGCCGGTGAACCGCCAGTTCTCCGGGGTGACCGGGCGCCAGTTGCCCGGGCGCATGGTGTCCCGGACCTTCGTGGTGCCGACCCGTCCACCGGCGTACTCCCGGGTGCCGGTGACCTTCCAGATCTTCCCGTTCGCCTTGGCCAGGATGTACAGCTCACCCTGGGTGTCGGTGCCGAACCGCAGGTCCACCCGGTTGGGGTCGCCGGGCGCCCCGGGACCGGAGAGATCCTGCATCCGCACCGGAGTACCGGCCGCGTCGAAGAGGGCCAGCCGGTGGATCGGCGCCAGGTCCCGGCCCCGCCGCATCTGGTCGACCTCGGTGTAGAGCACCCGGCCGTCGACGAGGTCGCCGAAGACGTACTTGCCGCGCAGCGCCGGCACGTCCCGGCCCCGGTAGACGAAGCCGCCGGCCACCGCCACACCAATGTCCGAGGTGCAGTTCCAGCCCGGCGCGGGTTCGTGGTCGTACGCGGCGACCGGGTACGTGTAGCCGTAGCTGGCGTCGTCGGGCGGCAGCGGGAAGATCCGGTCACACGGGTTCGTCGACGTCTTGTCGAAGACGAAGGCGCCCTCGCGCTCGCTCCAGCCGAAGTTGTCGCCGGCCCGCACCTCGTAGATCGCCTCGATGGCGTGCTCCCCGATGTGCCCGAGATACATCCTGCCGGTCTCCCGGTCCCAACTGAACCGGTGCGGGTCACGCATCCCGACCGCGTAGATCTCACCGAGCGCGCCGGCCTGGCCGACGAACGGGTTCGACGGCGGGATGCCGTACCGCCCGTTCGGCGCGTTGCGGCCGGCCGGGTCGATCCGGAGCAGCTTGCCGTGCGGCATCGCCATGTTCTGCGGGTCGGTGTTGCGCACGCCGACGCCGCCGTCGCCGGCCGCGATGTAGAGCAGCCCGTAGTCGGCGTCGCCCCGCCGGGCGGTCGGATCGAAGTTGATCTCCTGGATGCCGTGCACCCGGCCGCCGAACCCGATCCGCAGCACCTCCCGGCGGTTGCCGGCGAAGGTGTCGGCGGCCGGGTCGGTGGCGGTCCACTCGGTGATGATGCCGTGGTAGCCGGTGTTGGGCTGGCTGTAGTCCGGCACCACCGGAGTGGACGAGGCCGACTCGGTGTGCACGGTGTAGAACCTGCCGTTGCGGCCGAAGTCAGGGTGGAAGGCGACGTATCCGAAGCCCTGGCCGAGCCCCTGGCCGGAGAAGAAGCGCGGCGCGAAGGTGCCGGCCACGTCCAGGTAGACGTGCGGCACGCCGTCCTGCACGAGATAGAGGCTGCCGTTCAGGTCGGGTACCGCCCGCCGGCCCGATCCGTCCGGCAGCTCCATGATGGTGTTGATCCGCGCCTGTCGCATCAGGCGCGGGTCGGTGGGTGCCGGCGTCGGCTCCGACTTCGGGAACGCCGCGTACTCGGTGAGCACCAGCCCGAGGTGCGACTGGATCTGCTGTTCCGGTACGGGGTCGTAGACCGCGTCGGCGGCCCGGGCCGGCGCTGCCGCGACCAAAGTGGAGAGTACGAGGGCTGCGGCGCTGAGCGAGGCGGTGGCGAGGGGTCTGCGGAGGCGACGGGTGGGAGTACGCACGCGGGGTCACTCCGTTCTCGGGACGGGACTTGGGTGGGTGGTGGTCAACGTCCTCCGGTCACGTGGCGGTACTGCTTCTCGACCTGGCGGGCCGGGACGACCCGGTCGAGGAACATCAGCGAGTCCATCCGGCAGTCGCAGGGGTTCTGCTCCCGGGTGTCCTGCGGGAAACTGCCGCCGATCTTGATGCCTCGGGGATCGGTGGCGGTGGCGCGGTGCCGGCCCGGCCCGGCGACCTGCCACGGGTCGTCGGTCCGGGTGTAGAAGCCGTCCAGCGGCCGGCCGTTGCGGTAGAGCGCCATGCTGCCGTCGGTGAAGTCGAAGGTGGCGGCGAGGAAGACCCACTCACCGACCGGCAGCAGGGTCCGCCAGTCCGCGGCCGCGGCGAAGGTCTGCGACTCGCCGCCGTCCAGCCGCCGGCCGAGGGCGACCAGCCGCAGTTCACCGTCGACGGTGATGAGTTCGAGCAGCGCCCGCACGGCATGCCCGTCGGAGTCGCCGGTGAGTACCCCGGCCAGGCCGATCGCGTTGAACCGGTCGCCGGGGTCGGCGGTGTTGGAGTTGGGCGCCGGCCCGTCGCCGAGCATCTTGAACCAGCCGAGCACGCTCGCCCCGGCCGCGCCGTCGAAGGCGTGCAGGCTGGGCAGCCCGGTCGGCGCGTAGACGCCGGCCTTCCAGTCGTCGTTGCCGGCCACCCCCGGATCGACCTGCCCGGTCTGCACCGCCCGGCCGCTGCCCCGGTGGGCCCGGTCCGGCACCCGCATCGCGGCGCCCCCGTTGACCAGGTCGAGCGTGGTGCCGGAGTGGCCCAGGTCGCGTTCCCGGGCGGGGTCGCCGCGCAGCGGGTGGTCGAAGTCGTAGTGCGCGACCAGCCGGTGCCGCAGTTCGGGGTGGACGGCGCGGTGGCGGTCGCCGTGTCCCTGGGCCGGTGTCGCCGTACCGGCCGTCGCGAGCAGCCCGGCCAGGGCGGCGGCGGTGGTGGCGACGACGGCGTGTCGCAGTCTCGGTCTCGGCATCGCGTACACCTCTCTGTGCGTCGCGGCGAGGCCGGGCGGGTCGACCCGGCGCGGCACTACCCGGTGTGCTCGCGGGTGCCGTCGTCACCCGCCTGGTCGGTGGAGGCCCGGGCCGCCGTGCCGGCGGCGGGTGGCGTCTCGCCGGGCCGGCCGCCGAGATAGAGGTCGCCGAGCTTCGGGTCGGCCAGCAGCTCGGCCGCCGGGCCGGAGATGTGTACCCGACCGAGGTCGAGCACGCAGCCGAGGTCGGCGGTCTCCAGCGCCCGGCGGGCGTTCTGCTCGACCAGCAGCACCGCCGTGCCGGCGTCGCGCATCCGGACGACCTGCTCGAAGACCGTGCTGGTCGCCTTCGGGTCCAGCCCCATCGACGGCTCGTCGAGCAGCACCACCCGGGGCTCGACCATCAGCGACCGGGCGAACTCGACCTGTTTCTGCTGCCCGCCGGAGAGCAGTCCGGCGAGGGTGTCCCAGCGCTGCCCGACCACCGGGAAGAGGTCCCGGACGAAGTCGGCCCGCCGCGCCAGCAGCGAGGAGTCCCGCAGGGTGTAGCCGCCGAGCAGCACGTTCTCGGCCACCGTCATCTCCCGGAAGACGCTGTGCCCCTGGAGCACGTGCGCCACCCCGGCGGCGAGCATCCGCTGCGGCCCGTGGCCGGTCACGTCGACCCCGCCGACGAGGATCCGGCCGGACCGTGGCTTGAGCAGCCCGCTGGCCACCTTGAGCACCGTCGACTTGCCGGCACCGTTGGGACCGACGAGGCAGACGACGGTGCCGGGCTCGACCGAGACGGAGAGCCCGCGCAGCACCGGGGCCGCCCGCCCGTACCCGGCCTGGACGTCGACGAGTTCGATCTCAGACGCCAAGGTACGCCCCCAGCACCCGCTCGTCGGAGCGGATCACCGACGGCGGCCCCTCGGCGATCGGCCGTCCCCGGTCGAACACCACGACGTGGTCGCTGATGCTCATCACCAGGTCCATGTTGTGCTCGACGATCACGAAGGTCCTCCCCTCGGCGTTGAGCTCGCGCACCAGGGCGCCGATCCGGTCCAGCAGGGCCGGGTTGACCCCGCCGGCCGGCTCGTCCAGCAGCACGGTCTCCGGACCGCTCATCAGCACCCCGGCGAGTTCCAGCAGCTTCTGCTGCCCCCAGGACATGTTCCGGGCCTCGACGTCGGCCAGGTGCTCGATGCCGAGCCGGGTCAGCCAGCCCCGGGCCCGGTCCAGCTCGACGCGGCGCCGGGCGCCCCGCAACTGGCTCCAGAACCCGTCGGGTCGGGCCGCCGCGAGGACGTTGTCCAGGGCCGACATCCGGGGGAAGACCCGGCAGAGCTGGAAGGTACGCCCGATGCCGGCCCGGGCGATCGCGTGCGGGCTGCGCCGGGTGATCTCCTCGCCCCGGTACGACGTCCGCCCGCTGTCCGGCCGGATCATCCCGGTGACGCAGTTGAAGAACGTCGTCTTGCCGGAGCCGTTCGGCCCGATCAGCGCGTTGACCTGCCCGTGCCGGAACGTCACGGTGGCCGCGTCCAGCGCGGTCACCCCGCCGAACGCCTTGGTCAGCCCGGTCGTCGCCAGGCTGCCCGTCCCGGTCTGCGCCGGGCTGCGTGTGCCACCTGTCGCCGGGCCGGTCGGCCCGCTCGGCTGCCCGGTCACGACCGCTCCTCCGCCGACCGTCCGTCGGGGGCGCCGACGGGCACCCCGGCCGGCGGGTCGACCGCCAGGCCACCGTCTGGTCGGGTGGCGTCCCGGTCACGCAACTCGGCCGCGGTCACCTCGCGGATCGAACTCTGCGCCGGCCGCAGGAACCGGTCGACCAGTGCGCCCACCGCCGGCAGCACCCCGTCCGGCATGAACATCACCACCAGGGCCAGCAACAGACCGGTGGCGACCAGATGCAGCGGGCTGTTGCCGAACTCCACCTTGAAGTACTCCAGTCCGATCCCGACGACGAGCGCGCCGACCAGCGGGCCGAAGAGCTGGCGTACCCCGCCGAGCAGCGCCATCAGCACCAGGTAGGAACCGGTCAGGATGGAGAACTGGAAGACCGGGTCGAGGTCGCCGAACCAGAGCGCGTAGAGGCCGCCGGCCAGGCCGGTGAAGCCGGCCGACACCACGAAGACCACCAGCTTGTACCCGAAGGTCGGGGTGCCCAGCGACTCCGCCTTGTCCTCGTCCTCGCGGATCGCCTTGAGGCCGAGCCCGAAGCGGGACCGGTCGACCAGCCACCAGACCAGCAACGCGACCGCGAGCAGGGCGGCGAAGAGATAGAAGAAGACCCGGTGGTGCTCGGGCCGGAGCAGCCCCGGGAACGGGCGCGGCACGACCAGTCCGCGCGACCCGCCGGTGAACGACGCCCAGCTCTGGAAGACCAGCAGCAGGATCAGCACCAGCGCGATCGACACGATCACGAACGACGCCCCGCGCACCCGCAGCGCGGCGTACCCGACCGGGACCGCGAACGCCGCCACCAGCAGCGTCGCCGCGGCGAGCGCGACGAAGCTCGGCAGTCCGGCCCGGACCACGAGCAGGCCGGTGGCGTACCCGCCGAGCCCGGCCAGTGCGCCGTGCCCGAGCGAGATGTACCCGGTGAACCCGCCGACGAAGTTCCACGACGTCGACAGCACCGCGTAGTTCAGCACGACGACGCCGGCCGACAGGATGTACGGGTTCGGCGCCCAGGACGGAAACGAGAGCACGGCGGCGGCGACGGCCAGGACGGCGGCCACCCGGAGCAGCCCGGCCGTCCGGTTTCCGGGTGTCGACCCGGCCGGCCCGGCCTCCGGCGCCGCTGCCGTCGCGGGAAGGTCAGAAGCGCTGGGCAAGCCGACCTCCGAAGAATCCCTGCGGGCGGAACGCCAGCGTCGCGAAGAGCGCGAGATAGAAGATGGTCTGGGCCCAGGTGGTGCCGAGCGGGATCTGCAACAGGCTCTGCATCAGCCCGAGCAGCACCGCGGCGATCGCCGCCCCTGGTACGCTGCCCAGCCCGCCGACCACGATGATCGCCATCAGTGGACCGATCCAGTGCCAGTGCAGCGACGGGTAGATGGTGGTGTCCAGGGCCAGCGCCGTACCGCCGACGGCGGCGGTGGCCAGCCCGACGCCGAAGCCGAAGCCGGCGATCCGATCGGTGTCGATCCCGATCAGCCGGGCGGCGTCCCGGTGCTGGATCGTCGCGCGCAGCGCCCAGCCGAACCTGGTCCGCTTGAGCAGCAGGTACAGCGTCAGCAGTGCGACGGCGGCGAGCCCGAACGCGATCAGCTTGACCACCGCGATCCGGGCGCCGAAGAGGCCGAGGCTGGCCGAGCCGTACCCGAGCTGGACCCGTCGCTGGGTGCCGCTGAAGGCGTAGCCGAGCAGCCCCTCGATCAGCACGGCGATCGCGAAGGTGAGCAGCACCGACATCATGGTCAGGGTCACCGGACGCAGCCGGGCCAGCAGCAGCCGCTGGAGCAGCACGCCGAGGCCGAAGAAGAGCGGAACGGTGACAACCATCGACAGCAGCGGATCGACGCCCAGCCTGGCATGCGACCACCAGGCGAGGTAGGCGGCGAGGATGAGGAACGCCGAGTGGGCGATCATCACCACCCGCATGATGCCGAAGTAGAGCGTCAGGCCCGCTGCCAGGAGGGCGTACAACCCACCCAGCAGCAGGCCCAGGATGACGCTCTGGAAGAGCAGGGCGCCGGACGGCATCCGTTACCTCACCAGGCCGGCTTCGGGTAGACGATGTCGACTTCCTTCGCCTCGGTGGGCAGGACGATCTGGATCTGCCCGCCGACCCACTGCTGGATCATGTGCGCGCCCTGCGGCTTCCCGGTGGCGTCCCAGGTGAGCGGCCCGACGACGGTCTCCACCTTGTTGCCGCGGATCCAGTCGACCAGCTTCTGTTGGCACTCCCCCTGCTCGGCGCAGCCGACGGCGGTGACGGCGGCCGCCACCACCTGGCCGGTGGTGTACGCGTTCGCCTCGTCCTCCTCCGGCGGTGAGCCGAACTGCTCGGTGTACTTCTGCACGAACTCGACGTTGCTCGGATAGGGCGCCTTCTGGGTGTAGCCGGTCGGCGCCAGGATGCCCTCGGTCTTGTTGCCGATCGCGGCGGCGAACTCGGGGCTGGTCGGCGCGGTCGAGAAGGCCGCCAGCTTGGGCTGGTAGTTGAGCTGTTGCAGGGCGACGATGAGGTTCACGCCGTCCTGGTACTGCGAGCCGCCCACCACCATGTCCGCCCTGGAGGCCGCGATCTTGGCGGCGATGGTGCCGAAATCGGTGGTGTTCGGCGGGTACACCTCGTTCACGACGGTACGCACCCCGCCCGCCTCCAGCTTCGCCTTCAGCCCGTACGCGGTGCCCTGTGCGAACGGGTCGTCCATGGCGGCGTACGCGACGGTGGTCGGTCGCTGCCCGGGCGGCAGGCCCAGCAGGTATTCGGCGAGGTGGTTGTAGTGGTCGTCGGCGACCGCCGGTGCCGCGTAGAACAGGTTCTTGAAGCCCTGCGTGAAGACCTCCTTCGCCGCACCGGCCGGCTCCACGAAGAGCATGCCGTACTCCTCGGCCACCCGGGCGGCCGGGACGACGAGGCGGGTCGAGAAGGGACCCACCACGATGTCCACGTTGTCCTGGCCGATCAACTGCTCGTAGTCGGCCACCACCCGGTCGGCGTTGGACTGGTCGTCGAGAATCTTCAGCTCGACCTGCCGGCCGAGCAGGCCACCCTTGTCGTTAGTGATCTTGGCCCAGGCCTCGTAGCCGCGTTGCACACCCTTGCCGGGCTCGGAGAAGTCCCCGGTCAGCGGGAGCGAGATCCCCACCACGATCGGATCGTCGGAGGAGCCCGACCCGCCGTCGTCGCCACAGCCCGCCAGCAGAAGTGCCACCGCCGCGCCGACGGCCGTTGCCCATCGTCCGCGTGTCGCTCGGGATGTCATTCCTGACGCTCCTTCGCAGAGGTAACGAAAGCGCTTACGGAAGCGCTTTCGTACCATAGGCTGTGGCCTGCATCACTTGCAATAGTTGCCGCTACGGTCGTTGATGTTTCCCGGGAGTTACCGATGCCGAAGCCTGGCGGGCGGCTGCGCCTCGTCGACGTCGCCGAACGGGCCGGTGTGTCGCTGGCAACCGCCTCCCGGGCGCTCGCCGGTCGGGACGGCGTCAGCCCGCAGGTCGCCGACCGGGTCCGGCAGGTCTCCCGGGAACTCGGGTACGTGGCCAACCCGTACGCCCGCACCCTGGCCGGCGGCGTCAGCTCGACCGTCGGACTCGTCGTGCACCAGGTCGACGACCCCTACTTCTCGGAGATAGCCGGCGGGGTCATCCAGATCGCCGACGAACAGGGCCTGCTGGTGCAGATCTGCCACTCCGGCCGCGACCCCGAGCACGAGCTGCGGCAGTTGCGGCACCTCATCGCCCAGCGGGTCGGCATCGTCCTGATCGCCGGCTCGGGCTACGACGACCCACGGGTCCAGGCCGAGGCGCGGCGCGAACTGGCGGCGTACCAGAACCTGGGCGGGCGGGTCGCGGTGATCGGCCGGCATCCGCTCGGGGTGGACGCGGTACTGCCCGACAACGAGGCCGGCGGGCGTGCCCTCGGCGAGCACCTGCTGGCGCTGGGCCACCGCCGGATCGCGGTCGCCGCCGCGACCGGTGGACTCACCACCGTGATCGACCGGCTCGCCGGAGTGGCGGCCGCGCTGCGCCGGCACGGGCTGACCCTCGACGAGCTGCCGATCGTGCACACCGACTTCACCCGGGACGGGGGCCGGATCGCGGCCGAACGGATCCTGCGGGAACATCCCGACACGACCGCGATCGTGGCGCTGAACGACTCGATGGCGATCGGGGTGCTCTCGACGCTGCGGGCGCACCGGGTCGGCGTACCGGAGCGGGTCTCGGTGGTCGGGTTCAACGACGTCTCGGTCGCCGCGGACCTCGCGCCCGGTCTCACCACCGTCCGGCTGCCGATGACCGACATGGGCCGGATGGCCCTGGAGCTGGCCCTCAAGCCGCGGTCGAAGCGACCACGGCGCCGGCCGACCGGACACACGCTGGTGATCCGCGACTCGACCGGGCCGGCGCCCGGCTGACGCCGCCCGGGCGGTCGCCCGCCACGTCGACGGATGCGACGCGCCTGCCGGGGTGCGCCGCGCGGTCACGACGCGGGCGGCACCCCGGCGGGCGGACCGGACCCCCTGCCGTGCCAGCTGAAGCCGCAGGGCTGTCCGGGCGCGGACTCGGGCTGTCCGGGTGCAGGTTCTGGTCTGCCCGGCGCGGGTCCGGGCTATTCGGTGCGTAGTGCGGTGGCGGTGCGGGTGCGTGCGGCCCAGCCGGCGGGCAGCAGCGCGCCGAGCACGGCGATGAGCAGGCCGCCGAGGCCGAAGAGCACCAGCTCGGCGGGGTGGTAGATGTCGATGACCGAGGCGGGCAGGTGGAACCCTGCGGCATTGCCCATCTCGGCCACGATCATCCTCTGCATGACGACGCCGACGGGCACGCCGACGGCGCCGCCGATCAGCCCCGTGACGACGACCGAGGCGATGACCATCATGATGGTCTGCCGCGGGGTCATCCCCAGGGCCTTGTGCACCCCGAGATCGTGGACGCGTTCCCGAGTCTCCAGCACGACCATGTTGAGTACGCCCAGCGCGGCCACGGTGCCCAGCATCAGGGTGAGCAGGCCGGTCAGCGTGTTGATGATCAGCAGGATCTCGTCCGCCTCCTGTTCGACGACCTCCGCGGTGGCTTCCACCGACGCCAGCGCGGCGTTCAGCGCCTTGACGTACCCGGCCGGGTCGGTGCCGGGGGTGAGCGTGATGTGGTATTCCTGGGGCCGCAGGTCCGGTTGGCTGGCCGCGAGTGTCGCGGCGGCGGTGAGCACCTGCATGCCCCTGGACTCGATGTTGAAGACCTCGCCGACGATCCGGGCGTCGATCCGCCTGCCGTGGTCGGTCAGGACGATGCTGTCGCCGACCCGGGTGTCGGTGGCGGTCAGGAACGGTCGGGAAACCACGATCTCGCCGGGTTGGCCGAACCAGCTACCGGAGATCATCTGGTAGCTGTCGGCGTGGCCGTCGCCGGTGAAGGCGAGGACGTTCAGCGCACTGGTGAGTCCCGGCGTGGTCACCTCGGTGTGCGCCACGCCGCTGTACCGGCCGGTGCCGGGCTGTGCGGTGATAGCCGCGACCACGGCCACGGGGTCCGGTGACGGCGGCGGCCCAAGGGCGACTCTCGGGGGCTCCGGCGGGGCGCCCTCGGGTGGCGGCCCGGAGATCGCGCGGCCCGGGTGGATGACGACGTCGCCATGGCTCTCCGTGGCCTGGACCTCGTTCAACGAGGCGCCCAGCCCGACGGCGAAGGTCGCGGCTGCGGCCCCGAACGCAATCGCCGCGACGATGGTGCCCGTCCGGAGCACCCTGGCGAACGGCTGGGCCAGCCCGAGGGTCACCGGTCGGGGCAGCGGGAGTCGGGCGGCCAGCCGGGCGGCCCACTGACCCCGGCCCGGGCCGGGGGTGCGGCCGACGGCGAGCACCTCGACGGTGCGCAACCTCCCGGCCCGGGACGCCGCCGCCCAGGCGGTCGCGGTGACCAGGGTCAGCGCCCCGGCCAGCACCAGGAGGTTGACCGACGGGGTGACGCCGGTGTCCGTGGTGCCGTAGACCTCGTTGGTCTGCGCCAGGACCGGGACGACCAGCAGGTTGCCGGCCACGACGCCGAGCACGGCGCCGACCACGGCGGGGATCAGCGCCTGCACCGTGTACGCCCGGACCACCTGGTGCGGGGTGAACCCGAGGGCCTTGAGGATGCCGATCCGGTGTGTTCCGGTGCTGACCGCCCCGGCGATGACGTTGCCGATGATCAGGACCGCCATGAGTACGCCCAGCACCCCGAACGCGATGAGGAACGGCACGAACAGCAGCGTGCTGCCGGCGCTGTTGGTCCTGGTGGTGAGCCAGGACCGTGCTCCGGTGAACGCCCCTGTGGGCACGCTCGCCTCGATCGCGGCGCGGCCCGAGTCGATCTGGGCGGCGGTGTCGCTCGCGGCCAGGCGGTAGAGCATCTGGTACCCGGCGGTCGCCCCCGGAGCGGTCAGCGCCGCGACCTGCTCCGGTGCCACCCAGCCGCCGGCGGTATCGCTGACCGACCGGGCCACGCCGACCACCGTCAGGCTCGGGCCGCCGGCCGGGCTCGACAGCGGCAGCGCGTCACCCACCTGCGGCTGGAGGCTCCTCGGGAGCCGGTGGTCGGCGTGCATCACGATCTCGCCGAGGGCGGTCGCCCACCGCCCCTCGGTCACCGTGACGGCGTCGACCGGTCCACCCGGACCGGCCCGCCCGACCACCGTGATCGGCCGCTCCGGCCCGCCGCGATCGGTGGCCGGGGTGATCGTCGCGGTCGGGAACGGGCCGGCCGCCGCCGCGACCCCGGCGGCTCGCGCGGACGCCGACAGTTGCGCCGCCGTGGCCCTGGCCCCGTCGAACTGTACGGTCAGGTGCGCGCCGTTCTGCTGGGCGAACGCCCGATCGAAGGGCGCCGTGGAGGCCACCATCAGCGACCCGCCGAGTACGGCGGCGGTCACCGCGATCATCACCACCAGCCCGACCACCACCGTCTGCACCCGGCGACGCCCCACGCCGGACCGGACCACCCCGCCCAGCGCACTCATCGGACCGGCTCCATCGTGCTGTCGGCGGCGACCCGGCCGTCGACGAGCCGGACGGTGCGGGTCGCGCACGACTGCGCCAGAGCCAGGTCGTGGGTGACCAGGACGATGGTCTGGCCCTCGGCGTGCAGGTCGCCCAGCAGGCGCCGGACCTCCTCGCCGGAGGCGGTGTCCAGCGCGCCGGTCGGTTCGTCGGCGAGCAGCAGCGCCGGTCGGTTGACCAGGGCTCTGGCCACCGCGACGCGCTGCCGCTCCCCGCCGGAGAGCCGACCCGGGTAGGCGGCGGCGTGCCGGTCGACGCCGAGCATGCCGAGCAGCTCCATGGCGCGGCGCCGGGCGGTGCCACGGGCCATCCCGGCCAACTGCGCCGGCAGCATGACGTTGTCGGCGACGGTCAGGTCGTCGAGCAGGTTGAAGAACTGGAACACCATGCCGATCTTCGCCCGCCGGTACCGGGCGGAGCCGGCCTCACCCAACTCGTCGACGCGGACACCGGCCACGGTCACCGTGCCGCCGCTCGGCCGGTCCAGCCCGGCGACCAGGTTCAGCAGCGTGGACTTGCCGCTGCCGGACGGCCCCAGGACCGCGACCGACTCCCCGGCCGCGATCCGCAGCGATACGGCGTCCAGCGCCGGTGGCCCCCCGTCGTACCTGCGGCTCACGTCGTTCAACTCGATCACCGGTGCGCCCATGGCGGATCTCCTTCTGATTCGTGCAGCTTTGGCCGCTCGAAGCTAGGTCCGCACCGGGACCGCGGGCGTCGGCCACCGGAGTCAAATCCGGTACCGCCCCGGGATGAGACGGATCGGTGTCATCCCTGCGGCGTAGTCCGTCGAGGTAGCCCGGGTGGTTAGCCCGGCGGATGTCGCGGGCCGGGAACGGTGGGCGAGAATGGCCTGGTGATGAAGGGGGCGATGGCCGGCCGGCTGTGGGCCCGGCTCCGGCTGCTGCTGCGCCCGTCCGGCCCGCTGCCGACACTCTCGTGGCGCGGCTGGGCGTTCGACGTCATCGTGGCGCTGGGCCTCCTGCTCGCCGCGATCGTCGAGGGCGACGGCCAGCAGGACGTGGAACACCGGGCATCCTCGGCCAGCTTCGACAACCAGGACCTGGCCGAGCCGATCCCGCCGCGGGACCCGTTGCCGCCGCTGGACCCCGACCCGCCCCGGGCCCCGCGCCCGCCAATGCCGGACCCGTTCCTGCCGATCGAGGACTACGAGGTCGGCTGGACGGTCGTCATGCTCGCCGTGGTGGTGCTGCCGTTGGTGTTCCGCCGCCGCTATCCGCTCGCGGCGCTGTGGACCGTCCTCGTCACGGCTCCGCTGGCCAGCGACTACAACGCCGCGTTGCGGGTGTCCTTCTACGCCTGCGTCATCGCCGCCTACACGGCCGCCGTGTACAGCCCGTACCGGGTGCCGGCGCTGGCGAGCCTGCCCGTGGCGGCGTTCCTCTACACCCAGATCCGGGAGTCGGCGGTGCCCACCGTCCCGGACAATGCCGTCCCGTTCCTGATCCTGATCCCGATCGTCCTCGCGGCCAACGGCCTGCGCCAATGGAAACGGCGGGCCGACGAGGATCGTGCCCGGCTGTCCAGACTCGAACACGAGCAGGCCGAGGCGCTGCGCCGCGCCGCCGAGCACGAGCGCGCCCGCATCGCCCGGGAACTGCACGACGTGGTGACCCACAACGTGAGCGTCATGGTCATCCAGGCCGGAGCGGCCCGCAAGGTCATGCGGACCAGCCCTGACCAGGCCCACGACGCGCTGCTCTCCGTCGAGGCCGGCGGTCGGGCCGCGATGGCCGAACTGCGCCACGTCATGGGGCTGCTGACCATGGACAGCGACGGCGGTGACCCGGCCGGCACGGGCGGCCTGACCCCACAGCCGGGCCTCGACCGGCTGGAAGCACTGGTGCAGCGGGTGCGCGACGCCGGGACACCGGTCGAGCTGACCGTGTCCGGCCAACCCCGTCCGCTGCTGCCGGGAATCGAGCTGACCGCCTACCGGGTGGTCCAGGAGGCGCTGACCAACACGGTCAAACACGCCACCGGGGCGAGCGCGACCGTCCTGGTGGAGTACGGCACCGAGCAGCTCCGGGTCGAGGCCACCGACACCGGCGGCCTCCCCGGTGTCGCGGCCACCACCGGCAACGGGCACGGCCTGATCGGTCTGCGTGAGCGGCTGGCGGTCTACGGCGGGACCCTGCGCACCGGGCCACGCCTGCGCGGGGGCTACCAGGTCACCGCACGAATCCCGCTGGAGGCGCCATGACCGCACCGCTGCGGGTCGTCGTCGCGGACGACCAGGCGCTGGTCCGTACCGGCTTCCGGATGATCCTGACCGCCGACGGCATCGACGTGGTCGCCGAGGTGACCAACGGTGCCGAGGCCGTCGACGCGGTCCGGCGTACCCTGCCGGACGTCGTCCTGATGGATGTCCGGATGCCCGAGATGGACGGGCTGGAAGCCACCCGGCGGATCCTCACCGGTGCCACCGGCGACCCACGCGTGATCATCCTGACCACCTTCGATCTCGACCACTACGTCTACGCGGCGCTCTCCGCCGGCGCCAGCGGCTTCCTGCTCAAGGACGTCACTCCGGAACATCTGGTCGCCGCCGTCCGGATGGTCCGGTCCGGCGACGCGCTGCTGGCCCCCACCATCACCCGGCGGCTCGTCGAGCGGTTCGCCAGTCGCAGCGCCGACCCCGCCGCACCGCACCGCGACCTCTCCACGCTGACGCCGCGCGAGCTCGAGGTGCTGCGGCTGCTGGCGCAGGGCCTGAGCAACGCCGAACTCGCCGCCCGCCTCCACCTCTCCGAAGCGACCGTCAAAACCCACGTCGCCCGCATCCTCGGCAAACTCGGGCTCCGCGACCGCGTCCAAGCCGTCGTCGTCGCCTACGAGACCGGCCTGGTCAGCCCGGGAGGCGGATAGCACGGCCCACGGCGCGGTCGAGGGTGCCGGCGGTGGTCTCCGCCACCGGCCCGGCCCCCGGGATTCTCGTTCCCGGAGGCCGGGATCCGGTCAGAGGTCCCGGCACTGCCCGGTGACCGGGCCACGCACCGTGTTGGGTACGCCGTTGTCCACCGGTGCCGGGGTGTTGCCGGTGCAGACCAGCGGGCCGCCGATGGTGTTGCCGGCGATCACCGGCGCCGGGCCGGTGCCGGTGCCGGTGCCGGTGACCACGAGCGGGCCGCCGACCCGTACGCCCTCGATGCCGAGTTGTCCGGTGGTGCCGGTGACGGTCACCGGGCCGGCGACCGAGCCGCCGAGCAGTTCGAGGGTGGTCGCGCCGGTGGCCTGCACCGGCCCCCGGACCGACGCCGCGGTGGCGATCAGCGAGCCGCCCGGGCGGACGGTCACCGGGCCGGTGACGGTGGCGCCGGCCAGGCAGGTCACCCCGGCCCCGACCACCAGCGGCCCACGGTGCTGGCCGGACAACCGGCTGGTGCAGGTGTCGACGGTGACGGTGAACCCGGCGCTGCTGGTGACCCCGCCCGGCCGGGTCGCGGTGACGGTGGCCCGATAGACGCCGTCCCGGGCGTACCGGTGGCTGGCGGTGGCGGTGTAGAGGCCGTTGACCCTGGTGACGGTGCCGGCCGTACCGCTGACCGTGGCCGGGGAGCTGCTGCCGTCGCCCCAGTCGACGGTCGCGGTCACCTGGTCGGGCGCGACCCCCGGCGCGGAGATCGAGGCGAGCGCGCCGCCGACGGTACGCGTGTCGCCGTGCACGTCCGGCGCCGCCACGTCGACCCGCCACGGCACCTGCGGGGACGGGTGGAAGTTCTGGCCCTGGAGTTGCCAGCGCAGGCCGTGCCCGGCCACCCGGTCGACGAAGGAGGCCAGGTTGCGCTCCGGGTGGACGTTCGGCGACCAGCCGATCTCCGCCGTCGCCGGCAGCCGGGGGAACGCCTGGAACTCGATGTCGGCGCCGGTGAGCAGCGTCTCGGACCAGATCGGCGCCTCGACGCCGAGGATGTGCGCGTCGGTCACCGCCGGCAGGGTCTCGCCGTTCACGGTGCGGGCCGGGATGTAGCTGCCCGGGTCGCTGCTGGTGCCGGACCAGTGGTAGAAGTGTGACACGTCCAGGGTGCCGGCCCAGCCGAGCCCGAGCGGGCTGCCGGGGAACTGCCGCATGTCCAGATAGGTGTGGTTGGCCGGCGACATGACGACCTTCATACCCTTCTGCACGGCCCGCCGGGCCGTGTCGCCGCCGGCACCGGCCGGGTTGCCGTTGTTCCAGAACTGGGCGACCGCCGGGGCCGCGCCGGGCCGGTCGAAGTTCGCCTGGGAGATCTCGGCCCAGCCGATCCCGGTCTTGCCGTGCGCTGTGACCAGGTCGGCCATGCGGTCGACGAAGTCGACGAAGCGCTCGTGCGAGAGTATGGACGCCGGCACCTCGTCGCCGCCGAAGTGGTAGTACGGGCCGGGGGTCAGCGCGCTGAGCTGCGCGACGATGTCGGTGAGGATGGCCCAGGTGTTCGGGCTCTCCGGGCAGAGCGCGCTGTAGCCGACGGCCCCGGTGAGGTTCCAGACCGGGGGCGTACGGTTGCTGCAGTTGACGTCCGGCAGCACCGGGTCCGCCTCCGGGCCGGCGTACGACATGATGATCGCGTTGGTGTGCCCGGGCGTGTCGACCTCGGGGATGACGGTCATGAAGCGTTCCGCCGCGTAGTTGACGACGTCGACGTACTCGGCCTGGGTCCAATGGCCGCCCGGGTCGTTGTTGATGGAGAACTGCGCCCCGATCTCGGTGAGTTCCGGGCGGCCGTCGATCGCGATCCGGAAGCCCTGGTCGTCGCCGACGTGCAGGTGCAACGTATTGATCTTGTATGCCGCGGCCTGGTCGATCAGCCGCTTGACCACGGCCGGCGGCTGGAAGTGCCGGGCGATGTCGAGCATCACGCCCCGGTAGCCGTACCGGGGGACGTCCTCGATCCGGACCCCGGAAACCGTCCACGGTCCGGGTCGGAGCGTCCGGCTCTCGATCCACGGCGGAAGCAACTGCCGCAGCGTCTGTACGCCGTAGAAGAGGCCGGCCGGGCGGGCCGCCGACAGGCGTACCCCGGCGGCGGTGACGTCGAGCCGGTATCCCTCGTCGCCGAGTTCGGCGGCGGCCACCAGGCGCAGCGCGATGTCGCCGGGGCGGGGGGCGGCAGCGTTGACCGGTAGCGGATAGCCGGTGGACGGCCGCAGCAGCGCCGCCAGCCCGTCGGCGACTCCGGTGGTCTCCGCGCCGCCGTCGGGCGCGACCACGATCCGGCTCTGCGGAGCGAGCGTGAAGGTCTCCCCCGGTACCGGGACCGCGCTGGCCGGTACCGGGACGACCTGGGCCGCCCCGCTCCGCACGGCGGCCGCCCGGGCCGCCGGGGTGCCGAGCTGACCGGCCAGCGCGACGCTGGAGACCACGAGGGTGATGCCGAGGGCGGCCCGGCCGAGCCGGGTCGGCCCGCGCCGGGCGGTACGCCTGTGGCTGGGTGATGCCGACCGGTCAGACCTCTGCAGCGAACCATTCATTGTCACGCTCTCCTGCTCCGGCTGGGGCGGCCGCCCGCCAGGCACCGGCTCGTCCCGGTGGCCCGGGATGGCGCGGGCACGGACGGCGGTCGATCGCCACGGATCTGGGACATCGACGAAAGAACGTTCGCCGAATGATAAGGACCCGGCAGGCGTACTGTAAAGAGTCTTAACACTGTCGCGCCCTACCCGCCTGTCACTGGTCCCGTGGGTCGGCGGTGACCGTCCGGCGGACATCGACGTACATCGTCTCATCGTTGCGGACGGCCCGATCCAACGCCGCGAGGTGCGGCAGGGCGCTGCGACCGAACGACCGGACCGAGATCGCGTCCGGGTCGAAGCCCGCGGCGCCGAGGGCGTGGCGCAACTCGTCCAGGTCGTAGATCCACTTGTGCCCGTGGAACTGGAAGATCTGGTTGACCATGAACGCCTTCCGCTCCGGAAGGTCCCCGGGCTTCGCGCCGAGGCTCATCAGCCGGCGCCGGTGCCGGGCGAAGAACCCGTCGGCGCCGTCGTCGAGGTATCCGGCCACGTACCGGTGCAGGTCCGGCGTTGTCAGCCGGAGCCATCCGCCGACGGCGAGGATCCGCCGCACCTCGCGCAGCCAGCCGATGCCCTCGGCCAGGGTCAGGTGCTCGATGAAGTGCTCGGCGTACGCCCAGTCCACGCAGCCGTCCGCCAGCGGCAGCGGGTCGCGGGCGTCCAGCCGCACGAAGTACGCGCATCCGTCCACTCTGTACACCTGGCCCGGCTCGGTCCGGGTGTCCCCGTCCACCAGCCCGATCACGTCGGTGTTGAGGCAGCCCGGGTCCCGCCCGTCCCACGAGCCGAACTGGATGCCGGTCACTCCGATACCCGCCAGGTCGGCCCGGTCCAACGGCGATGTCAGCCCGGTCGCTTCCAGCCGGCGGCACGGCGCGTGCCAGCCGGGGTCGGGTTCGTCCCAGGTCCACTCCGCGGGCTCGGACCCGGTCTGCCATTCGGCGTTCTGCGTCAAGGACTGCGCTCCCGGTTCGTTGGATGGGTATGGGTGGGTCCGCCGGACGGGTACGAGCGCCGCGGCGGGTACGCCGGCCGGACCGGTCAGAGTTCCGCCCGTGCCGGTTCGGCTCCGGCCACCGGCGCCCGGCGGTCGGCCGCGACCAGTGGCTCGGCCAGCAAGATGGCGAGCGCGGCGGCGACCAGTACGCCGCCGACCAGTGCGGTGCCCCGTACGCCCAGCGTGGGCAGGATGCCGGCCCCGAGCAGCGATCCGCCGGCGATGCCCACGTTGTAGGCGGCGGAGTTGCCGGCCGCGGCCAGGTCGGAGCTGCCCGGGGCGACCTCCAGCACCCGGTTCTGCAGGGCCGGCGTCAGCGCACCCATGGCGAATCCCGAAACGGCCAGCAGGGCGGCGGCCACCAGCGCCACCTCTGCCAGCAGGAACATGCCGACCAGGGCGAGCGCCAGCAGTGACACCGACGACACCATGGCGAGCCGCTGCCGGCGGTCGCTGAGGATGCCGCCGGCCGCGATGCCGGCGAAGTCCGCCAAGCCCCGGACCAGCAGCAGCCCCCCGACGGCCGCCGGTGCGAACCCGCTGACCTCGGTCAGGAAGACGGCGGTGTAGGTGAAGGCCGTGAACAGGCCGCCGACCGAGAGCACGGTGGCGACGACCACGATCCAGTACCGGCGGGCATCCGGGCTGGTCCCGGTCGCGGCGTGCGTCTGACCGACCGGGACCGACGGCATGAGCAGCACGATCGCCACGAACGCGAGCAGCGCGAGCCCGGCCAGCATGAGGAAGGCGGCCCGCCAGCCCGCCTGCTGGCCGACCCAGGTGCCGGCCGGTACCCCCAGCATCGGCCCCAGCGAGGCACCGGCGAAGACGACGGAGGTGACCCTGCCGCGTACGTGCACCGGGAACATCCCCGCCGCCGCCGGCGCCACCACCGCCCAGAACAGCGCCTGGGTGAACGCGACCACCACCCTGGCGGCGAAGAGCACCTCGTACTCCTGGGCGGTCGCGGAGAAGACCGTGGCGAGTACCAGCACGGCCAGCAGCCCGGCCAGCAGGCGTCGGCGCGGGATGCGGGCGGTGACGTACGTCAGCGGCACCGAGACGACCGCGACGGCGACCGCGTACCCGGTGACCAGCAGCCCGGTCTGCGACAGCGACACCTCCAGGTCGGCGGAGACCAGCGTGAGGATGCCGATCGGCAGGGTCTCCATCGCGACGTAGCAGAACGCCGAGACGGAGAGCGCGGCCAGCGCGCCGATCGCGCGCATCGACACGGTCGCGCCGGGGATGACCGGCGCCGGCTCAGCCATCCGACCTCCCCCGCCCGTCCGCCACCCGGTCGTACGCGGCCAGCACGATCTTCTCCGGCACCGCGCTGAGCGGCTGGCCGCTCGCCTGCGTCACCGGTACGCCCGGAGCGGCCAGCAGCACCATCGGGATATCCCCCGCGTCGCAGGCGAGGTAGCCCCGCTTGTTGTCGCCGCGCAGTACCGTCCGCAGCACCGTCCGGTCCACCGGTCCCAGCCTGCCGGCCGGCGGCGGCAGCCGCAGCCGCGCCAGCAGCCGGTGATGGCGGTCCACCTCGCCCCGGTCCAGATAGCCGAGCATGGCGCTCGCCTCCGCCGCGACCAGCATCCCCCAGGCGATCGCCTCACCGTGGCTGAAGTCGCCGTCGGTCACGATCTCCAGCGCGTGCCCCACGGTGTGGCCGTACTCGAAGATCACCGCCTCGCCCCGCTCCCGTGGGTCCCGGACGAGCATCGGCAGCTTCGCCTCGATGCCGAGCCGGCACAGCGCGACGAACGAGTCGACCGGCCGGTGCTCCAGTCCGGCCACCGCGCGGAGGAAGGTCGGCTCCTCGTGCGGAACCATCGCCAGCACGTTCTTCGCCATCTCGGCGACCCCGGTCAGCAGGTCACCGCGCGGAATGGAGGTGAGCCAGGTCAGGTCACAGCCGATCAGCGACGGCGGCAGGTAGGTCCCGCCGAGGTTCTTCCCGGCGCTCAGGTTGACCGCCTGCTTCTGGGACAGCACCGAGTCGAAGGCGGCGACCGGGGTGGTCGGCAGGTGGACGAGCCGGATGCCCCGGAAGAGCAGGGCGGCGGCCAGCCCGGCGATGTTTCCGGTCAGCCCGCCGCCCATCGCGACCATCAGCGAGCGGCGGTCGGCGCCCCGATCGACCGCGTACTCGAGAATCGCTTCGACGACGGAGAGCCGCTTGCGCCGCTCCGCCGCGTCGAGCACGAAGCGGTGCACCGCCATCCGCCGCCCCAGCCCGGCCAGCACCGGTTCGGCGTGTGCCAGCACCTGCCGGTCGACGACGAAGACCACCGACTCGGCGCCCCCGGCCAGCCGGGCGACCGCCTCGACGATCTGGTCGACGCAGTCGACGCCGTACAGATAACTGGTACCGCGCTCGCCGAACCGCACGTCCGCGACCTGCACGGTGCTGCCTCCCCGTCGCTCATTCATCGGCGTCGCCGCCCGTGGAGCGGAAGCCGGCGAACAGCAGGTCCGGCCGGCGGAGTTGCACGGCGGCCACCACCGCGCCGACATCGAACGCGTACTCCAGTGCCGCGCAGGCGACCGCGTCCGCGACACCGCGCGCCGAGTCGCCCGGCCGGCGGCGCCGCCAGGCCCGCAGCCCGAGCCCCACTCCGGCGGTCAGCGGCACGAGCAGGGCGCTGCGCCCCCGGGTAGGACCCAGCGTCGCCACCGCCACGCCGCCGGCCAGCCCGAGCACGGCCACCGGGTTGCACCGCGCCGTACGCCGCTGCGGGTGGAGGGTGGCGAGCCACTGCTCCGAGCGTCCGTAGCCGAACAACCGGCGCCAGACGGACCGGACGGAATCGCTGCTCATCCGGTCGTGCGTCACCGTCGCTTCCGGGTCGGCGCGGATGGTGAAGCCCCGCCCCGTCAGCCGGAGCCCCAGGTCGACGTCCTCGCCCGCCACCACGGTGAGGGACTTCTCGACGAATCCGCCGACCGCGCGGAAGGCGTCGCGCCGCAGCAACAGGTTGCTGGTCGTGGCCCACGGCAGCGACCGACCGGCCCGGGGCATCTCCAGGTCCCCGTTGAGCAGGTGCGAGCGCCGCATGATCCGGAACACCGCCGTCCGGCTCTCCTCCACCAGGGTCGGGCCGGCGATCCCGGCCACCTCTGCCGGGGCCCGCCGGATGCCGGTCACGTATCTGCGCAACAGCTCGGGCGAGACCCGGCAGTCCGAGTCGGTGAAGAGCAGCAGGTCGTGCCGCGCGTGCGACACCCCGAGGTTCCGCTTCGCCCCGACGTGCCGGGGGCCGCGGACGTACCGGGCACCGTGCCGGGCGCAGTTGGCCCGGTGTGCCCGCGCGTCGTCCGGCGTCGAGTCGTCCACGACCACGACGTCGACGGGTTCCGGGCACCGGGCGGCGGCGACGGCCAGGCTGGCGAGCAGCCGGGCCGTCTCGTCGACCCGGCCCCGCACGGGTACGACCACCGAGACACCCGGGGTGACCGTTCCGACATCCGCCTCCGGCGGCCGGTCCACCTCCTCGGTCGTCATTCCCGGCCGCCTTCCGCAAGGTGTCCGGCGACCTTGGCGATACCCCGCGCCAGGTCGAGCATGTCGCTCTCCAGGCCCAGGAACGCGCTGTGGTGCAGCAGCACCGCGTGCCGGGCGAGATGGTCCGCACCGGGGAAGTCCCGGTCCCGGTGCCGGGCCACGAAGCGCTCGGAGAGCGGTGCCAGCGCCGGCTTGGTCCACGGACGCAGCAGTGGGCTGCGCTGCAACGGCACCCGGGGCGGATAGGCCCGCATCCCGACCTCCGCGGTGAGGGCCGCCGCCACCCAGGAGTTGTTTCGGTGCGGAGGCAGCGGGTCGAAGACCACCGGCACCTCGTAGAGCGAGATCCGGTCCTGTTCCGGCCGTCGGGCGAGCAACCCGACCCCCGGTACGTCGGCGAGCAGTTCGCGGAGCCGCTCGTAGTTCCGCTCCCGGACGGTGTTCTGCGCGTCGAGCTCCGGCAGTTGGGCGCAGAGCAGGGCGGCACCGAACTCGCTGAGGCAGAAGTTCGCGCCCATCACCGTGGCGCTCTCCCGCAGGTCCAGCTCGCCGGGGCGGGCGTCGTCCCGCCAGCTCCGCGAGTCGGCGCGCAACTCCTCCAGCCGGGTCAGCAGCGCATCGTCGTCGGTGACGACCGCACCGCCCTCGCCGCAGGTGAGCACCTTCGAGTGCTGCATGCTGAAGCAACCCAGCCGGCCGAGCGAGCCGGCCGGGCGGCCGAGCCAGCGGGCCCCGTGCGCCTGCGCCGCGTCCTCGACCACCTCGATCCCCCGGGCCGAGGCGAACTCCTCGATCGCCGGGATGTCGGCCATCGCGCACGCCCAGTGCACCGCGACGACCGCCCGTACGTCGTCGTTGGCGCGCAGCGCCGGCACGTCCAGGCAGCCGGTCTCCGGGTCGACGTCCGCGAGTACCGGCAGCAGGCCGGCCCGCAGCACGGCGGTGGCGCAGGCGGTCCAGGTGAGCGCCGGCACCAGGACCGGGTCGCCGTACGCCAGGCCCAGTGACTCCAGGGCGATCACCAGGGCACTCGAACCGTGGTCGGTCGGTACGCAGTGCCGGGTGCCGACGTACTCGGCGAACATCCGGGCGAACCTGCGTTCGAAGAGCTCGCCACGGCGTGGACTGGTGATCGCCCAACGCCCTCCGTGCAGGACCTCGGCGAGGTGGCTCTCGGCGGCCGGTGCCGGTACGGGCCAGTCGGGCCAGGCCCGCTCCGGACCGCGTACGGCGGGGCCACCGCCGATCGCCAGCGCCGTCCCGGGGTCCACCCGTACGCCGGTCAAAGCCCGAACCCGAAGGCACGGATCTCGCGGCCGATCCGCCGGGCCTCGGCCACGAGATCGAGGTTCCACCGGTCCCAGAGCCCGGTCAGCCGGGACGTCATCAGCACGACGTCCACCGACTGCTCCGGCAGCGGTGTCCGCACGCCGATCGCGTGGTGGCCGACCCGGCCGCCTCCGGTGAGCGCCTGCCGCAGCAGCTCCTCGTCGAAGTCCACCAGTACCGCCGAGGAGAGCTCCGCGGGCACGCTGCCCCCGGAGCCGAAGACCGCCACCCGCTCACCGGGGCGCAGTCCCGCCGCCGCCTCGCGCAGCTCCGCGGTGACGTCGAGGTCCCGGGCCCGGGCCGTCCAGTCCAGCAGCGCCTGGTAGTCGTCCTCCCACGGCCAGTACAGGTCCTTGGTGATCAGGGACCAGCCGATCTCGGCGACCGGTTCGGGGTGCTTGCCGAGCAGGACCCCGATGTTGTGGTGGTTGCCCTGCCGGTTGCCCTCCCAGTCCCGGTCGTGCGGTGCCTCGATGACCCAGGCGGAGCGGCTGACCACGAACTCCACCCCCCGGCGGTGCAGGCGTAGGCCGATTTCCATGTCCTCGACGCCCCAGCGCTGGAAGTCCTCGTCGAAGCCGCCGACCGCCCAGTAGTCCTCGGTACGGATGGAGCAGTTCGTGGCCCACAGGAGGATCCACGGCACCACCAGACGTCCGGGATCGAAGCCGCACCGGAGGAAGGCGCCGTGCCGGATGTCGAAGATGGACGGGTCGTTCGCGTACGCCGCCAGGACCCGCTCGGGCAGCAGCCGCCCGACCATCTCCGCCAGGCCGGGCGTCGGGTCCTCGGGCCGGTACGCGTACGCGTAGCCGATCACCGCACGGCGCGCGGAGCCGTCGCCGTGCGCCGCGAGGTGTTCGCGGAGGTAGTCCGGCCCGACCAGCGCGCCGGTGTCCAGGAACACCAGGATCGGTGCGCTGGCCAGCCGGGCACCGGCGTTGCGGGCGGCGGCGACCCGGAACCCGTGGTCCTGCTGGAAGTGGTAGCGCAGTCGCAGCCGGTCGGAGAAGGACTTGACGACGGCGGCGGTCGCGTCGGAGGAGCCGTCGTCGGCGACGATGACCTCGAACTCCTCCGTCGGCAGGCTCTGTCGGGCAAGGCCCCGCAGGGCCTCGGCCAGCAGGTCACAGCGGTTGTAGGTGGGTAGGATGACGGAGACTTTCACGTCGCGGGACGACTCGGCAGAGATCGTTGCACCCCCGTTCAGGCAGCGGCGGATCGGCCGGACGAGACCGGATGTCAGGGAGTCGGAGGATCGCCCGCACGGCGGTGGCGCCGACCGGACCCATCGGGCACCGGATGGCGCGCAGCATTGCCCACCATGGAACCCCCGTTCGCCGAACGCCTTCCGGAGGCGGCCCCGCAGGCTGGGCGGGTGGCCGAACTCTCGTCCGGGACGACGTTCACCGGCCGTTCGGCGGTAGGTGACCGGCCGGTATCTGGACCCTATCCAGAGTGGCGCGGTCGAATCAAGGGCGTCGATGCCTCCGCCCGCTCCTTCGCCGCGAAGTACCACGTCGACGGTGCGCCGGATCCCCCTCGGTGAGCGTCACCCGTGCCGCCGGATCGACCAGAGCCGGGCGCTGGTCGGGAGAACGTCACGCTGTGCAGCTCGCCGGAGAGTGGCCGGACGTACGGCGGCTCACGCGACTCAGGGCGGCATCCAGCCGGAGCTGGCCCGCTGGACCGCCCCACATTGACAGCGATCCCTGATTCATTCAGAGTATCCGAGAGAGCGCTCTCCCATCCGATTGTCATCAGCCCGCAACCGGCCCGAAACCGACGCGGGCCTCACCTCAGGGAGCACTGATGGACAGCGCTCTGTCCCCACCCCGCCGCCGACCACCCCGGCCACGCCGCTGGCGTCCGCTCGCCGGGTCGGTCGTCGCGATCCCGGCCCTGCTCGCCGGCTACCTCGCCATCTCCGGTACGTCCGCCGGGGCGGCCGAGACCCTACTCTCGCAGGGCCGGCCGGCCACCGCCTCCTCGGTCGAGTCCGCCGCCTATCCGGCCTCCGCCGCGGTCGACGGCAACACCGGAACCCGCTGGTCCAGCGGATTCGCCGACCCGCAGTGGTTGCAGGTCGACCTCGGCACCGTCACCCCGGTCAGCCGGGTCCTGCTGAGCTGGGAGGGCGCCTACGCCCGCGCCTTCACGATCGAGACCTCGACCAACGGCTCGACCTGGACGACCGTGCACAGCACCAGCACCGGCACCGGCGGCAACCAGGAGATCAGCGTCACCGGCAGCGGGCGGTACGTCCGGCTGAACGCGACCCAGCGGGGCACCGCGTACGGGGTGTCGCTCTGGGAGTTCCAGGTGTACGGCGAGACCGGCACCAGCGCCTGCGGTACCGGCAACACCGCGCAGGGCCGGCCGGCCACCGCCTCCTCGGTCGAGTCCGCCGCCTATCCGGCCTCCGCCGCGGTCGACGGCAACACCGGTACCCGGTGGGCCAGCGCCGCCGCCGACCCGCAGTGGCTCCGGGTCGACCTCGGCAGCACCCAGTCGATCTGCGGGGTCACCCTGGTCTGGGAAACGGCGTACGCCACCGCGTTCCAGATCCAGACCTCGACCGACGGTTCGACCTGGACCACCGTGCACACCAGCACCACCGGCACGGGCGGGACGCAGGACCTGACCGTCACCGGCACCGGCCGGTACGTCCGGATGTACGGCACCGCCCGGGCGACCGCGTGGGGCTACTCGCTGTGGGAGTTCGCGGTGCGCACCGGCAGCGGGCCGACGACCCCGCCGACCACCACTCCCCCGCCGACCACCACCCCGCCACCGGGCGGCAGCGTGCTGCTGTCGTACCAGAAGCCGGCGGTGGCCTCCAGCAACCAGAACGACGGCACCTGCTTCGAATGCGTGCCCGCGCGGGCCTTCGACAACGACCCGGCCAGCCGGTGGGCCACCAGCACCACCACCGGATGGGTCGACCCGGGCTGGATCTACGTCGACCTGGGCGCCACCGCCACCATCACCCAGGTGGTGTTGCAGTGGGACCCGGCCTACGCCACCTCCTACCAGATCCAGGTGTCGGCTAACGCCAGCACCTGGACCCCGATCTACTCCACCAGCAGTGGCCGGGGCTTCAAGGAGACGCTTAACGTCACCGGCACCGGCCGGTACGTCCGGATGTACGGCACCGCCCGGGTCGGCCCGTACGGCTACTCGCTCTACGAATTCAAGGTCTACGGCACCGGTGGCAACCCGACGGCACCGCCGGCGATGCCGCCCGACCCGACGTTCCCGGCCAACAACCTGGTCTGGAGCGACGAGTTCAACGGTGCCGCCGGCAGCAAGCCTGACCCGGCCAAGTGGACGATCGACCCCGGCACCGGGCAGAACAACGAGATCCAGTACTACACGAACAACGACAACGCCTCGATGAACGGCACCGGCGCTCTGGTGATCGAGGCCCGCCGGGAGACCGCCGGCGGGCGCGACTACACCTCGCACCGGATGAACACCGGCAACAAGTTCCACGTCCAGTACGGCCGGATCGAGGCCCGGATCCAGGTGCCGAAGGGCAACGGCCTCTGGCCGGCGTTCTGGATGATGGGCGCCGACTTCCTCACCGGACGGCCGTGGCCGTACAACGGGGAGATCGACATCATGGAGGTGCTCGGCCGGAACACCCTGGAGGGCTACTCGACGCTGCACGCACCGCAGTACAACGGCGGTGGCGGCTACGGGCAGAAGTACCCGGCGCCGGGCGGGGTCGACTTCGCCGGTGGCTTCCACGTCTGGGCCGCGGAGTGGGACAGCCGGGGCATCACGTTCAAGGTGGACGGCCAGACGGTCTTCTACGCCAGCAAGGAGACGGTGGAGTCGACCCGTGGCCCGTGGGTCTTCGACCACCCCTTCTATCTGATCCTCAACCTCGCCGTCGGCGGTGACTTCCCCGGACCGGTCGACCCGAGTACGCCGTTCCCGTCCCGGATGCTCGTCGACTACGTACGCGTCTACCGCTGAACATCGGATGGCCGGTACGGCGGACCGGCCACTCCGCAGCCCCTTCTCCCAGGGCGCCGGACGCACGGACGCCCGCGGCTGCCGGAATGTCGGATGACCGCTACCGGTATCGAGCCCCTTGCCACGGTTTCACCCGCACGCCACGCTGTTAGGCATGGGGGCGGGATGGTCGTAGCTCGCGAGAGCGCATACGGTGTCGGCGCTTTCGGGGACTCCGGCGACGGGGGCGCCGACACGGTACGGCTGGAGGTCCTCGGCTCGGTACGCGCCTGGCGCGGTGAGTACCAGATCGCCTTCTCCTCGCCCGGCCAACGGGCCGTACTCGGCCTGCTGGCCCTGGCCGCCGGCCGGCCGATCCCCCGGGCCGAGATCATCGACGCGCTCTGGGACGACAGTCAGCCGCCACCCACCGCCACCAACGTGATCCAGACACACGTCAAGAACCTCCGTCGACTGCTCGAACCCGACCGGCGGACGCACACCGCGAGCGCCGTCCTGCCCCGGGTCGGCGACGGGTACGCCGTCGGCGTACCGGCCCGCAACCTCGACGTCTGCGTGTTCCGTGACCTCGCCGGGGCGGCGGCCGAGGCGCACCGCCGGGCCGACCTGACCGGTTCGGTCCGGCTCTGGCAGCGGGCACTCGCGCTGTGGCGCGCCGCGCCACTGGTCGACGTCCCCTCGCTCGCCGGGCATCCGAAGGTCGTCGCGCTGGCCGAAGAGCGCCGGGCGGCGGTACGCCGGTACGGCGAGGTCATGATCGCCATCGGCAGGGCCGCCGACGTGCTGCCGGCGCTGGAGGAGGTGGCCGCGAGCAGCCCGCTGGACGAGACCACCCAGGGACTGCTGATCCGGGCCTACCACGCGCTGGGGCGCCGGGACCGGGCGGTCGCGCTCTACCGCCAGACCCGGGAGCGGCTCGTCGAGGAGTTGGGGGTCGAACCCGGCCCCGAACTCGCCACCGCCTACCGGGACGCGCTGCGGGCCGCCGAGCCCCCGACGGCGACACCGGCCATCGCGACCGGCGGCCGCACCGGGCCGGACGACCCGCCGGCCGCCCCCGCGCAACTGCCCGCCGACGTACCCGGATTCAGCGGCCGCTCGGCCGAGCTCTCCACCCTGGACAGGCTGCTGGTGCGGTCCGGGCAGCACGGCGGGCCGGCGCCGTCCACCGTCCCCGTCGTCGTGCTCGCCGGCACCGCCGGAGTCGGCAAGACCGCCCTCGCACTGCGCTGGGGGCACCACGCCCGGCACCGGTTCCCCGACGGGCAGCTCTACGTCAACCTGCGCGGCTACGACGTCGACCGGCCGATGCCGCCGCAGGAGGCGCTGGCCGGGTTTCTCCGCGCGCTCGGCGTACCCGGCACCGAGGTGCCGTTCGGACTCGACGAGTGCGCGGCACGGTACCGCAGCGAACTGGACGGCCGGCGGATGCTGATCGTGCTGGACAACGCGGCGTCGGTGGAGCAGGTCCGCCCGCTGCTGCCGGGCAGTTCCTCCTGCGCGGCACTGGTCACCAGCCGGGACAGCCTCGCCGGGCTGGTCGCCCGGGACGGCGCCGAGCGGATCGAACTCGGCCTGCTCTCCAGCGCCGACTCGGTCGAACTGCTCTGGCGCACCCTCGGCGAACGGGTCGCCCGGGAACCCGCGGCCGCCGCCGCGCTCGCCGAGCGCTGCGCCCACCTGCCGCTGGCCCTGCGGGTCGCCGCCGAACTCGTGCTCACCCGACCCACCGCACCACTGGCGGTACTCGTCGCCGAACTCGCCGACCAGCAGCACCGGCTTCGGCTGCTCGACGCCGGCGGCGACCCGCGCACCGGGGTACGGGCCGTGCTGTCCTGGTCGTACCAGCAACTACCGCCCGCCGCCGCACGCGCCTTCCGGATGCTGGGTCCGCATCCCGGACCGGACATCGACCGGTACGCCGCCGCGGCGCTCTTCGACACCGGGCCGGAGCCGGCCCGGCACCTGCTCGACACGCTCGCCCGGGCGAACCTCGTGCAGCCGGCCGGCAACCACCGGTACACCTTCCACGACCTGCTCCGGGCCTACGCGGCCGAACGCTGCGCAGCCGACGAGCCGGCCTCGACCGCCGACGCTGCCCTGGACCGCCTCTTCGACTACGAACTGGCCGCCGCGACGACGGCGATCGACACGCTCTATCCGGCGGAGCGGCACCGCCGGGCGCCGGTCCACCGGCCACCGGTCCCGCCGCCGCCAATGCCGGACCCGCAGGCCGCCCGGGAGTGGCTGGACGCCGAACGGCCGACCCTGGTGGCCACGGCGGTCCGGGCCGCCGAACGCGGCCGGTCGGCACATGCGGTACGGCTGACCCTGACCCTGCTGCGCTATCTGGAGAGCGGCGGATACTTCGCCGAGGCAGAACGGATGCACACGCATGCCCTGGCCGCGGCCCGGGAGGCCGGCGACCGGGTCACCGAGGCGCACCTGCTGACCGGACTCGCCGTGATGTACGCCCAGCAGGGCCGGTACGCCCCGTCGATCGCCCGGCTGCGCGAGGCGGTGGCGCTGAGCCGGGAGAACGGCGACAGCGCCGGTGAGGCACGGGCGCTGGGCAACCTCGGCCACGTCCAGCAGCGCCAGGGCCGGTACGACGAGGCCGCCGAGGCGCTGCGCGCCGCGCTGCTGCTCTGCCGGCGGGCCGGTGACCCGGCCGGCGAGGCCCGGGCCGGCGGCAACCTCGGGCACGTACTGCTGCGGCAGGGCAACTACCGCGAGGCGGGGGTGCACCTGCGTACCGCCGCCGTGCTCTGCCGACGGATCGCGGACGCGACCGGCGAGGCGTACGCGCTGACCAGCCTCGGTGACCTGCACCTGCGCGGCGGACGGCTGCTCGCCGCCGCCGGCCGGCACCGGCGGGCACTGGCCCTGTTCGAGGCGGTCGGCGACCAGGCCGGCAAGGCGCTCGCGCTGGACGGCCTCGGCCGGGTACGCCTGCGGCAGGGCGACCACGAGTCCGCGCTGGATCTCGTGGAGCAGGCGCTCAGGTTGCTGCGCCGGGTCGGTGAGCGGGCCGGCGAAGCCTCGTCCACCAACAGTCTCGGCGAGGCGCTGCACCTGCTGGGGCGGTTCGGCCCGGCCCGGACGCAGCACAGCACCGCGCTCAGCCTGGCCACCGAGATCGGGGACGCGTACGAGCAGGCCCGGGCGCACGCCGGGCTGGGCCGGGCGTACCAGGCGGCCGGTGACGGCGGGCGCGCCGAGACACACTGGAACTCGGCCTACGCCCTCTACCGGATGCTCGGGGTGCCCGAGGCGGCCGAGTCCCGGGACCAGTTGGCCCCCCTCGGCCGGCCAGCCTGACTCCGCCGTCCCCGGCCGTCCTGACTCCCGCCGTCCCGGCCGGCGGACCCGCCCGGCGGCCGCGTCCGGTGTCTTGCCCGCGGGCCACGTTCCGCCGCCGCCCTCGACCGGCTGTCCGCGCTCCGCGGCTTGCCCGCCGGCCGGATCAGCGGGCTCGGACCGCCGTCACGACCGGTCCGCCGAGGCGGTGACCTCGGGGGTCAGCGGTTCGGGCCGGTCCGCGCCCCGACTCCGCCGCCGGTGCGACAGCTCGGCGTGATGATGGTCGCCGGGGTGGCTGGCCGGGTCGGTGTGCACGGTGGCACTGCGCAGTCGTGGTACGGCGTGGCTGAGCTGGTGTTCGGCGTCGGCGGCGACCTCGTGAGCCTGGAGCAGGGTCAGCTCGGCGTCGACCACGAGGGTGGCCTCGGCGTGCATCCGGTGGCCGATCCAGCGCAGCCGTACCCCGGTCACCTCCCGGACACCGGGCACGGCCCGCAGGGTCGCCTCGGCCCGGTCGACCAGATCCGGATCGACGGCGTCCATCAGCCGCCGGTAGACCTCCCGCGCGGCGTCCTTCAGTACCAGCAGAATCGCGGCGGTGATCAGCAGTCCGACCGCCGGGTCCGCCCACCGCCAGCCCAGCGCGGCCCCACCGGCGCCGACCAGCACCGCCAGCGAGGTGAACCCGTCCGCGCGGGCGTGCAGTCCGTCCGCGACCAGGGCGGCGGAACCGATCCGCCGTCCGACGGCGATCCGGTACCGGGCGACCAGTTCGTTGCCGAGGAAGCCGACGAGCGCGGCGGCGGCGACGTACGGCAGGTGCCGGACGTCCTGCGGGTCCAGCAGTCTGCGGACGGCCTCGTAGCCGGCGAAGGCGGCCGAGGCGGCGATGGTCACGACGATGGCGATTCCGGCGAGGTCCTCGGCCCGGCCGTAGCCGTAGGTGTATGCCCGGGTCGCGGCCCGCCGGCCGAGCAGGAAAGCGATGCCGAGGGGCACCGCGGTCAGCGCGTCGGCGACGTTGTGCAGGGTGTCGCCGAGCAGCGCCACCGAACCGGACAGTGCCACGACGAGCGCCTGCAAGCCGGCGGTGGCACCGAGGACGGCCAGCGAGATCCACAGTGCCCGCAGGCCGGCCCGGGAGGTCTCCAGCGCGGTGTCGACCTTGTCGGCGGTGTCGTGCGAGTGCGGGGTGAGCAGGTGCCCGAGACGGTGCCGCAGTCTGTGCCACCGGCCCGCGGGATCGGGCTCGCGCGGGTGGTGCCCGGACGGGCCGTGACCGTGGTCGTGGCGATGCGGGTGCTGCCCGAGGCGCTGCTGGTGGCGGTGCGGGGGGTGCGGGTGCTCGTGTCGGGGACCGTGGTCGTGGCTGTCGCTCATGCGCCGCTGCCCCTCCCTGTCGGACCGGCTGGCCGGCCGTGGTAGCGGCCCTGGACGCGACCGCCTCCGCCGAGGTTACGTGCTCATGTACGCACGCGACAACGAAGCAGGTGCCAACCCGTCGCAACAGCGACCGCCTGGCGCCCCTGGACGCTCGGTGCCCGACCAATTCGCTGCTGGTGGCCCCCTGGTCGATGGCAGCGACGACCTGCGACGGCGACGACCACGTCGACGACGACCGCGGCGGTGAGCGCGATGGCGGCGGCATCGCGGCGATCCGGGTGTGGGCCGGGCCTGCCGTGCCTGGCTCCGGGCGGTCAGGCTTGATCCCTCCGCCAGGCACGGCGGGCCCGGCCGTCGTGCGGCGCTGCCCGGGCGGCGGTGCCGGCGGGGCGGGTCAGCCGGGCGCGGGACGCCCGGAGAACCGGGCGGCCGCCTCACCGTGGAGCCGGCCGAGGGGCAGCCGACGCCCGCAGATCACCAGCAGCAGGTCCTGGGCGAGGCCCCGGAGCGGGCTACCGGTGCCGTAGCTCCAGTCGAGATCGGTGGCGTGCAGCGCGATCCCGGAGAGGTCCACCCCGAAGTACGCGACGCTCCTCGGTTTCATCCGGGACAGCACGAGGCCGACCCGGTCCGGTGGCACCCGGCGATCCAGTCCGAGCCCGACGGTGATGTCCAGTCCGTGGATCACCTCGTGCGAGAGTGCGCCGTGCACGCCGCCACCCGGTGGTGTCCAGCGGTGCCCGATGTTGTCCCGCAACGTCCCGAGGAGGCGCTCGGCGGAAAGGTCGGCGGCGTCGCGCCGGGCGCACCGGTCGGCCATCCGGTCGATGCTTCCCCGGGCCTTGAGCAGTTCCACGACGGTACGCCCGAACGAGCTCCGGAACGGCAGCGTGGTGTGTGCGACGACCTCGCGTACCCGCCAGCCCTCGCAGAGCGTGGCTGCGTCCCACTGCTCCGGGCGGAGTGCGGCGAGCAGTTCCACCTGTTCCCGGCGTTCCGCCCGCAGCTCGGCCCACAAATGATCTTCGTTCATCGACTGTTCTCCTGTCCGGCCGCCACCGGCCCCGGGGCGGCCCTACCCGGAGATACGGGGTGGGCGCCGGAAACTCATCGGTGCCCGGCCGGATCCGTGGTCACGGCGCTGCCGGTCGGGCTGGGTAGGGTCGGACGGGTGGTGGAAACGACCGTGGGCACATCCGGCCTGGACGCGGAGACGTCCCGGTTGGAGCCGTTCCGGACCGAGCTGACCGGTTACTGCTACCGGATGCTCGGTTCCGGGTTCGAGGCCGAGGACGCCGTCCAGGAGACGCTGGTCCGGGCCTGGCGGTCGTTCGACCGGTACGACGAGCGGCGCGGCTCGCTGCGGACCTGGCTCTACCGCATCGCGACGAACATCTGCCTGGACATGCTCCGCAGCGTGCAGCGTCGGGCGCTGGCCATGGACCTCGGCGCGGCCGCCGACGGGCCGGGCATCGGCGCGCCGGCACCGGAGCGGACCTTCGTCCAGCCGGTCCCGGACGGCGCGGCACTGCCGATGCACGGCGATCCGGGGGAGCTGGCGGTACGCCGGGAGACGATCCGGCTGGCGTTCGTCGCCGCGTTGCAGCACCTGCCAGCCCGGCAGCGGGCAGTGCTGATCCTGCGCGATGTGCTGTGCTGGCGGGCCGAGGAGGTCGCCGAGTTGCTGGAGACGACGGTGGCGTCGGTGACCAGCGCGTTGCAGCGGGCCCGGACGACGCTGCGGACGGTCGACCAGGCTCCCGGCGAACCGTTCCGATCGGCCGACCGGACCCAGCGCGACCTGCTCGCCCGGTACTGCGACGCGTTCGAGCGCCACGACGTCGAGGCGCTGGTGGCACTGCTGCACGAGGATGCCACGATGTCGATGCCGCCGTTCCGGTTCTGGTTGCGGGGCCGGGACCAGATCCGGCTGGCGCTGCTGGATCCGGACGCGTCGTGCGCGGGTGCCCGCCTCGTCCCGGTCGCGGCGAACGGGTCCCCGGCGTTCTGGCAGCTCCGGCCGGCCCCCGATGGCGGCTATCTGCCGTTCGGGCTGGTCCTGCTCGACGTGGTCGACGGCCTGGTGGCCGGTGTCACCACGTTCCTCGACGCCGATCGGCTGGTCACCCTCTTCGGGCGGCCGGACGAGCTGCGGCCGGCAGACCGATGAGTTCCGGCCCCCGGCCCGTACCCCTTGACGACAGTGGTACGACGGCACCCGGGGAGCCTGCCGTGACAACCGTGCAGCCGATCATCGCCACCCCCGACCTGCCCCGCCAACAGGTGGTCCACCTGCACGACCCGGACGGCAACCTGGTCAACCTGATCCAGGAGCTGGGCAAGGGCGACCGGGCCGGCTGAGTCACCGGCCCGGTGGCTCCGGACGCGTCGGGACGGCCGGAGCCACCGGGTGGCCGGCCCCGGGGACGGCACCGGCCATGCCCGTTCAGCAGCCGATCACCCAGTGGGCGGGGCCGGTCTGCTGGAGGGTGGTGGTGGCGAAGACGTTGTAGAGGCCCATCCGGGCGCCCGAGCCGAGCGCGTAGGCGTACCCGCCGGACTGGTAGGCGCGGCCCGCCTGGACGTGGGCGTAGTTGCTGGCGGTGACGCAGACCGGATCCTCGCCCGGGTCACCGGGATCGCCGGGGTCTCCCGGGTCGCCGGGGTCGGTGCCGGTGCCGAGGCCGAAGAAGAGCGCGTCCCGGTACGCCGAGCAGATGGTGTCCAGGAAGTACGCGGCGGCGGTGCCGCACTGCTCGGCCCCGGACCCCGGGTCGACCGGGGTGCCGTGCCCCATGCCGGCGACCCGGTAGAGGCGTACCTGGTCGGCGCCGTAGGTCTCCAGGGTGGTGCCGCCGGGCAGGCTGGAGGTGCTGGTCGGGGTCTGCGACACGCCGAGCACGTTGGTCCACTGGTCGCGGGACTCGGCGCTGTTGGCGGTGCCGACGGTGTAGTCGGCGGTGCCGTGCCAGATCGCGACCTTCGGCCGGGCGCCGGAGTAGCCCGGATACGCGTTGCGGACCAGGTCGCCCCACTGCGCCGGGCTCCGGTCGACACCCGGGTTCATGCAACTGAACGCGTTGACCATGCTGGTGGCGCAGCGGTAGGGGATGCCGGCGACGATCGAGCCGGCCGCGAAGGTGTCCGGATAGCTGGCGAGCATCGCCGCGGCCATCGCCCCGCCGGCGGAGAGCCCGCTGACGTACACCCGGTTGGCGGCGATGCCGAAGGTGCTCCGGGCGTGGTCGACCATCTGCTTGATGGAGAGCGCCTCGCCCTGGCCCCGGGCGGTGTCACCCGGCTCGAACCAGTTGAAGCAGGAGGTGGAGTTGTTCGCCGACTTCTGCTCCGGCACGATCAGCGCGAATCCCCACTGGTCGGCGTACTTGCGCCAGCCGGAGTTACTGAAGTAGCCGTTCGCGTTCTGGGCGCAGCCGTGCAGCAGCACCACGGCCGGGGCGTTGCCGGGCAGGTTGTCCGGCCGGTAGGCGTACATGGTGAGGTTGCCGGGGTTGGAGCCGAAGCCGGTCACCTGGCCGAAGGTGGCGGCTCCGGCGGGCCCGGCGACGGCGAGTACGCCCACCGCGGCCAGTACGGGCACGAGGGCGGCCCGCACGAGGCGGGCCAGGACGGGTCTGTGGCGCATGGTGGGCCTCCGGCGGTGGTGTGGGCTGGATCACGCTGAAGTTGCCGCGACGTTACGACCCTGGGACGAACCGCCGACATGGCGTGGCGTCACACATTTCCGGACATCGAAGTGATGGCGATCCCCATGGCAGCGGAGGCGACCGACGACCCTGGACCGGGCGCGCCTGCGGCAGGGCGTGGGTCAGCCCTTGATCCCGGTCGCCATGATGCCGCGCACGATCCAGCGCTGGGCGGCCAGGAAGACCAGGGCCAGCGGGACGACCGAGACGACCGCGCTGGCGAACAGCGCCGGCAGGTTGATCGCCTGTGCGGTGAGGTTGGTCGACATCGCCACCTGGACGGTCCAGAGCGCCGGATCCTGCCCGATCACCAGCGGCCAGAGGAACGAATTCCAGTGCTCGATGAAGGAGAGCACGCCGAGCGCGGCGAGCAGGCCCGCCGAGTTGGGCAGCGCGAGCCGCAGGTAGACCCCGAGGTGGCCGAGGCCGTCGATCCGGCCCGCATCCTCGATCTCCTGCGGGAAACGCAGGTAGAAGCCGCGGAACAGCAGCACCGCGAGGGCGTTGAACAGTCCCGGCACGATCAGCCCCCACAGGGTGTTCACCCCGCCCAGCGAACCGACCACCACGAAGGTCGGCACGAAGGTGGCCGCGCCGGGCACCATCATGGTCGCGACGATCAGCAGGAAGACCGGCCGTGCCGCGGCGACCCGGATCCGGGCGACCGCATATCCGGCCATCGAGGCGAGCAGCGTGGCGACCGGGGCCGAGACGGTCGCGACCAGCGCCGAGTTGAGCAGTGCCCGGCCCAGCGGGGCGGTGCTGTTGTCGAACGCGTCGGTGAAGCCGGTGAAACTGATCCGCTCCGGCCACCAGCGCCACTCCAGGGCCCCGAGTTCGGCCTGGGTCATCAGCGAGTTGCGCAGCAGCAGATAGAACGGGAGCAGGAACGGCACCGCGAAGACGACGGCCGCCAGGTAGCTGCCGATCCGGGCCCGACCGGTCGGCCGGGCGGTGCGGCGGCGCGGAAGGCGGTCGTCGCTCATGCGCCGTCCCTCCGGCCGAATCCGACCAGCCGGCCCTGCGCCAGGGTCACCAGCACGATCAGCAGGGTGACCACGAACGCACCCGCCGAACCGAGGCCGTAGTCCTGCTGGACCAGCGAGACGTCGTAGAGGTAGACCAGCGGCGGGCGGCCGTCCGGACCGGGCGCGCCGGCCAGGCCGGTACTGAGCAGGTTGTAGAACTCGTCGAACGCCTGGAACGCCGCGATCACCAGCAGCAGGGTCACCGCGACCGAGGTGTTGCGCAGCAGCGGGAAGGTGATGTGCCGGAACAGCCGCCACTGGCCCTCCGCTCCGTCGACCTGGGCGGCCTCGTACAGCTCGCCGGGGATCTCCTGCATCCCGGCCAGGAACAGGATCATGTAGAGGCCGATCTGCAACCAGAGCCGGACGGTGATCAGCACGACCCAGTACAACGGCGGGTCCACGGTGGCGATCCACGCGGTCGGCTCCTGGCCGAAGAGCGCGGCCAGCGAGTTGGCCGCGCTGGACGGTACGCCGCTGAACAGGCTCATCTTCCAGATCAGCGAGGCGACCACGTAGGAGACGGCGGCCGGCAGGAAGAAGGTGGTCCGGAACAGCGCCCGGCCCCGGCGCAGCCGGTTGACCAGTACGGCCAGCCCGAGCGCGATCGCGAAGGTGAGCGGCACGATCACCAGCGTGAAGACCACGATCATCGACAGCGAGGTCCGGAACCGCGGATCGCCGAAGAGGGTCCGGTAGTTCGCCAGCCCCGCCCAGTCGCCGAGCGCGATGGTGCCCCGGGCGTTGCTGAAGCTGAGCAGCAGTCCCCAGCCCATCGCGACGTACTTGAAGAGCAGCAGCCCGACCAGCAGCGGCGCGGTCAGCAGGGCGAAGGCCCGCCAGGCCGACCAGTCCACCCGGCGGCGCCCAGGCGGCGCGGGTGCCGGCCGGAGCGCCGGGCCGGGGGCGGTCTCCGGCGGACCGGTACGCACGGACACCTCGGCCTCAGACCGTGGGCAGCTTGTCGAGCGCCTCCTGGGAACGGCCCGCCGCGGCGGTCAACGTCGCCAGCGGATCGGCGTTCTTGCGGATGATGTCGGAGGCGGCGTCGTCGTACGGCTTGCTGACCGTCGGCGCCCACAGTGCGGTGGTCCGGGTGCCGTACTGGTTGAGCAGGTCCACGACCTTCTTCGCCGGCCCGGTCCGCAACGGCTCTGCCTGGGCGGCCAGTCCGGCCCGGGGCGGGACGTGGAAGCCGTAGCTGAGCGCCCAGTCCTGCTGCACCTCGTTGTTGCGCAACCAGAGCCACTGCACGTACTTCTTCGCCTCGGCGACGTGCTTGCTCTTACCGTTGACCACCTGGGACCAGCCGCCGAGGATCACCACCGGCTTGCCGGTCGGGCCGTGCGCCGGCCACGGCACGAGGTCGAAGTCGTCGCCGAGTTCCTTGCTGATCCGGGGCAGCGCCCAGAGTCCGCCCCAGGCGATCGCGGTGGCGCCGGTGATGAGGGCGCCCGGGTCGTACCACTCGGTGGCGTAGCCGAGCAGCATCGACTTCTCGGTGAACATCCGGCGGGCCACGGCGAAGGCGTCGGCGATCTCCGGGGTGGCGTAGCTGACCCTCCGGTCGGTCAGCACGCTCTGCCCGACCGAGAACGGCAGCACCCCGCGCATGCCGGCGAGCCCGTCGTTGCCGACGAAGATGCCCTTGGTCTTGCCCTTGGTGAGCGCCTTGGCCGCGCCGACCAGTTCGGTCAGGGTGGCCGGTGCCGCGACTCCGGCGGCGGCGAGCAGGCTCTTGCGGTAGTAGAGCAGCATCACGTCGATGATCATCGGTACGCCGTACGCCTTGCCGCCGTGGGTCAGCGGGCTGAGCGCGTGCGGGTTGAGTTCCGCCTTGGCCGACCCGAGGATGTCGTCGAGGGCGGTGACCTGTTGCTGCGCCACCATGTCCGGGGTGACCTCGTTGATCTCGTACACGTCGGGGCCCTCCGGGGTGAGCACCGACGACTGCCACTTCGTCTTGTAGTCGCCCGGCACCCAGGTCACCTTGACCGCGACGTCCGGGTTCTGCTTGGTGTAGTCGGCGGCGTAGCGCAGTGCGGCCTCCCGGGTGCCCTGCTCGCCGTACTCGTGGTACCAGTGGTTGAGGGTGACCTTGGCCGATCCCGCGCTGCCGCCGATCGGGTCGGACTGGCAGGCGGGCAGCACGGCGCCGCCGACGACCAGCAGCGAGCCGCCGAGAAAGCGCCGTCGGGACAGGCCGGGATGGGGACCGCTCATGGTGCAGCCTTCCTTCTCGCGCGCCGACAGCGGCCGCGTGCATCGGAGTCGGTGGATGGCGTCGCTGGGGTGAGCCGTAGCCTAGGGTTCTGAAACTACTTCGTCAAGGACAAAGAATAAGGCTCTGTGGTCGGTTGACGCCCGGCTCGTCCAGGTCGGACGATCTGGTCATGGCCTTCGATCTCCCGGCCCTGCCCGGCCTCGCCTTCGGCGGCGACTACAACGCCGAGCAGTGGCCGGAACAGACATGGGCCGAGGACGTCCGGCTGATGAAACAGGCCCGGGTCGGCCTGGTCACCGTCGGGGTCTTCGGCTGGGCGATGTTGGAGACCGCACCGGGCCACTACGACTTCGACTGGCTCGACCGGCTGCTCGACCTGCTCGCCCGGCACGGCATCGCCGCCGACCTGGCCACCGCCACCGCCGCTCCGCCGCCGTGGTTCAGCCACGCCCACCCGGAGTCGCTGCCGGTCGGCCCGGACGGCAACCGGCTCTGGTACGGCAGCCGGCAGGCGTTCTGTCCCAGCTCACCGGCGTACCGGGCGGCGGCGGTGGCCCTGGTCGAACGGCTCGCCGCCCGCTACGCCGGCCACCCCGCGCTGGCGATGTGGCACGTCAACAACGAGTACGGCTGCCACGTCGCCCGCTGCTGGTGCGACACCTCGGCCGAGGCGTTCCGGACCTGGCTGCGCGACCGCTACGCCACCCTGGACGCGCTCAACACCGCCTGGGGCACCGCGTTCTGGTCGCAGCGCTACACCGACTGGGCGCAGATCCTGCCGCCCCGGCAGACCCCCAGCTTCACCAACCCCACCCAGCAGCTCGACTTCCACCGCTTCTCCTCCGCCGAACTGCTCGGCTGCTACCGGGCCGAACGCGCCGTACTGCGCCGGCTCAGTCCTGGCGTGCCGGTGACGACGAACTTCCTGGTCGACCGGTGGAGTGTGGACTTCTGGGCCTGGGCCGGCGAGGTCGACCTGGTCGCCATGGACCACTACCTGAGCGCCGACCGCGCCGACCCGTACGCCGACCTGGCGTTCATCGCCGACCTGGCCCGGTCGCTGGCCGGCGGCCGGCCGTGGGCGCTGATGGAGCACGCCACCAGCGCCGTGAACTGGCAACCGCGCAACCTCGCCAAGCCGCCCGGACGGCTGCGCCGGGACTCGCTCGCGCACGTCGCCCGGGGCGCCGACTCGGTGCTCTACTTCCAGTGGCGGGCCTCCCGGTCCGGCGCCGAGAAGTGGCACTCCGGAATGGTGCCGCACGCCGGTACCGACACCAAGGTGTGGCGCGAGGTGGTCGCGCTCGGCGCCGAACTCGACGAGCTGGCCGAGATCGTCGGCAGCGAGGTGGTGGCCGACGTCGCCGTACTGCTCGACTGGCCGAGCATCTGGGCGCAGCAGCACCCGAGCCAGCCGAGCGTGGACGCCGAACCGGTGGCGCTGCTCGAACAGTGGCACCGGGTGCTGCGTACCGCCACCGTCACCTGCGACTTCGCCCGGCCCGGCGGCGACCTGCGCCGGTACCGGCTGGTGCTGGTCCCGGCGCTGCACCTGGTCAGCGACGCCGACGCCGGCAACCTGACCCGGTACGTCGCCGACGGCGGCACCGTGCTGATCGGGCCGTACGCCGGTGCGGTCGACTCCGACGACCGGATCCGGCTCGGCGGGTACGGCGCCTGGGGCGAACTGCTCGGCGTGCGGGTCGAGGAGTTCTTCCCGCTCGACGCCGGGCAGCGGGTGCCGCTCGACGACGGCACCTTCGGTCGACTGTGGACGGAACTCGCCACGGCGGAGGCGGCGGAGGTGCTGCTGAGGTACGCCGGTGGACCGCTGGCCGGCGGGCCGGCGCTGACCCGCCGGCGGCACGGCCGGGGCAGCGCCTACTACCTCGGCACCCACCTGGCCGACGCCGACCTCGGGCGGTTGCTGACCGGGCTGGCCGCCGGGGCCGGCGTGGTGCCGGTGCTGGCCGCTCCGCCGCCCGGGATCGAGGCGGTCCGGCGCCGGCATCCCGACGGCCGCGGCTACACCTTCCTGGCCAACGACACCGACGACCCGGTCGAGGTGACCGTCGACGGCCGCGTGCTGCGCGGCGCCGACCCGCTGCCGGATGGCGTCCGGATCCCACCACGCGGCTTCGCCGTGCTCCGTACGGGCTGAGCGGCATCCCACCCTGCTGGTGGGTCTCCAGGCACTTGTCGTCGTCGACCCACGACGGGACCCCGACCCACCGGTACGGCGGGCGGAAGACGTCAGCGTTGCCGGATGAGGCCCCCGGCGGTGGTGCCGATGCCGGCGAGGAACCGTTTCAGGGCGAAGGTCGCCGCGCCGAGGCTGACCGGGTTGCCGGGGATCCGGCACAGCGTGATCTCGGTCGCGGCGAGCGGCCGGCTCAGCGCGTGCTGGGCCACCACCGCCCGGACCTCGGAGAGCAGCGCCTCGCCGAGCCGGGCGGCGACCCAGCTGCTGAGCACGATCACCTCCGGGTTGACCAGGTTGACCAGGTCGGCGACCGCGACGCCGAGATAGCGGGCGGTCTCGGTGACCACCTTGGCGGCCACCGGGTCTCCGGCGGCCACCCCGGCGGCGAGCGCCTCGATGGTCGCGGTCTGGTCCTCGGGGTGCAGCAGTGGACTGTTCGGCGCCAGGTCGCGCAGCGTCTGCATGATGCCGGGGGCGCCGACGTACGTCTCGACGCAGCCGCGACTGCCGCAGTGGCAGAGCCGCCCGTCGACCACCAGCGTGGTGTGCCCCCACTCCCCCGCGCTGTTGGTCGCGCCCCGGTAGAGCGCGCCGCCGAAGGCCAGCCCGGCGCCGACCCCGGTGCCGAGGTTGACCACCACCACGTCGTCGCGCCCCCGGCCGGCCCCGAACCACAGCTCGGCGACCACGCAGGCACGCAGCGGGTTGTCCAGATAGAGCGGCAGATCCAGCGAACCGGCCAGCAGGTTGCGCAGCGGTACGTCGTGCCAGTCCCAGTTCGGGGCGTACACCGAGACCCCGCCCTCGCGGTCGACCTGACCGGGCACGCTGACCCCGACCCCGAGCACCCGCTCCGGGTCGACGCCGGCCGAGGCGAACGCCGCGCCGACCGCCGAGGCGATGTGCGCCACCACCTGCTCGGGCCGGTTCTCCGTCGGGTGCAGTTCCTCCTCGACGCTGGCCAGCACTCCCAACCCGGCGTCGAAGAGGTCGACGTGCACGTACGTCTCGGCCACGTCGATGCCGACCAGCGCGCCGCCGGCCGGGTTGACCGAGACCACGCCCCGGGGCCGGCCGCCACCGGAGTCCTGGTAACCCACCTCGACCAGCAGCCCCAGCTCCAGCAGCTCACCGATCAGGTTCGCCGCGGTGGCGAGGCTGAGCCCCGTGTCGTGGGCGATCTGCTGCCGCGACACCATCGGCGCACCGATGATCCGTCGCAGCACCTCGAAGCGGTTGGCGATCCGGATGTCCCTGGAGGTGCGCTTCACGGCGAAACTCTAGACCCTTCGTGGCCGGCACCCGGCGGACCCCGGCCTACGGGTGACGCTCGTCGAACACATCGACTAACTCTTATGATAAGCGCACGACATAGTGGCCGCACCAGCCGGCGGCAAGGTCGGACCAGCGACCGCACCAGCCGGCGAGGTCGGACCGGGCGCGCACCGGACGGCGGTGCCGCTCCAGACGGCGGCGCCGCTGGGCACCCGGGGCGACGCGGCGGCCGGGAAGGCCCGCGAGGGTCAGAGGCCAACGCGCTATCGCTTCGGCCACTGCCAGGCCGGCTCGTCCAGGCGGCCCTGTCCGGCCACCCGGGTCTCGCCGAACTCCTTCACCAGCTCGACCGTGGTCAGCTCCGCCGCGTCGCGCTCCAGCGCGCCGGTCAGCGCCCGGGCGTGGCTGACCACCACCACCTGGGTACGCGCCGAGCCGGCCACGATCAGCCCGGCCAGCGGTCGCAACAGTTCGGGATGCAGGCTCGTCTCCGGCTCGTTGAGCACCAGCAGCGCCGGCGGGCGTGGACTGAGCAGCGCGGCGACCCAGAGCAGATACCGCAGCGTGCCGTCGGAGAGTTCGGCGGCGCCCAGCGGCCGCAGCAGGCCCGGCTGGCGCAGCCGCACCTCGAACCGGCCGGCCTCGATGCCGATCGCCAGCTCGCTGCCGGGAAACGCGGCGTCGACGGCGGATGCCAGCGCGTCGGGGTCACCGGTCTCCCGGATCGTCTGCAATGCGGCGGCCAGGTCCGCGCCGTCCGGACCGAGCACCGGGGTCCGGGTACCGACCTGCGGCTGCCGGGCCGGTGCGGCCGCGTCGGTACGCAGATGGTCGTAGAAACGCCAGGACCGGATCCGTTCGCGTACGGTGAGCAGCTCCGGGGCGTGCTGCGGATCGGTGTACTCGCTGAGCATGCTGTCGAACGGGTGCACCGCGTCCGGTACCGCCCGCCACGAGCGGCCGTCGCGGATCCGCAGCGCGGTACCGGAGCGCTCGGCCAGCAACGCCGACGGGCGCAGCAACGGCCCGGCCCAGACCGCCTCCCGCTTGATCTCCGGGTCCAACGTGAAGAGCGAGTTCTTCGACGGCGGGGGAAGCCCGAAGTCGACGGCGTACCCGAAATCGGCCCCGGCAAAGCCGAGGCGCAGGCTGATCGGGCCGCGCCGGACCGTGCCCTGCACCGGATGCTCGCCGGCCCGGACCGCCCGGCCGATCGTCTCCGGCCCCGCCCACAGCGTCGACGGCAGCCCGCCCTCCCGGGCCAGCGCCGCGACCGCCCCGTTGCGGGCCGAGTCGGCCAGCAGCCGCAACGCCCGGTACAGGCTCGACTTGCCGGTGCCGTTCGCCCCGGTCACCACCGTGAGCCGACCGAGCTGCACGACCAGGCTGCGCAGCGACCGGTAGTTCTGCACGGCCAGGGTGCTGATCACCCGCCCAGGTTACGGCGCGGCCGACCGGCCCGGAGCGCGGACGCGGACCCGCCGCCGGTCCGGTGGAACGCGACGCCCCGCGACGCCGACCGGCCACGGCCGGCACCCGGTGCTGGTACCCGGGAGCACGCCCGTGGCCGGTCAGGCCCGGTCCTGATGCCTCAAAAGAACGGTCAGTCGACGGCCGGTTTGCGCGGTTGCCGGACGGCCGACTGCCCACCGGTGATGGTGAAGCTCGACCCCGGCTCGACCACGATGTTGCCGGTGGCCGAGTTGGTGATGGTCACGTTCGACAGCGTCGCGCTGCCGCGTGCCCCGTTCATCGCCAGGATGCCGGCGCCGTTGTTGGACCGGTCGATCCGGACGTTACTGATCACGACGCCCGGCATGTTGCCGCCACCGGTCTTGAACTGGATACCGTCGTACGTCGAGTCGACGATCTCGGCGTCCCGGATGGTGACCCCGGTGATGTCCCGGGTCGCCGGGAACAGCGTGATCGCGCCGAACTTCTGCTGCTCGCCCCAGAAGGCGCCACCGGTGCGGTAGAGGCCGTTGTTGGCGATCAGCGTCTGCCCGGAGAACGGCAGCGGGTCGTGGTCGGTGGCCAGCATGATCCCCGGGTAGTTCATCGTGTCGTAGATCAGGTTGTTCTCGATCCGGTTGCCGTAGCCGCCGTAGACCGCGATGCCGTTGGCCCGCCACGGGAGCTGGATCGTGTTGTTGACGAAGGCGTTGTCGTGGCCGATGTCGACCGAGGTGTCCCGGACGTAGCGGCTGGCCCAGACCGCCAGGGCGTCGTCACCGGTGTTCCGGAACGACGAGTTGAAGACCCGCGAGTTCCGGGTGCCGTTGGTGAAGTTGATCCCGTCGGCGTACGTGTTGCGGATCCGCATCCCGGTGAACTCCAGCCCGTCGCCGGGTCCCCAGAGCGCCGGGATGTTGTCGTAGTCCCGGCCGACCCAGACCCCGACGTTGGCGTGCTCGATCCAGACGTTGCTGATCCGGGTGCCCTCGCCGAACCGGCCGTTGAGCCCGACGCCACCCTCGGCGCCGCCCGGCCCACCCCGGATCCGGCCCGAGCCGAAGATGGCGATGTCGGAGATCTGGGTGTTGGCGTCGATGTCGAAGCCGAAGTTGCCCTCGTGCGGGTGGTTGATCCCGCCCACTACCAGGTGCGGCTCGGTCAGCGTGTAGAGCTGCGAGTGCCACATCCCGGCGCCCCGGATCGTGACGTTGCTGATCCCTACCTGGTTCCACTGGCCCCGGTCCAGCGGGTCGTCGGTGAGGATCTTCTGCTCCTGGCGCCACTGCCCCGGCGGGATCCAGACACAGCCGATCACACCGTTCTGGTCGTCGGTGACCGCCCGCTGGATCGCGGCGGTGTCGTCGAGCCCGTCGTTCGGCACCGCGCCGTACTGGGTGATCGAGGTGCAGCCCGCCGGCTGGCTGGCGGCGGGGGCGACCTGCTCCAGGTCGACTAGGTCGATGATGTAGAACGCCGCCGTGTCACCGCTGTCCCGCTGGAGCCGGAACCGGGTACCGGCCGGGTACGACTGGGCCAGCAGCGCGTTCGCCTCGTCGAAGAGCCGCCGGGCGTCGCCGCCCGGGCTGTTCGACAGCCCCTCCGGGTCGTCGGTGTTGCCGTACAGCCAGCTGTGCCGGGAGGAGAGGGTCAGCTTGCGCAGGAAGGTGTCGTTGACGTACAGGCTGATGGTGGCCTCGATGCCGCCGCCGCCCGGTGCGTCCGGGATGGAGTTGCGCACCACGATCGAGTTCGCCGCGTTGGTCGAGGTGAACTCGACGAACTGGCCGGTGCTGTTCAGCCGGACCGACCTGCGCCCCGAGGACTCGGTGGCGAAGTTGGTGTGCCCGAAGGTGCGCAGCGGGTCGGCCTCCAGCAGGGTGCCCTGGTAACGGCCGGCCTCCGCCTCGTACGACACGTACGGCACGGCGGCACCGCGCCCGACGACGATCGACTGGGTGCGTACGTTGTTGCCCTCGTTCGTCTCCGCGACCACACCGGTCGCGTCCGCGGTGGCGGTGATGGTGGCCCCGCCGCTGGTGGCGGTCCAGCTACCGCTGATCGCCACGGTGCTGGTCGCACCCGCCGCGATCGACGGGGTGTTGGTGTTCAGCGTGGTGCCGCCGACAGTGACCCGGGTGACCGTGGTCGCGCCGGTCGCGGCGGTACCCCGGTTGTGCACCGACACCGTGAAGGTCACCGCGGCCCCGACCGCCGGGTTCGGCGGGTTCGAGGCGATGCCGGTCACCTGGAGGTCCGGGCCGGGGGCTTGGCCGACGACCAGCGGCGACGGTGCGGTGAAGCTGTTGTTGGCGTCGTTCTGCTCGACGATCGTGTTGGTCGGGTCGACCACCGCGACGACCGGGTAGCTGCCCATCGGCCGGGTACCGGCGCTCACCGTGACGGTGGCCGAGGCACCGGCGGCCAGTGCGGGCACCGGGGCGCTGCCGGCGACCGTGCCGCCGAGGCTGACGTTGACCGTGGTCGCGGCGGCCGCCGCCGAGCCGTTGTTGCGGACCGTGGCCGAGAGGGTGACCGGGGTGGTCTCGGTCGGCGCGGCCGGCGTCCAGGTGGCCGAGGTGACCACCAGGTCCGGGTTGGGCGCGGGCGTGCCGCAGACCTCCAGCTCGGCGACCTGGCCGGACGGGGCGCCGGTGTTGGAGTTGAACCGGAGCTGCACGTCCGCCGTGGTCGCGCTGACCGGGATCACCACCACGTTGCTGCCCTGCACGAACTGGTAGCTCGCCGCCGGCACCAGGCTGGTGTAGGTGGTCGCGGCCTGGTCTCGGCCGAGGACCTGGAAGTTCTGGGTACGGGTGCCCCAGGCCGGATCCGGGTTCAGCTTGACCTGCACCGCCGTGATCGCGTGGTTGGCGCCGAGCGCCACCGTCAGGGTCTGCGGATAGCTCGGTGCCCCCTCCCAGTACGTGCCGAGCGACCCGTCGACGGCGTTCGCCGGTACGAAGCTGAAGGTGGAACCGCTGGCGGTGACCGGCTTGCCCCGAGCGACGTTGGTGCAGCCGGGCGGCTGGGTACCGGTCCGGGTGACGGTGTTGCTGTTCCCGGAGAGGTTCCCCGCCACGTCCCGGGCCCGGACGAAGTACGACACGGTGGTGTCGGTCGGCTGGGTGTCGCTGAAGCTGGTCACGGCGCCGAGCGACGCCACCTGCGCGCCGTTGCGGTAGACGTTGTAGCCGGCCAGGCCGCTGCCGCCGGTGTTGTCGGTCGAGGCGCCCCAGTTCAGCGCGATCGTCGTGCCGGACTGGGTGTAGGAGAGGGTGCCGGGCACGCTCGGCGGGGTGGTGTCGGTGCCACCGCCGCCGTCCGGGCCGTAGACCTCCAGCTCGGAGACCTGGCCGGCCGGCCAGCCGCTGTTCGCGGTGATGGTGATCCGGACGTAGCGGGTGCTGCTCTGCCCGAAGGTGATCGTCACCGAGTTACCGTCGACCGCCGGGTTGAAGGTGTACGTCCGGGACGCGGCCAGGTCGCCGAAGGACGACCCGTTGATGCTGCCCTGCACGCTCAGCGTCTGGGTACGGGTGCCCCAGCCGGCGGTCGGCAGCTTCAGGACGACCCGGTTGACCGGGACCGCCGAGCCGAGGTCGACCTGGATCCACTCCGGAAAGGCATTGTTGACGCTCTCCCAGTAGCTGCCCTGGTTACCGTCAACGGCCCGGGACGAGTCGTAGACGTCGGCGTGGCCGCTGGCCTGGGTGGGGCGGCCCTGGGCGAGATTGACCTCGGCCAGGGCGGCGGCCAGGTCCGGCCGGCTGACCGGGTCGACCGCGACGGTCTGTTGGCGGTCGGGCTGTGCTGCGCCGGCCGCGTGCGCGGCGGGCACCCACAACCCCAGGGTGGCGATCACGGCGGCGGCGACCGTCGTCGCCGTCGCCGGGACCAGATCGGAGCGTCTCATCACTGTCCTTTTCGCTGAGGGACGGTTCCGCGCCGGTGGCGGGGGCCACGGTCGCGGCGGCGGGGGTAGGCGGCAGACCGGCCGTGCGCGGAATGGGGGGCGGCCGGATCGGTTGCCGGGGTCAGCGCGGTGGAAGTGGTGCCGGCCTCTCGGGACCGAGGAGCACCACCAGCGGGGCGGAGCAGCCTGTACGGAAGTTCCGCTTGGCAGTGGTGAACAGAGCATCAATCTGTTCTGTTTTTGCAGCAGGTTGGCCAAAGGTTACCGGCGTGCTATCGGCACGTCAACGCTTCCACCCCGATCGATGCCGCCTCGGCAGACCGGCCCTGGCCGGACACGCGGCAACCCGCCCCGTGACCGGTGGTCACGGGGCGGGTGGTCACGCCGGCTACCGGCGCGGTCGCGGCGCGGCTACCCCGCGCTGCCGCAGAGCGCGTCCGCCACGATTCCGTCCGCGCGGCGCAGCACGGCCAGCGCGGCCTCGTCCCCGGCCAACTGGGTGGTCAGGGAGAGCACGATCGCCCGCCGGCCGTCGGTGGTGACACCGTTGACGGTGCTCATCCCGGGCACGTCGCCGCCGTGGCTCCAGTAGCCGCCGCAGGCGTTCGGAGCCCACATGATGCCGAGCCCGTAGCGGGCGCCCGGCAGGAAGTCCTGGAAGGTCTCGGCGAGCACGGTACGCCGCATCTCGGCCAGTTGGGCCGGGGCGAGCAGCCGGCCCTGTTGCAGTGCCTGCCAGAACCGGACCAGGTCGGAGGGGGTACTGACCAGGTCGCCGGCCGTGTAGGCCATGGTGGTGTTGAACAGGGTGGTGTCGTCCAGCGGCCCGCCCGGCTCCCACTGCTGGTAGCCCCTGGCGTGCGGCCCGGGCAGGTGCGCCCGGTCCCCCGGCGTGGAGGTCTCGGTCAGCCGCAGCGGCCGCAGGATCCGGTCCCGCAGTTCGGCCGCCCAGCTCCGCCCGGTCACCCGCTCGATCAGCATCCCGGCCAGGATGTAGTTGGTGTTCGAGTAGTCCCAGCTCGTACCGGGAGCGAACATCGGCGGGTGCGCCATGGCGAGCGCCACCAGCTCCTCGGGCTCGTAGTGGTCGAACCGGTGCCGGGCGTACCCCTCGGCGGAGGAGAGACCGGGCAGGTCGCGGGTGTAGTTGTAGAGGCCGCTGGTGTGCTGCAGGAGCTGCCGGACGGTGATCCGCCGGCCGTCGTTGCCGTTGCCGGCCACCACACCGGGCAGCCAGCGGTCGACGGTGTCGTCGAGCCGGAGCCGCCCCTCGCCGACAAGTTGCAACACGAGCACCGCGGCGAAGGTCTTGGTGTTGCTCCCCATCCGGAAGTACCCGTCCCGGGGTACCGGCGCACCCGTGGCCAGGTCTGCGCTGCCGGCCCGGGCATAGCTGTCGCGTACGCCGTCCCGGGCCAGGCCCTGCACCCCGGTGATGCCGAGGGCGTGCAGGTCGGTCACACCGGTCCGCAACCACTGTTCACTGTGGACGGACGCCGAGGCGGGCGCCGCCGGCGCCGCGGCGACGCCGAGCATCGCGGCCACCAGCGTGCTGACCACCAAGCGCCGGGCACCTCGACTGAGCTTTCTGGACATGTCGGTCTCCTCCCCGTTCGACCCGCTGGGATGAGCCTACGAAGTCGGTCGATGCGCTACATCCGTGTTCCCCCCGAAGGGATGTCCCCGGCCTCGGCCGGGTGACCGGGCACACTCCGCGTAGAGCGTCCTAGGACAATTTCGGCCGCCGTCGGCAGTAGTTTCAGACAGGCGGCCAGATCGCCACCGGCGTCCCGCCGTCCTGGCGCAGCCGGGCGGTGCCGGGCGCGGTGCCGGAAAACCCGTCCGTACAGGCCCTCCGCCCGCCCTGTCGGCGGCCGCGCTTCCCACGCGTCGGCGCTGGTATCTGTACCAACATTGCCCGGGTGCGGAGGGCTGCGCATCGCATATGACCGGGGCACACTGCGTGCATGACTCATCACGGTAGGCAGGTGCCGGATCATCTGCTGATCCGGATAGCGCAACGGAACGATCCGGTGTCGGCGGTCTCCGAGGACGACGCCCGGCGCCGGTCGCTCGCCTATCCGAAGTTGATGTGGGGCGCACCGGTCTTCGGCTACGCCGAGGAGGTGGCGGGCCGGTGGCGGATCCTCAGCCTCAGCGGCGACCAGCCACAGGGCAGCCGGGACGCCCTCGGCTCGTACTTCCGGCGGTTGCTGAGCGAGACACCGCAGGACCCCGGGCACGCGGCCGAACGGCGGGAGTACCAGGAGGCGATCCGGCTGCTCGACTGGGAGGTGGTCGACGACCTCACCGTGCACGACCGCCGATACCGGATCATCCGCGCCCAGCCGTTCATCCGGATGGGACCGGACGGACCCGAACCACCCCGGCCCACCGACCCGGACCCGTACCCGCCGGGCAAGACGCGCGGCGTGCGGTGCCAGGAGGAGGGCTTCGTCATCGACCCGGCCGCGAGCACCGGTCTCGCCGACGGCCTGTTGCGGATCGAGATGGTCCCCGCGTACTACAAGGCCGGCATCGTCCCCGACGACGTCCGGGGCGACTCCCGCCGGGCGCTGGCCACCCATCCGAACGTGGTGCTGCTGCCGGTCGGCTTCACCATCGGCGAGTACGTGCACGGGAGCTGGCAACCCCGGTCGTTCACCACGTACCCGACGCCGCAGGCCGCCCGCGACTCGGCGGCCTTCCGGTTCAGTGACATCGTGCCGCACGAGGACGCGTCGCTGGAGGAGATCCGGGCCGCGTACACCCGGGCGCTGGAGGAGTTCGAGGCTCCCCGTACGGACGAGTTCGAGATCCGGGGGGTGCGCTGCCGGGTGACCCGGGTGGAGCGGTTCGTCCGGGTCGGCCCGGACGGCCCGGAGGGCCCCCGCCCCTCGGACTGGGATCCGGAGCCGCCGCCGGAGCTGCACTGCCAGCAACTGCGTGAGCAGGGGCTGCTACCCGACCCGGACTGAGTCGGCCGAAATCCGCCAGCGCCGGCCGGCGGCTCCGCTGAGGCATGGACGGGTGATCGACAAGAGCGGCTCCCCGCTGGGCAACGCCGCGTTCCGGAGGGTGTGGATCGGGGCCACCGTGTCGGCGGCCGGGGACGCGGCAAGCTGGGTCGTGCTGGTCGGGTACGCGCTGGGTGCGGCGCACGGCAGCGTACGGTGACCGCCCAGTTGCCGGCCCGGGCGGGTGTCGGGGCGAGCAGCAGGGTGCCGGCCAGCCCGACCAGGGTCGTGGCGACGGCGGCGAGCATGCGGCGGGTCGCATCGTTGACCACCTCCACCGGGGACGAGCCGCGCCCCCGGCACCTGGTTCCCCGGCCCCGGCGCTGGTCCGGGGTTTGCCGGGAACGGCGGGACCCGGCGCTCCGGGTGGAGCGCCGGGTTCCGTCCCGGGCCGGCCGGGTGGACCGCCGCCGCTCAGCGTCCCGGCAGCGGCACCCGGGACCAGTTGATGTCCGAGCCGAGATAGAAGCTCGGGTACGACGGCTGGTTGTAGGTCGTCTGCTGCCGGGCCACCTCGACCCGGTACTGCGGATCGTGCATCAGCGTGTAGAGCTTGCGGTCGGTCAGCTCGGTACTCAGGTAGATCCGGATCGCCGAACTGTCCACGGTGCGGGTCAGCAACTCCTCGCGCCAGTCGCCGAGGACGTCGGCGACCAGTCCCGGGTTGCCCTTCGTCCCGTTGTTGGTCCGGGTGCCTTCGGCGGTGAGCAGCCGGCCCCGCTGCCAGTCGTCGATGCTCGGGGTCACCTCACCCGCGCCGTTGACGATCTGGGTGGTCATGTCGGCCGCCCACCGGATGCTCTGGTTGGTGCCGGGGATCACGGTGCCGAGCAGGTCCCCGTCGGCGGTACGCAGCCCCGGCCCGTCCGGCTGGCCGCCGACGACCGTCGCCCAGGTCTCCAGGCCCGGCTCGGCGGGGACGACGTCGCCGACCATGCCACGCCCGGTGTCCACCCCGGTGTAGCCGCCGTAGATCACCTCGCCGGTGCGGGCGTCCCGCAGCGCGTAGCCGTACGGCGCACCGGTCGCGCCCTCGTGCACCATGAAGATCTCCAGCCCGGGGCGGGCCGGGTCGATGTCGGTGACGTGCATGGCGTCGCCGTGCCCGACCTTCGCCCGCGCACCCGGGTTGGCGCTGCCGGGCGGCAGGACGCCGTAGGAGCTGTAGAGCAGGCTGCCGTCGTGGTCGATGGTGGCACCGCCGTAGACGACCTCCTGCTTGCCGTCCGCGTCCACGTCGGCGACGCTGAGCGAGTGCGCACCCTGGGTGGTCAGGGTGCCGTACTCCGGGTCGGTGCCCTCCCGGCCGTGTGGGCTGTCGTTGAACGGGTTCGTCATCGGCACCCAACCGCTGTCGACGTACCAGTCCTCGCGCAGCCGCCGGCCGTCCCAGCGGTAGGCGACCAGCGTGGCCCGGGTGTAGTAGCCCCGGGCGAAGATCGCCGACGGGTGCCGGCCGTCCAGATAGGCGACCCCGGCGAGGAACCGGTCGACCCGGTTGCCCGGCTCGATCCGGCTCATCGCGTAGTCGCCCCACATCAGCCCGTCGTCGTGCCGGCCGGGCTTGTAGTGCACGGTCTGCAACTCGCGGCCGGTGGCGCCGTCGAAGACGGTCAGGTATTCCGGCCCGTCCACGATGAAGCCCTGGAACGCCCGCAGCGCGTTGCGGGTACTCCGGGCCGGGGCGTAGACGTCGACGAAGTGGTCGACCAGCGCCTCGGCGTCGGCCCGGGACAGTGGATAGGTGTACGTCGGGGCGATGCCGAAGGCCTGTTCCAGGGTCGCCGGCCAGCGCCCGGCCACCACCTCCGGGTGCCGGTGCCAGCCGAGGAAGAGGTCGACGAGCTTCTGCCGGTACGTCTCCGGGCTCAGCCGGTAGTCGTCGGTGTGCGCGTAGCCGGCCCGAACGTCCTCGCGGGGCATCGTGACGTACCGCTCGGAGACGACCCGGCCGCTCCGGTCGTACCGGGTGACCTTGGTGCCGGGGGCGGTCTTGAGCATCATCTCCGCGCGGTTGTCGCCGTCGAAGTCGTAGACCAGGAACTGCGTGTAGTGCGCCCCGGCCCGGATGTTGACGCCGAGCGAGACCCGGTGCAGCAGGGTGCCGTCGAGTTCGTAGGTGTCGAGGTAGACCTCCCCGGTGTAACCGACCTGGGAGACGTCCTTGGAGTTCGACGGGTCCCACTTGACGACGTACTCGTACTGCCCGTCGCCGTCGACGTCGCCGACGCTCAGGTCGGACGCCGAGTAGGTGTACGCCTCACCGGTCGGGGTCACCCCGTCGGCCGGCTTGCGCAACGGCAGGTCGCGGTGGCCGTCGGCCCACGCCGTCACCGGGGCGCCCCGGGCGCCGGTCCGGCCCCGGACCACCGCCGCGACCTGGTAGGCGGCGGTGGCGGTGCCGGCCCGGTCGAGATAGTTGGTGCTGTCGGTGACGGTGCCGATCCGTCGCCCGTCCCGGTAGACGGCGAAGTCGGCCCCGGTCAGGCCGGTGCGCCCCCGTCCGGTCGCCTCGGCGCCGAGCAGCCGCCAGCTCAGGAACACCCCGTCGGCGGTGGCGACCGCGACGAGCCCGCGGTCGAGGCGTTCGAGGCGGGGTCCGTGCTCTCCGGCGCCGCCCGGCTGGGCGGCGACCGCCGTCGGAGCGCCGACCAGCAACGCGGTCACCGAGAGGCCCGCGACGAGCGCCCGCGACAGTACGGCGACCGGCCGGCCTCGCCTGGTTCGAAATCTCATGGGTCTCCAATGTGGGTACGACCCGATCCACCGGGTGGGACGATCTGCGACCGGGCTGAAACGATACAATCCACTGAGAATTCTGGATCCCCGGCAGGCTTGTCAAGGCGGTCGCCCCGTCCCGGGCGGCGGTACGGTCACCGCGCGACGGCGACCTCCAGCACCAGGCAGGCGACGGCGAGCGCCAGGAAGCCGCCGGCGTAGCCCAGCGTGCGGAAGACCCGGGCCCGCAGGTGCACGGTCACCGCTCCGACGAAGAAGAGCACCAGGCCGATCGCGGCGGCGAGCCCGACCACCGGCACCCCGAGCAGGCCGAGCAGCAGGCCGGCCGCTCCGGCGGCCTTGAGTGCGGCGAGCGGCGGCAGCCAGGACGGTGGCACGCCCACCGCGGCGGAGTTGGCGAGCACGAACTCGGTCCGGGCCAGGTCGGCGGCGGCGCTCCAGGCGCAGGCCACAATGGTCAGGACGGCCACCACGACGTACGCGGTCAGCACCGCGCACCTCCGGCCGGCCGGCCCGGGCGGATGACACGGGGCATCGTCGGTACTCTCACAGGGTCGCTCTCCTCGGCTCGACGGGTACGGTCGTCTCGGGCTGGTCACCCCCATGACGTCTGATGCCTGGAGAAGGTGACCCGTGAGCGCCGACCAATTTCTCGCCGGCCAATCCCTCGCCGACCGGTTCGCCCGCGACCGGCAACACCTGCGGGCGGTCGCCTACCGCCTGCTCGGTTCGCTGTCCGACGCGGAGGACGCCGTGCAGCAGGCATGGCTGAAGGCCAGCCAGGCCGACCTGCGTGAGGTGCGCAACCCGACCGGCTGGCTGACCACCGTCACCGCCCGGGAGTGCCTGGACATGCTGCGCGCCCGGCGCCGCCGGGCCGAGGTCGCCCTCCCCGAGCCGGAGTTGCCGGACACGACTCCGGTGGCCTCCCCGGCCCGGACGGCGGAGGAGGAGGTGCTGCTCGCCGAGTCGGTCGGGCTGGCGCTGCTGGTCGTGCTGGACCGGCTCTCACCGGCGCAGCGGGTCGCCTTCGTGCTGCACGACCTCTTCTCGGTACCGTTCGAGGAGGTGGGTCGGGTGCTGGACCGCTCACCGGTGGCGGCGAAGAAGCTCGCCAGTCGGGCCCGGGACCGGGTGCACGGCCCCGCCCCGCAGCAGCGGCGGCTCGCCGCCCGGCATCTTCCGCTCGTGGCGGCCTTCCTCGCCGCGTCCCGGGGCGGTGACCTGGAGACCCTGCTCGACCTGCTGGCACCCGACGTCGTACGCCGGGCCGATCCGGTGCTGCTGCCCGCCGGAATGCCGACCGACCTGCGCGGGGCTCAGGCAGTGGCCGAGGAGACCCGGCACTTCGCCGCCCGGGCCCGGATGGGCGGCACCGCCTGGGTCGACGGCAACCCGGGGATAGTGATCGCCCCGCGCGGTCGGCTGATGGCGGCGCTGCGCCTCACCGTCGAGGCGGGGCGGATCCGCACCATCGAGGTGATCGGCGACCGGGACCGGCTCGACGGGCTGGCCATCGCGGTAGCCGGTGGTGCCGACCGGTCGCGGGAACACACCTGCACGACCGTCTCCCCATCTCGTTGACGCGTGAAATATACCTGGGGGACCAGGTCCGCCCGCCGGCTATTCCGGGTCGGCGCCGTCAGCCTCGGCGGCGTGGGGCGGGGCGCCAATCCGGAGCTGCCAGCCCGGTCCGCGCCCGGTCAGCCGGACCACCGCCAGCGGCGCCACATCCAGCCGCCAGAAGGTGGCGGCCGGCAGTCGCAGCGCCCGGACCAGCGCGGCCCGGACCACCACCGGATGGGTGACGGCGACGATCCGCCCACCCCGGTCGCGCTGCCCGGTCAGCCATCGGTCGACCCGGTCGAGCAGCGCCTCGACGGACTCGCCGCCGTGCGGGGCGACGTCCGGCATACCGAGCCAGTCCCGCAGCCCGTCGGGCTCCCGGGCGCCGACCTCGGCCAGCGGCACCCCGGTCCACCGGCCGTAGTCGCAGTCGGCCAGCGCGGGCACGGCGGTGGGCCGCAGGCCGAGCGCGTACGCGGTCTGCCGGCCCGCCTCGGCGGGAGTACTGAAGCAGGCGTCGATCCGGCCGAACGGCCCGCGCCGACCCGGCCCGGTGCGGGCCAGCGCGCGGGCCGCCGCCAGGCCGGCGGGATCCAGGCTGTCGTCGCCACCGCCGAACACCGCCCGCCGCAGCGCGGCGGTGTGGGCGTGCGCGACCAGGTGCAGGCTGGTCGGGCTCACCGTCCGGCCGGGGCCTCGGCACCGTCCGGCGTCTCGGCGGACCGCTCGGATCCACTGTCGACGGACGGCTGCCGGTCCCGGCCCCGCCAGCCGAGCAGCACGGCGAAGAACAGGCCGATCCCGGTCCAGAGCACCACCTGGGTGCCCAGGGAGGCGAGCCGGAACTCCCACAGCAGGGTCGCCGGGAAGTCGTCCGGCACCTCCGCGAACGACGGCAGCACGGTGTAGGCGACCATCGTGACCAGCAGAAACGCGCCGAACCCCGCTGCGGCCCGCAGTGCCTCCGAGCCATGCGGGGATATCGAGCGGTGTGCCAGGGCCCCGGCCCAGACGGCCACCAGGCCGAGCAGCACCAGCAGCAGGTAGCTGCCGGTCCGCTGGTCGATGGTGTCCGGGTTGCCGACCGCCGGCGGGTTCGCCGGATACTTGCCGAACGGTACGACGACCGCGCCGAGCAGCGCCGCGCCGGCCAGCAGCAGCGCCGCCCGGCCGTCGTCGGAGGTGCGGAGTCGACGGCGTAGCAGGACGTACCCGGTGGCGAGCAGGCCGCCCATCGCGGCGCCGAACAGCCCGGTGGCCAGGAACAGCCCGGCGCGCTGACCGTCGCGACCGACCAGTTCCTCGGTGTGGTGGTCGGCCCCGACCTCGGGTGCGGAGTGGGTCGCCTGTTCCTCGATCGCGATCGCGGCGTCGATCCGCGGCTCGCCGACCAGGTAGGCGAAGGTCCCGGCGATCAGACCGGCGACCAGGCCTGCGAGCAGGCCACGCAGCAGTACGGACAGGAACGTCGGCACGGCGGGACGTCGATCAGTGGCAGGGTACGCCGAGCAGGTGCCGGCCGTCGTGCATCAGCTCGTGCAGGTACGTGCCGCTGCGCGAGACGGCCCCCTGGTCGAACGCGACCAGGTAGGTCAGCAGGGCGAGCAGGGCCACGACGGCGAGGGCCGTCCACAGTAGCCGGGCGGAGACGACCGGGTGACTGAGCGGACGGGCCGGGACAGGGCTGGACATGCGCGTGAGACCTCCTCGGGGATGACGCGTCCCCATCGACAGGCTGCGACGACCGAGCGTCCTGGCTCGCGGGCCCCGACCGGGGTCGGGACCGCTCACAGTGGCGCGACCGCGCCGGACTTTCACCGGCTTCCCTCGTACCGCCGCAGATGGCCAGTCGACCGTAGCCGGGCGGTACCTGCCGGTCAACCGGGACACCGGTCGGGCGGCGGGGGCCGGGACCGGCCCGGTACGCCGCACCGCCGGGTCCACCGGCCGGGGAACCCGCTCCGGCGACCGGCACGGAGCGTGCTCCGGCGACCGGCGGGTGGCGGGTCGGTGCCGGCCACTCGGGTGTCGGAGGTCACCACCCGACGACCGCCGGGTTGTCCCGGCCGGAGCCGGCCGTTACGGTCGCGCCGTGACGACCCGGGTGCTGCTGCTCGGCGGCACCGCCGAGGCGCGGGAACTGGCCGCCGCACTGGTCGGGCGTCCCGACACCGTGGTGGTCTCCTCGCTGGCCGGCCGGGTCGCCGATCCCCGGCTGCCGGTCGGCGAGGTGCGGATCGGCGGGTTCGGCGGACCGGCCGGACTCACCCGTTGGCTGGCCGAGCACCGGGTCGACGTGCTCGTCGACGCCACACACCCGTACGCGGCGCGGATCAGGTCGTCGGCGGTCCGGGCGGCCGAGGCGACCGGAGTACCGTACCTGCGGTTGGAGCGTCCCGGCTGGACGGCGGGTCCCGGGGACCGGTGGCACCGGGTGCCCGATCTCGCCGCCGCCGCCGAGCTGGTGCCCCGGTTGGGCCGCCGGGCCTTCGTCACCACCGGCCGGCAGGGACTGGGCGCGTTCCTGCACCTGACCGGCACCTGGCTGCTGGTCCGGGTGGTCGACGAGCCGACGATCCCGTTGCCGGAGAACGTGACGGTGCTGCGCGACCGTGGGCCGTACCAGGTGGCGACCGAGCGGGAACTGCTGACGGCGCACCGGATCGACGTGCTGGTCAGCAAGGACAGCGGTGGGAGGTACACGATGGCGAAGCTGGTCGCCGCCCGCGAGCTGGGGCTGCCGGTGGTGCTGGTGGAGCGACCGGCGCCGATCACCCTGCCGGCGACGGCCACCGAGGTGGCCGGGGCGCTGGCCTGGCTGGAGACCGCGCTGCCGTGAGGCTGGGCCGCCGCCCTACCCGTGGCGGCGCGGGTACGGCGGTGGCCGGGACCGTCAGCCGGGATAGGTCCGGGGCGTCCAGACCACGGTCGAACCGTCCGCCCGCCGGTTCGCCCGAGTGGTGGACGAGCCGACGATCAGCAGGCAGCGCATGTCCACATCGGACGGATCGAGTTCGGCCAGCGGGACCACGGTGATCCGCTCTCCCGGGCGGCCCACGTCCCGGGCGATCACCACCGGAGTGTCCGCGCTCCGGTGCCGGAGCAGCACCTTCTGGGCCGCCTCGACCTGCCACCGGCGGCTGGCCGAGGCCGGGTTGTAGAGCGCCAGCACCAGGTCGGCGGCGGCCGCGCCGGCCAACCGCTGCTCGATCACGGCCCAGGGCTTCAACCGGTCCGAGAGCGAGAGCACCGCGAAGTCGTGGCCGAGCGGGGCACCGATCCGGCTCGCCGCGGCCTGCGCCGCGGTCAGCCCGGGCAGCACCCGTACCGGCACGGCGCCGAACCGCTCGTCGGTGGTGGCGACCTCCAGCACCGCCGTGGCCATCGCGAAGACCCCCGGGTCGCCGGAGGAGACCACCGCCACCCGGGCGCCGGCCAGGGCGAGTTCCAGGGCGTGCCGGGCCCGCTCGATCTCGACCTGGTTGCCGGAGGTGTGCCGGTGCTGTCCGGGACGGTGCGGCACCCGGTCGACGTACGGGCCGTAGCCGACCAGGTGTTCCGCCTCGCGCAGCGCCTGGCTGGTCTCGGGGGTGAGCCAGCCGCTGCCGGCGGGGCCGAGGCCGACCACGGTCACCCTGCCGGCCACCGCCCCGCCCTCGGCCACCGCCCCGCCCTCGGTCACCGGCGTCGGGGCGGTCGACGCCGCCACGCCGGGTGTCGCGCCGACGCCGGCCGCGACCGCGTCGCCGGTGGGGCTGGTCAGCACGGCGAGGGAGAAGTACGGCACCCCGTCCGGGTCGACCTCGGCCAGCGGCAGTTCCCGGCCGGTGGCGGTGGTGGCCCGCTCGACGTACCAGGCGTCGGCCAGCCGTCCGGCATCGGCGAACGCCGACCGTACCTGCGGAAACGTCCGCCCCAGTTTGAGTACGGCGGCGGCGTCGGTGTCGGCCAGCCGGCGGGTCAACTCGTCGGCTGGCAGCGTGCCGGGCAGTACGGTGAGCACCTCGTCCCGCTCGACCAGCGGCCTGCCCAGTACGGCGGTGGCGGCGCTGATCGAGGTGACTCCGGGCACCACCTCGGCGGGAAACCGGTGCGCCAGCCGCTCGTGCAGGTACATGTAGGAGCCGTAGAACATCGGGTCGCCCGCGCAGATCACCACCACGTCCCGACCGGCCGACAGGTGCGCTGCCAGCCGCTCGGCGCTGGCGTCGTAGAACTCGGTGATCGCCGCCTCGTAGCCGCCCGGATGGTCGGTGGTCTCGGTGGTGACCGGATAGACCAGCGGCTCGGTCAGTTGGCCGTCCCGGAAGTAGGGCTCGGCGATGGACCGGGCGATGCTCCGGCCGTGCCGGGCCGAGTAGTAGGCGATCACGTCGGCGGCGCCGATCAGCCGGGCCGCCTTCACCGTCACCAGTTCGGGATCGCCCGGACCGACGCCGACGCCACGCAGCGTGCCCGGCCGCCGGCCGCCGGTCGCAGCCGACCCACCGCCGCCGATCGCCACCGACCCACCACCGCCGGCCGCAGCCGACCCACCGCCGCCGGCCGCGCCGGCCGTCCGCTCACCGCCGCCAGCGCCGACCCGCGCCGGCCCCACCGACGCGCCGCCGGGCTCGGTCGCGCTCATTCGACCTCGCTCGCGATCGCGTTGACGGCGGCGGCGGTGATGGCGCTGCCGCCGCGCCGACCGTGCACCACCAGGTACGGAATGCCGGCGTCGTGCCCGGCCAGCGCCTGCTTCGACTCGGCCGCCCCGATGAACCCCACCGGTACGCCGACGATCGCCGCCGGTCGGGCGGCCCCCTCGTCGATCATCTCCAGCAGCCGGAACAGCGCGGTGGGGGCGTTGCCGATCGCCACCACGGCGCCGTCGAGCCGGTCCCGCCACAGTTCGAGGGCGGCGGCGCTGCGGGTGGTGCCGAGCCGGCGCGCGAGCTCGGGCACCTCGGGGTCGCGCAGCGTGCAGAGCACCTCGTTGTCGCGGGGCAGCCGGGCCCGGGTGATGCCGGCGGCCACCATCACCGCGTCGCAGAGGACCGGCGCGCCGGCCCGCAGCGCGGTCCGACCGGCGCGGACCAGGTCGGGTGCGACCTCGACGTCGTCGGTCAGGTCGACGCTGCCGCTGGCGTGGATCATCCGGACCACCACCGGCGCGATCTCCGGCGGCAGCCCGGAGAGATCGGCCTCGGCCCGGATGGTCGCGAACGACCGCCGGTAGATCTCCGCACCGTCGCGGATGTACTCGTAGCTCACTTCTGCCTTTCTGCCCGTGCGACCAGGGCGGCCGCCGGGGTGCCCGGTCGGCTGGTGCCGCCGGCCTCGATCCGGTATCCGCTGCCGGTGGCGACCACCAGTACGGCCGGTCCGGCCGATCGGCCGCAGCGGCGCTCGCAGCCGACCACGTGCACCGGAAGCGCCGCCCGGCCCGTCGGGCCGGCGTCGGCCAGCGCCTCGGTGACGTCCCCCCGCACGTCGGCGAGGGCGCTGGCGCAGCCGGGTCGACCGGTGCAGGCGGTCACGCCGAGCCAGGGCGAGGCCGGGTCGACCAGCAGCCCGGCCGTGGCCAGCCGGCCGACGATATCGGGTCCGCCGGTGTCGAGCACCAGGCTGCGCCACGGGGTGACGATGATCTCGTCCGTGCCGGCGAGGTCGGCCAGCAGGTGGGCCTGGTCGGCGGTCAACCGGCCGAGCCGGACCCCGGCCACCAACACACCGTCCGGGTGGACGCCCACCGGCGGTGCCGGGGTGCCGCCGCACCTCCCGGTCGGGACCGCGACCGCAGCGGAGAACGGCGCCGGAGCGGCACCGGACATCCCGGTCGGGGCCGCGACCACGGCGGTGGGGCGGCCGAGCGCGGCGGTGGGGCGGCCGAGCGCGGCGGTCACCCGGGCTGGCCCGTCCGGCAGGTCCGCCAGCCGCCACAGGTCCGGGCGCTCACCCCGGACCCGCAGGAAGGCGCGGGCGGCCGCGATCAGCAGCTCGACGACGTCGTCCGGGCCGGTCCGCAGCCCGGTGTCGGTGCCGGCCAGCCAGAGGGTCTGCGAGTCACCGGTCCAGCACAGGTCGGCACCGAGGGCGGCGACGTCGTGCCGGCCGTCGTCGAGGGCGAACAGGAACCGGCCGCTGAGCGACGCCAGATCGGCGGCGCCGCGCAGCGCCGCGTCGAGGTCCCGCACCAGCGGGCGTACGTCGAGCCGCCCGGCCCGGTCCCGCCCGCTCAGCGGGGAGGCCAGCAGGTTGCGTACCCGCTCGTGGGTGGCGGTGGGCAGCAGGCCGGCGTCGGCGATGCGGTCGGCGACCCGGCGTACCGCGACGTCGTCGGCGAGGTGGCGGAGTTGGAGGTTGCCCCGGGAGGTCAGCTCCAGCGCGCCGTCGGACTCGATCCGGGCGAGATCGGCGAGGACGCGCAGTTGGGTGGGGCGCAGTTGACCGCCGGGCAGCCGCACCCGCACCAGCAGCCCGTCGGCGGCCTGGTGGGCCCGCAGCGCACCGGGACAGCGGTCCTCCGGCGGCCGGGGGGACGGGGTGGCGAGGGCGGACACGGGCTCATCGTAGAGTCGTGGTCCTCGGCGCCCGCCGGCGGCGAGAAATGCATCACGCGGTGGTCCCGGAGGAACCCGGTGCGAGTCCGGGGCGGTCCCGCCACTGTCACCGACCTGCGTACGGGTCGGGAGCCAGACACTCCGGACCACCGTCACACGGACCACGACCACGGGCGCGGACCCGGGGAGGAGCCACCCATGCCTGCGGCGGACGCTGCCACCATCCTGCTCTTGTCCACTTCGGACACAGACCTGCTCTCCGCCCGGGCCAGCGGCGCGGCGTACCGGCTGGCGAACCCGGCCCGGATCGACCTGGCCGAGCTGACCGACCTGGTCGACGGCGTCGACCTGGTGGTGGTGCGGATCCTCGGCGGCGCCCGGATGTGGGCCGACGGGCTGGCCACGTTGTGCGCCGGCACCCGGCCGGTGGTGGCGCTCGGCGGTGAGCAGACCCCGGACGCCGACCTGATGGCCCGGTCCACGGTGCCGGCCGGCACCGCCGCGCAGGCGCACGCCTACCTGGCCCAGGGCGGGCCGGAGAACCTGCGCGAACTGCACGCCTTCCTCTCCGACACGGTACTGCTGACCGGGCACGGCTTCGCCCCGCCGGTCGCGCAGCCGAACTGGGGCGTCCGGCCCCGCCCGCCCCGCCCGGCGACCGGGCCGGTGGTCGGCATCCTCTACTACCGGGCGCACCAGCTCAGCGGGAACACCGGCTTCGTCGACGCGCTGGCCGAGGCGGTCGAGGAGGCGGGCGGCCAGCCGCTGCCGGTCTTCTGCGCCAGCCTGCGTACCCCGGAACCGGAGCTGCTGGCGACGCTCGGTGCGGCCGACGCGCTGCTGGTCACGGTGCTGGCGGCCGGCGGCACCCGCCCGGCGGACGCCGCCGCCGGCGGCACCGAGGAGTCCTGGGACGTCGGCGCGCTGGCCGCGCTCGACGTGCCGATCCTCCAGGCGCTCTGCCTCACCTCGACCCGGGCGTCCTGGTCGGACAGTGCCGACGGCCTCTCCCCGCTGGACGCGGCGACCCAGGTCGCGGTGCCGGAGTTCGACGGTCGGTTGATCACCGTGCCGTTCTCGTTCAAGGAGACCGACACCGACGGGCTGCCCCGCTACGTGGCGGACCCGGAGCGGGCCGCCCGGGTCGCCGGCACCGCCGTCCGGCTGGCCCGGCTCCGGCACACCCCGGCCGAGCAGCGCCGGATCGCCCTGGTGCTGTCGGCCTATCCGACCAAGCACGCCCGGGTCGGCAACGCGGTCGGGCTGGACACCCCGGCCAGCGCGGTACGCCTGCTCCGGACGATACGGGACCTCGGCTACGACGTCGGCCCGGTCGACGGCCCGGACGCGCTGCCGGGGGTGGGCCCGGTGACCGCCGGCTCCCCCGACGCCGGGCTGCCGGACGGCGACCGGCTGATTCACGCGCTGATCGCGGCCGGTGGCCAGGACCAGGAGTTCCTGACCGAGGAACAGCTCGCCGCCAACCCGGCACGGATCCCGCTGGCCCGCTACCGGCGCTGGTTCGACGCACTGCCGACGGAGCTGCGCGAGGCGATGGCCGCACACTGGGGGCCGCCACCCGGGCAGCTCTACGTCGACACCTCCCGGGACCCGGACGGCGAGATCGTGCTCGCCTGCCTGCGGGCCGGCAACGTGGTGCTGATGATCCAGCCGCCGCGTGGCTTCGGCGAGAATCCGGTCGCCATCTACCACGACCCCGACCTGCCGCCGACCCACCACTACCTGGCCGCGTACCGGTGGCTGGACGAGGAGTTCGGCACGCACGCCGTGGTGCACCTGGGCAAGCACGGCTCGCTGGAGTGGCTGCCCGGCAAGACCGTCGGGCTCTCCGCCTCCTGCGGCCCGGACGCGGTACTCGGCTCGCTGCCGCTGGTCTATCCGTTCCTGGTCAACGATCCCGGCGAGGGAGCGCAGGCGAAGCGGCGGGCGCACGCGGTGATCGTCGACCACCTGGTGCCGCCGATGGCCCGGGCGGAGAGCTACGGCGACATCGCCCGGCTGGAGCAGCTCCTCGACGAGTACGCCAACATCGCCGCGATGGACCCGGCCAAGCTGCCGGCGATCCGGGGACAGATCTGGACGCTGATCCAGGCCGCCCGGCTCGACCACGACCTGGGTCTGGAGGAACGCCCGCACGACGCCGAGTTCGACGAGTTCCTGCTGCACGTGGACGGCTGGCTCTGCGAGGTGAAGGACGCGCAGATCCGGGACGGCCTGCACGTGCTCGGCGAGCCGCCGGCCGGTGCGGCCCGGGTCAATCTGGTGCTGGCGATCCTGCGCGCCCGGCAGGTCTGGGGCGGCCGGGCCGGCGCCGTGGACGGGCTCCGGGCCGCGCTCGGGCTGACCGAGGGCGGCGACCAGCAGGGCACCGCAGAGGTCGACCGGGTCGAGGCGGTGGCCCGGGCCCTGGTCGAGGCGATGGAGGCCCGGGACTGGGCGGTCGAGGCGGTACCCGTCGTGCTGCACGACGTGCTCGGCGCCGACGATCCGCGCGCCGCGGCGGTACGCCCGGTGCTGGAGTTCGCCGTCACCGAGGTGGTACCCCGGCTGGCCCGGACCACCGACGAGCTGACCCACCTGCTGCACGCCCTCGACGGCGGGTACGTGCCGGCCGGGCCGAGTGGGTCGCCGCTGCGCGGACTGGTCAACGTGCTGCCGACCGGCCGGAACTTCTACACCGTGGACCCGAAGGCGATCCCGAGCCGGTTGGCGTACGCGACCGGGCAGGCGATGGCGACCTCGCTGGTCGAGCGGTACCGGCGGGACACCGGCGAGTGGCCGCGCTCGGTCGGGCTCTCCGCCTGGGGCACCTCGGCGATGCGGACCGCCGGGGACGACGTGGCCGAGGTGCTGGCGCTGATCGGCGTGACACCGACCTGGGACGAGGCGTCCCGCCGGGTCAACGGCTTCGAGATCGTCCCGCTGGCCGAGCTGGGCCGGCCGCGCATCGACGTGACGGTGCGGATCAGCGGCTTCTTCCGGGACGCGTTCCCGCACGTGGTGCTGCTGCTCGACGACGCGATCCGGGCGGTGGCCGGGCTCGACGAGCCGGACGAGCAGAACTTCCTGCGGGCCCACGTCCGGGCCGACGCCGCCCGGCACGGAGACGAGCGCAGGGCGACGAGCCGGATCTTCGGCTCCAAGCCGGGCGCGTACGGGGCCGGGCTGCTGCCGCTGATCGACAGCGGGAACTGGCGGGACGACACCGACCTGGCCGAGGTCTACACCGTCTGGGGCGGCTTCGCCTACGGGCGCGGGCTGGACGGGCGGCCGGCCCGGGAGGAGATGGAGGACGCGTACCGGCGGATCGCGGTGGCGGCGAAGAACACCGACACCCGGGAACACGACATCGCCGACTCCGACGACTACTTCCAGTACCACGGCGGGATGATCGCCACGGTGCGGGCGCTGACCGGGCAGGCGCCCCGGGCGTACATCGGGGACAGCACCACCCCGGACGCGGTGCGGACCCGGTCGCTGACCGAGGAGACCGCCCGGGTGTTCCGGGCCCGGGTGGTGAATCCGCGCTGGCTGGCGGCGATGCGCCGGCACGGCTACAAGGGCGCGTTCGAGCTGGCCGCCACCGTCGACTACCTCTTCGGGTACGACGCCACGGCCGGGGTCGTCGCCGACTGGATGTACGAGGACCTGGCGCGGACGTACGCCCTCGACGCCGAGAACCAGGAGTTCCTGCGCCGGTCCAATCCGTGGGCGCTGCGGAACATCATCGAACGGCTCTCCGAGGCGGCCGACCGGGGACTGTGGGCGAAACCCGACCCGGCGACGATGGCGGCGCTGCGGGAAACCTACCTCCGGGTCGAGGGCGACCTGGAGGGCTCCGGGTGAGTCCTTGACCGTTCGTCAGCTTGCGCTGGGCTGGCGGGACGGAACCGGATGCCCAGGTAGCGGGTTGCGGTCAGGCGGCAACCACCACGCCGGGTGGCTCCGCCGCGATCGCAGCGGCGGACCTCGTCCCGAACGGATATTTCGATCTTGGGCGAAGGCGCCGCGGCTGATCGGTGGAGGCGGTGAGGACTCCGAGCAACCCGCTCGCCGCCAGGACGCGGCGGACGAAGGGCTGCGGATCGGTGACTCGCAGCTCGCATCCGGCCTCGCCAGCGGCGTTGCGCACGCCGACGAGCGCGCCGATGCCGGCGCAGTCCAGGAACGTAACCCCGGCGAGGTCCACGATGAGGACTGCGGGAGTCTGATCCCGCAACAGGGTGAGCAGCTTGTCGCGGAGCACCGGCGCGGTTGCCAGGTCGATCTCTCCGGCCACACCGAGCCGGGCTGTCGCTGGCTGCGGATAACGTGTGTCGATGGGTAGCTGTGCGAGCGCGGTCACCGGCGAAAGGTTGGGAGCCATCGTGCTCCTCCAGCTCAACTCAGACAGGAATCGCTTGAAGGGCGGGCGAGGACTGGACCGTTGGCCGGGACGCAACGACCCTGTCGAATACCGGGACCGTTGCAGGCTCGACAAGCTGCGCACATCCGTGCGGCGCGGCTACCCCGAAGGCTACACGCAATCCTGGCTCAGCGTGCCGCGTGTTCGGCGCGGGCCGGTGCGCCCACCTCGTGCAGGTGTCGCAGGGCTTGCCGGTAGGAGGTGATGAGGCTGGTCTGTTCGTAGGCGACACCGATCTCGGCACAGTACGCCTGCACGATCGGCTGGGCCTTGCGCAGGTTGGGGGTCGGCATGCCGGGGAAGAGGTGGTGCTCGATCTGGTAGTTCAGGCCGCCCAGCGCCGTGTCGGTCAGCCAGCCGCCGCGGACGTTGCGGGAGGTCAGTACCTGCTTACGAAGGTAGTCCTCGTCGCCGGTCGGATGCGGCATGCCCTTGTGGTTCGGTGCGAATGTCATGCCGAGGTAGACGCCGAACAGCGCTTGGTGTACCAGCAGGAAGGCAAGGGCCTGCAGCGGCGAGAGAACGATCAGCAGTGCCGAGAGGTAGCCGACGGCGTGCAGGATCAGCAGCGTGGTTTCCAGGCCGGGGCGCTTCACGGTGCCGTTGCGCAACGCCTTGATGCTGGACACCTTCAGGTCGGCGGCGAGCAGGGTGAGGAGCGGGAAGAACAGCGCAGCCTGATGCCGGGTGATGAAACCCTTCAGCCCGCGCCGGCCGAGGGCCGACTTCGTGGCCCAGATGAGCACCTCGGGCGCGACGTCCGGGTCGAGGTCGTCATGGTTGGGATTGTTGTGGTGACGGGTGTGCTTCTCCATCCACCAGCCGTAGCTCATCCCGACCCCGAGGTTCCCGGCCAGCCGTCCGGCGAATTCCCCGGGACGTTTGGTACGGAACACCTGGCGGTGCGCCAGATCATGCGCCACGAGCGCGACCTGGGTGAACGTGACGGCGAGGAACGCGGCCGTCACCAACTGCCACCAGGATGAGCCGATGATGAAGAACGCGGTCCAACCGCCGATGAACATGAGCGTGACGACAGTCAGTCGGACAACGTAGTAGGCGGGTCGGCGCTGCATCAGTCCTTCGCCGCTGATCCGCCGGGACAGGACGGCGAAGTCGCTGCCGGTCGTCGTCCGCGACGGCGTCATGGTGATCGTCATGTTTCTATCAAACCCGCTCGATGCCGCGTCGTCAGGAGCGCTACGTCCTCCATCGCGGAGGTGCTAGCACCACGATTGAGCCATGAGTCCGCGGGCACAATATGACCTGTGAACGCGGCCGGGACTGGCGAAGGGTTGGGCCGGTGGGCCCGGAGCGGTACGCGCTCCGTGCTGTCCGGCATGGCCGGGATCGGTCTGGCGTTCACCAACCTACCGCTGCTCGCCGTGTCCGTTGTCGTGTTGGCCCTGACGCCGGTGCCGTTCCTCGGTCTGGCGCTGGTGCCCTGGACGATGACGCTGGTCCGGATGCGTGCTGATCTCGAACGCAGACGTGCCTCACGGACCGGTGTCCTTGTGACACGCCCGTACCACCCGCCCCCCGATGGGGCCGTGGCCGGTGGCTGGCAGCGCTTCCGGTGGATCGTGACCGACCCGGCCACCTGGCGCGATCTTGCCTGGCTCGTGCCCGGCGCGATCGTCGGGTTCACGCTCGGGACGATCTGTGTGGTCGTGCCGTTGTACGGGCTCGCGGGTCTGGCCCTGACACCGTTGTGGGTCTGGCTCGGCACCGGCTGGTACGGCTACGGCGCCATCTGGTCCATCGACACGTTCGGTGAGGGACTGCTCTGTCTGCCGCAGGGCGCCGTCATCCTCGCCGGCGGCCTGTGGGCCGCGCCGTGGCTGGGTCGCGTCGACGCATACTTCGCCCGGCTCTTCCTCGCGCCGACCAGGGCTGCTGAACTCCGGCTGCGCGTCACCCAGCTGACGGTGACGCGTGCTGACACCGTGGATGCCCAGGCGGCGGAGCTGCGCCGCATCGAACGCGACCTGCACGACGGCGTCCAGGCCCGCCTCGTCTCGCTGGGCATGATGATCGGTCTGGCCGACGAACTGATCGACCGGAACCCGGTGGCGGCCCACGAACTGCTCGCCGAAGCGCGTGAGTCCAGCGGAACAGCGCTCGTCGAGCTGCGGCACCTGGTCCGCGGCATTCACCCGCCGGTACTCGCCGAACGCGGCCTCGACGGCGCGGTCCGGGCGTTGGCGCTCAGCCTGCCGATCCCGATCACGGTCGACGCCGCCCTTTCTGGCCGGCCCGACACACCCGTGGAGTCCGCGGCGTACTTCGCCGTCGCCGAGACGCTGACCAACATGATCCGGCACAGCCGCGCGCGCACCGGATCGGTGTCGTTACGGCATACCGACGGAGTACTGACGATGGTCGTCACGGACGACGGCACAGGAGGTGCAGACCCCGCCTCCGGCACCGGTCTGCGCGGCATCGAACGCCGCCTCGCCGCGTTCGATGGCACGATCACGCTGTCGAGCCCGCCCGGGGGACCCACCGTCATCACCATGGAGCTGCCGTGCGCATTGTCATCGCCGAGGACCATGCCCTCCTCCGTGACGGACTGACCCGCCTCCTGCAGGCCTTCGACTTCGACGTCGTCGCAGCGGTCGACAGCGGCCCAGCGCTGCTGCCCGCCCTGATCACACACAAGCCGCAAGTGGCGGTCATCGACGTCCGCCTTCCCCCGACATTCACCGACGAAGGTCTGCAAGCCGCGATCGCGGCCCGCGCCCAGATCCCCGGCCTGTCGGTCCTCATGCTCTCCCAGCACGTCGAGCCCCTCTATGCCCGCGAACTGCTCAGCACTCCGCACGGCGGTGTCGGCTACCTGCTCAAGGATCGCGTGTCGGACGTCGGCGAGTTCGTCGCCGCCGTCCGCCGGGTCGCCGACGGCGGCACCGCCATGGACCCTGAAGTGATCTCGCAACTGCTCGCCCGCCGGGAGCCACTCGCGGTACTCACCGCCCGAGAACGCGAGGTGCTCGGCGTGATGGCCGAAGGCCGCTCCAACGCCGCGATCGCGGCCAAGCTCCGCATCACCGAGAAAGCCGTGAGCAAGCACATCAACAACATCCTCACCAAACTAGATATGCCGCCCTCCGACGACGACAACCGCCGAGTCCTCGCCGTCCTCGCATACCTCAATGCCTGAACTCAGGGGAAGGGACACCAGGCACCCAGCACGACTCCGGCCCGGCGGGCGTCGCGGCAGGCTCCGGTAGGGATCTTCTCAGGAAGGATCGTCACCGACTCGGGGGCCGTTCGCGCGGACGATCTCATCGATCGCGTCCTCGATGGATTTGCAGAAGAGTGCCTGGAGGCGTTTGCCTACCTCGTTCTCCGGCCTGGTGGCTCGGAGGCGGCTCAGGACGGCGCGCATGGGTTCCACCGCCCGCGGGTCGCCGAGCTTTCCAAGCGCTCTGGCTACGGTGTTGAGGGTGAGGTCGGCGGGGTTGGCCAGGCGGTTGAGCAGGACGTCGGTCGCTCGCGGATCACCGATGTTCCCGAGCGCGATGACGGCGGTATCGCCGGCACCGCCCGTCTGCTGGGCAAGGGACATCAGCGGTTCCACGGCGCGTGGGTCGCCGATGTGGCCGAGCGCCCTGGCCGCCTGCTCGGTCAGCGCGGGATCGTCGAGCAGGCCGATCAACGGCTGCACGGCAGCGTCATGGCGCAGGTCGGCCAGAAACCAGAGGGCGCGCAGCCGGGTGTCCTGGTTGCGGTGGCCCAGCGCCTTCAGCAGGCCGGCGGTGTCGCCGCGCTCGTGCAGCACCGCCAGGTCGGCCCGGGCACCCAACCGCGCCTGCCTCCTGGCCCGGCGGTCGTAGGTACGGGCCAGGGCAAGGGCCCGGCTGCGCAGCCGGAGGGCGGTGGCGACCTCCTCGGGCGCGGCCCGGTAGTCCAGGTACGGCTGGTAGTACTCACCGGAGATCGTGTAGGCGGTCCGGAACACCTCGCCGTACTTGGCCTCGATCGCGCGTGCTCTCGTGGCCGTCGTCTCGGCCGCCTGCTCCATCCACCGCGCCACCTCGCGCAAATGACGAGCGGTCTGGGTTGGCGTCATGTCACCCTGGTCCGCCAGGAGTGCTCGCGCGGACCGCTGGGCCGGGTGTTCAGGACGCTGGCCGAACCCGGAGACCGCCCAGACGAGGTTTCGGATCGGGCGCCGCCTCATGGACGACCACCAACCACCCGACTTCGCCACATCTACGACCATACTCCGCGTCGGCGATGGGTCGCGTACCACGGTTAGGGCGGCCGTCACGTCGAGCCGTCCGCCGAATAGGTCGATAGGCGAGGGAGATTCCCGCTGGAATTCATCGCCAGCCATCTGTCGCACCACACGTTGGCATTCGGAAAGGGCACGAACGATAGGCGTTATCAGTCGGGGCGGTGCGCTGATCAACAATCCTGCTGAGCAGATCAGCCGGGGGTGGGTCGGGGCGTGCTCTGGGCCTACCGGGCCGCCGGCCACACCGGGGCCGGCGCTCCGGCGTACCGGGCCGCCGCCGTGCCGAACCGGGCGGCCAGCGCCGGATGCCCGGCCCAGTGCACGTGCAGGTAGGAGGCGTGCAGGTTGCGGTCGACCACGCCCTCCTCGACCGCCGCGTCGAGCCCGTGCGGGCGGGACGGCCGGGGCCGGAACCGCCACGCCGGCACCCGGCCGGCACCGTACTCGACCTGGGTGCGGTGGAACTCGTGCCCGGTCACCGCCGTTCCCGGGTCGGTCAGCAGGCTGGTGCCGGTCGCGACCGCCTCCCGGTAGCCGAGGGTGAGCCGGCCGGTCATCCGGGCCGAGGCGGCCAGCACTCCGGTCATCGGGTGCTCGTCGAGGTCCCGGCACAGGTAGAGCAGCCCGGCGCACTCGGCCACCACCGGCATCCCGGCCCGGGCCGCCCGGGCGACCGCGCCACGCAGTCGGGCGTTGGCGGAGAGTTCGGCCGCGTAGACCTCGGGGAAGCCGCCGCCGAGGTAGAGCCCCGCGCAGTCCGGCGGCAACTCCTCGTCGCGCAGCGGATCGACGGGTACGACCCGGACGCCGGCAGCCGCGAGGAGTTCGTCGGTCTCGGCGTACCGGAAGGTGAACGCCGCACCACCGGCGACCGCGACCGTCACCGGGGCCAGCCGGGGCAGTTCCTCGTCCGGTCGCCAGCACCCGGTGGGCAGTTCCGGTGCCTGGCGGGCGACGGCGAGCACCGCGTCCAGGTCCACCGCCCGGCCGAGCTGCCCGGCGAGCGCGTCGACGGTACGCCGGGCCTCGGCCGCACGCTCGGCGGCCGGCACGAGCCCGAGGTGCCGGCTCGGGGTGTCCAGGGACGCGTCCCGGCGCAGCGCCCCGAGCACCGGTACTCCGGTCCGAGCGACCGCCTGCCGCACCTCCGCCTCGTGGGTCGGTGAGCCGACCTTGTTCAGGATCACCCCGGCGATGGTCAGCTCCGGGTCGTAGCCGGCGAAGCCGTGCACCAGCGCGCCGATGCTGCGGGAGGCGCCGGAAACGTCGACCACCAGCAGCACCGGACTGCGGGTCAACCGGGCGACATGCGCGGTGGAGGCGAACCCCTCCCGGCCGATGGCGCCGTCGTGCAGCCCCATCACGCCTTCGATCACCGCGACGTCGGCCGGCACCGGCACCGTCGCGCCGTGGCGTAGTAGCGGGACGATCCGCTCCTCGCCCTGCAGGTGCGGGTCGAGGTTGCGGCCCGGCCGGCCGGTCGCCACCGCGTGGTACCCGGGGTCGATGTAGTCGGGGCCGACCTTGTGGCCGCTGACCGCCAGGCCCCGGTCGCGCAGTGCCGCCATCAGCCCGGTCGCCACCGTGGTCTTGCCCTGCCCGGAGGCGGGCGCCGCGATCACCACCCGGGGCAGCCGGGTTACCACTCGATCCCCCGCTGTCCCTTCTGGCCGGCGTCCATCGGGTGCTTCACCTTGGTCATCTCGACCACCAGGTCGGCGGCCTCGACCAGCCGGGCGTCGGCGTCCCGGCCAGTGATGACCACGTGCTGGTGGCCGGGCCGGTTCCGCAGGGTGTCGACCACCTCATCGACGTCCACCCAGCCCCACTTCATCGGGTACGTGAACTCGTCGAGCACGTAGAGCCGGTGCCGCTGCTCGGCGATCCGGCGCCGGATCTCGCGCCAGCCTTCCAGGGCGTCGGCGGCGTGGTCGGCCTCGGTGCCGGACCGGCGGCTCCAGCTCCAGCCGGCGCCCATCTTGTGCCACTGCACCGGGCCCCCCTCGCCGGTCTGCTCGTGCAGCCGGCCGAGCGCGAGCAGCGCGGACTCCTCGCCGACCCGCCAGCGGGCCGACTTGACGAACTGGAAGACCGCGATCGACCAGCCCTGGTGCCAGCCCCGCATGGCCAGCCCGAACGCCGCCGTCGACTTGCCCTTCATCGCGCCGGTGTGCACCATCAGCAGCGGCCGGTTGCGGCGCTGCCGGGTGGTCAGCCCGTCGGCGGGTACCGTCTCCGGCTGTCCCTGCGGCATCAGTCGGCCCTCCCCCGGCCCACTCCGGCCCTCCCCCGGCCCACTCCGGCACTTTCCCGGCCCACTCCGGCACTTTCCCGGGCCGATCCGGCGCGCGGTCCGGAGCCACTCCGGCCGATCCCGCCGCTGCCGGCGGTGGCCTCCGCGCCGCCGCCGCTGCGGGTACGCACGCCGGTGCGGAGCCGCACCGCGCCGGTCAGGGTGCCGGCGGCGACCTGCTCCAGCGGCAGGTGTTCGGCACCGAGTGCCCCGGCCAGTTCGGCGGCGAGGCCGAGCCGGATCCGTCCCGCCTCGCAGTCGACCACCACCGAGCGGACGCCGTTGCCGGCGAGCAGCCGGGCGGCGTACCGGGAGCGGGGCACCGCGTCCGGGCCGGCGGTGGCCCGGCCGTCGGTCAGTACCACCAGCAGCGGGCGGCGGCGTGGGTCCCGGATCCGTTCCACCCGGAGCACGGCACCGGCCCGGAGCAGTCCCTCGGCCAGCGGGGTACGGCCCCCGGTCGGCAGCTCGGCGAGCCGGGTGGCGGCGATGTCCACACTGGACGTCGGTGGCAGCGCGAGTTCGGCGCCGCCGCCCCGGAAGGTGACCAGACCGACCTTGTCGCGCCGCTGGTAGGCGTCGAGCAGCAGCGACAGTACGGCGGTCTTCACCTCCCGCATCCGCTGCCGCGCCGCCATCGAGCCGGAGGCGTCGACGCAGAACAGGATCAGGTTGCCCTCCCGGCCCTGCCGGACCGGCACCCGGACGTCCTGCGGCCGCAACTCCAGCCCGGTGCCGCGCCGGCCGCGCGCCCGCTGGTGCGGTGCGGCCGCCCAGAGCGTGGCGACCAGGTGCGGCCGGTTGCCCGCGGCGCCCCCGGACTGCCTGGTCCGGATCGTCTGCCCGACGGTGGTGACCGCCGGTGACCTGCGCCCGGCGACCCCCGCCCCGACCCCCGGTACGACCAGCAGCCGGGCCCGGTACGGCCGCTCGGCGGCGAGCGTCCGGCTCCCGCCGGCCGCGCTGGTACCCGACCCGTCCGGTTCCGCCGAGCCGAGCGGCGCGGCCGGCACCCCGACCCGGTCCGGCTGCTCCGGTCCGGTGCCGTCTCCGGCCCCGTTCGCCGCGCCGTCCGGCGGGGCGTCGGGTTCGGCGGCGGGACCGGTGGCCGGCGGGGTCCCGGGTGCCGGGCCGGTGTCGTCGGGTGGCGGCGCACCGCCCGGGCCACCCGGGTCGGGCTCGTCCGGGCCGGGCCCCTGCGGCGGCGGGCCACCGTCCGGGGGCGGCTCGGCGGGCTGGTCGAGACCGGCCTCGGCGAGCGCCTGGTCGAGCCGCTCCTGCTCGATGCCGGGCGGGTCGAACGGGTCGCGCCGACGCCGGTGCGGCAGCGCCAGCCGGGCGGCGACGCGTACGTCCACTCCGCTGACCGTGGTACGCCCGCACCAGGCGGCGTGCGCCATCGCGGTACGCGCGGTCACCAGGTCGGCGCGCATGCCGTCGACCTCGAACGAGGCGCAGACGATGGCGATCCGGTGCAGGGTGTCGTCGTCGAGCCGTACCTCGGGGAGCAGTCGGCGGGCCTGCGCGATCCGGGCGGCGCGCTCGGCGTCCGCCGCCGCGTACCGGCCGGCGAACCCGTCCGGGTCGGCCTCGTAGCCGAGCCGCCGCCGGGTCACCTCGGCGCGTACCGCCGGGTCACGGCTGGCCGCCACCTCGACGGTCAGGCCGAACCGGTCCAGCAGTTGCGGGCGGAGTTCGCCCTCCTCCGGGTTCATCGTGCCGACCAGGACGAACCGGGCGGCGTGCGCGATCGAGACGCCCTCCCGTTCCACGGTGGCCCGGCCCATCGCCGCTGCGTCCAGCAGCACGTCGACCAGGTGGTCGTGCAGCAGGTTGACCTCGTCGACGTAGAGCAGCCCACGGTGTGCCGAGGCGAGCAGCCCCGGCTCGTACGCGGTTACGCCGTCGCGCAGTGCCCGTTCCAGGTGCAGGGCGCCGAGTACCCGGTCCTCGGTCGCGCCGACCGGCAGCTCGACGAGCCGGGCCGGCCGGGTCGCCGACGGCGCCGCCGGATCGTGCGGCCCGTCCGGGCAGTCCGGGTCGGGTGTGGCCGGGTCGCAGGAGAACCGGCAGCCGGTGACGACGGTCACCGGTGGCAGCAGTGCGGTCAGCGCCCGGACCACGGTGGACTTCGCGGTCCCCTTCTCGCCCCGGATCAGCACTCCGCCGATGGCCGGCGAGACGGCGCTGAGGGTGAGCGCGAGTGCCATGTCGTCCATTCCGACGACGGCGGAGAACGGGTACGACCGCACGGGGCCAACCTCCTGCCTCGCGGGTGTCCACGCCCGCGACCGGTCCGGTACCGGGCCGCCCGGAGGGCCGGCCCAGGACGGGGGCGAGTGTCTGGCTCCCGGCCGTCGGCCGGTCACAGTGGCGGGACCGCCCCGGAGTCGCCGGCCCTGCTGGACCGACCCACCGGCGTTCCTCGCCGCACCGTCGCCGCCGATGATGGCACAACCCGGCCGACCGGGCATCGGCGGCGGTGCGGTGCAGGCAGCTCCGCGACGACGTTGCCCGCCCGAACGCGCATCGGCGGCAGCGGGGCACAGGGCACGCCGACCGGCTCGACCCGGATCGTGGCAATCGGGTACCGACCTGGTCGACCTGCGATGACGCGGCTCACCCGGGGGGCATCGGCGGCAGCAGAGCGCACGGCACGTCCTGACGATGACGCGGCTCACCCGGCGGGGCGCCGGCGCCGGCGGGTCGGCTAACGTTCCGGCTCGTGACCGCGACGAGTGCCAGACCTGGGCTGACCGTGGTCGGCATCGGCGCGGACGGTTGGGTCGGGCTCGGCGAGGCCGGCCGGCGGGCGTTACGGGCGGCCGAGGTCGTGCTCGGCGGCGGACGGCAGCTCGACCTGCTCCCTGCGGAACTGCCGGCGCAGCGGGTGAGCTGGCCGAGCCCGCTGCTGCCGGCGCTGCCCGGCCTGCTCGACGCGTACGCCGACTGCCGGGTCGCCGTCCTGGCCAGCGGCGATCCGATGTGGTTCGGGATCGGGGCGCGGATCGTCGAACTGGTCGGCCCCGACCGGGTGGAGGTACTCCCGCACCCGTCCTCGATCAGCCTGGCCTGCGCCCGGCTCGGCTGGCCGGTCGAACGGGTCAGCGCCGTCAGCGCGGTCGGCCGCGACCTGGCCCGGGTACGCCGGGTGCTCGCCCCCGGCCGGCGGATCCTGCTGCTCAGCGCGGACGGGTCGACACCGTCGGCCCTGGCCGGCCTGCTCACCGACGCCGGCTACGGGGCAAGCCCGCTGACCGTACTGGAGCAGCTCGGCACCGGGCAGGAGCGCCGCCGCGACGGGACCGCCCAGGACTGGCCGCATCTGCCGGTCGACCCGTTGAACGTCGTCGCGGTGCACGCCACGGCCGGACCGGACGCCGTACTCCGGTCGACGCTGCCGGGCCTGCCGGACGAGGCGTACGCCCACGACGGGGCGTTGACCAAACGGGAGGCGAGGGCGCTGGCGCTGGCCCGGCTCGCCCCGGCACCCGACGAGTTGCTCTGGGACGTCGGCGCGGGTTCGGGCAGCATCGGCATCGAATGGCTGCGAACCGAGCCGACCTGCCGAGCGGTGGCGGTCGAGGCGAGGGCGGACCGGGCCGAGCGGATCGCCGGCAACGCGTCGGCGCTCGGGGTGCCGGAGCTGGAGGTGGTGGTCGGCCGGGCACCGGCGGTACTGGCCGGGCTGCCGACCCCGGACGCCGTCTTCGTCGGCGGCGGGCTGGCCGCCGAGGGTGTCCTGGACGCGTGCTGGGCGGCGCTCGCCCCGGGCGGCCGGCTGGTCGCGCACGCGGTGACGATCGAGGGGGAACGCGAGTTGACCATCCGTGCCGAGCGACTCGGCGGCGACCTGACCCGGCTCGGCGTGGAGCGGGCCGCACCGCTCGGCGGCTTCACGGCGTGGAAGCCGGCCCGGGCCCTGGTGCAGTGGGCGGTGGTCAAGCCGTGCCGGTGACCTTCATCGGCGCCGGACCGGGCGCCGCCGACCTGATCACGGTACGCGGGCAGCGGGTGCTGGCCCGCGCCCAGCTCTGCCTCTACGCCGGCAGCCTGGTCCCGGCGGAGCTGCTCGAATCGTGCGCAGCGGATACGGAACTGGTGGACACCGCCGACCTCACCCTGGACGAGATCGTGGCCCGGATGGTCGACGCGCACCGGGCCGGCCGGGAGGTGGCCCGGCTCTGCTCCGGCGACCCGTCGATCTACAGCGCGGTGGCCGAGCAGTTGCGCCGGCTCGACGAGGCGGGCGTGCCGTACGAGATCGTGCCCGGCGTACCGGCCTTCGCGGCCGCCGCCGCGACGCTGGGCCGGGAGCTGACCGTGCCGACGGTCGGGCAGACGGTCATCCTGACCCGGGCCCGCGCCCGGTCGACGGCGATGCCGGACAGCGAGGACCTCGCGGTACTCGGCGCCAGCCGGGCAACCCTGGTACTGCACCTGGCCGTCGGCCGGACCCGGGAGCTGGTCGAGCAGCTCGTACCGCACTACGGCGCGGACTGCCCGGTCGCGGTCGTCGCCCGGGCCAGCCGCCCCGACGAGCTGGTGCTGCGCGGCACCCTGGCCGACATCGCCGACCAGGTCGAACAGGCCCGGGTACGCCGGACCGCCGTGATCGTCGTCGGCCGGGTACTGGCGGCCGAGGGTTTCCCGGACAGCTACCTCTACTCGGCCGGCCGGGACCGGTCGGCGAAGCGCTAGGGACGGCGGTCATGCGGAAGATCCTGGTCATCGGCATCGGGGCGGGTGACCCCGACCAGTTGACCCTGGAGGCGGTCCGGGCGATCGCCGAGGTCGACGTCTTCTTCGTGCTGGACAAGGGCGCCGCGAAGCAGGACCTGCTCGGACTGCGCCAGGAGATCCTGCGCCGGCACCCGACGAAGCCCGGCCACCGGGTGGTGGAGCTGCGGGACCCGGACCGGGACCGCACCGCACCGGCCTACGTGGACGCGGTGGACGCGTGGCGCCGCCGCCGGGCCGAACTGCTGCGAGAGCTGGTCCGCGACGAGGTACCGGTCGACGGCTGCGCCGCCTTCCTGGTCTGGGGGGATCCCGCGCTCTACGACAGCACGCTCGGCGTCATCGAGGAGATGCTGGCCGACGGGACGGTCGAGTTCGACTACACGGTGATCCCCGGGGTGAGCAGCGTCGCCACGCTGGCCGCCCGGCACCGGATCGGGCTGAACCGGGTCGGCCGGCCGTTCCAGGTCACCACCGGCCGGCTGCTGGCCCAGGGCTGGCCGTCCGGAGTGGACGACCTGGTGGTGATGCTCGACGCGCACTGCACGTTCACCCGGGTCACCGAGCCGGACGTGGAGATCTACTGGGGTGCCTACCTCGGTACCCCGGACGAGATCCTGGTCGCCGGCCCGCTCGCCGAGGCCGGGCCACGGATCGTCGAGGTACGCCGGGCCGCGCGGGAGCGCAAGGGCTGGATCATGGACACGTACCTGCTGCGCCGCCGGACGCACTGACCACGGCCTGCGCCTGGGGTCGACGGTCCCCGACGTGGTCGCGAAGCCGCCGCCCGCCGACGAAGCAGGATGACCGGGCAGGACGGCGGGTGATTGAAAGGGTGTACCTCCAGTCGACGAAGAGGCCGGACAAACACCATCGCTGGGGAGACTCGGTTGGTGCATAAGGCTCGGCACGGCGGATGCCGCTCCGGGTCAGTACGCCCAGAACTCGTTCGGAAGCGCCTCGACGTCGGCGGCGGCCGACTCGAAGTAGTCCGCGACGAACAGCAACCGGGTCGCGGCCGGATCCCCGCCGTCGGCCATCCGGCGGATGGCGGCAGCCTGCCGCCGGGCGCGGTGCACGACCACGGCGCCGAACTCCCGCCGGTCCGCGTCGTAGCCGTAGGCGTCGAGCAGGAGGTGGAGGCGGCGGGACCGGTCCTCGGAGGGATCGAAGCCCAACGGCGCAACCGCGTTCGGCGGGCAGAACGGCACCCACCAGAGCGCCGACAGCGCCAGGTCGAACTCCCGCGTCGACGGACCGGCCGCACCCCAGTCGCAGAAACCGACCAGCCGGCCGCCGTCCACCACCGCGTTGTACGGCGCCGCATCCTGATGCCCCACCACCAGCCCCGGCCGCACCGCGTCGCCGATGAACCACCTCTCGTCCGCCGGTGGACCGAAACCCACCGTCACGTCGTGAAGCCGTCGCAGCCATTGGCCGACCTGGACCAGGGTCGACTCCGCGAACACCCAGTCGGGCCAGGGCGTCCGGTCGCCGACGGTGTCACCGCGCAGGTAGCTGAGCATCTCGCGACCCTGGTCGTCGAAGCCGAGCGCCCGTGGAGCGCCGTCGAAACCGGCATCCTCCAGGTACCGCAACAACGCATGCACCGTCGACGTCCAGGTCGAGGCCGGCTTGTGTACGACGTCATCGATCAGTACGGCACCCGTGGTGTGACCGCCGGGCAGCGCCACCTCGGCCATCCTCCATGTGTACCGGACTCCGACCGGTCCCGATACCGGGTTTCCGGCACTCCGAGCCGGGCAGCCCGGTCTGGGCGAGTTCGGCCGGTGATCACCCCCGCTTGCGCGCGGGGAGCAGCCCTCGTTGCCGGCCACCCAGTGGTGCGTCTCGGAGCCAACCCCGCGTGCGCGGGGAGCAGGGTTCGGACCTGGGTTCGCTCTTGGGGGCGTCGGGATCACCCCCGCGTGCGCGGGGAGCAGTGCCGATCGGCTCGGCCGCGTACCGGACGGAGCGGATCACCCCCGCGTGCGCGGGGAGCAGACGACGATTTGCCACCGACCCCGGACGGACGACGGATCACCCCCGCGTGCGCGGGGAGCAGCGGACCACTCTCCGGTCCAACCGGCGGACCAGCGGATCACCCCCGCGTGCGCGGGGAGCAGATTGACTTCGCCAGGGACGTTCTCGGTGAGCCGGGATCACCCCCGCGTGCGCGGGGAGCAGTTCCTGGGAGCCACACGCGAGGAAGCTCGGGCACGGATCACCCCCGCGTGCGCGGGGAGCAGGCAGGACCAGGAGCAGGCCGCGGCCTGACCCGCGGGATCACCCCCGCGTGCGCGGGGAGCAGTTACAGGTCCATGCACTGTGCCCGAAGTACGCCGGATCACCCCCGCGTGCGCGGGGAGCAGCCGCTTCGGGGCCACCTTCAACATATGCGTCCAGGATCACCCCCGCGTGCGCGGGGAGCAGGCTTCTTGACCTGTGGTCCTAAAGATCAAGTACGCCGATTTCCTTCACTTTCATCCGCAAGATCATGCCTCCGCAGTGGTGTGCCGAGAGGTGGTACGCGGCTGGTTCGAGGGCTGGGAGCAGCGTACATGGCGAGCACCGTGCGAGCTTGCTGGTCGAGTGTGTCTCGCCATTGCCGCACCTGCGATCACCGGCCTGTTCGATCCGGTCCTGTCGCGCCGTAGCCCGTCCCGCTCACAAGCCGAGTACGCTGCGCCGTACCTCGGTACTATCCCGCAACTCGTCGGCCGGGCCGCTCAGCACCACCCGCCCCTCGCCAAGCAGGTACGCCCGGCTGGCCACGTCGAGGGCCCGCTGCACGTCCTGCTCCACCACGAGCACACTCACCCCGCCCGCGTTGATCCGGACGATGGCGTCGTACACCTCGTCAACTCGCACCGGCGCGAGCCCCAGCGACGGCTCGTCGAGCAGCAGCAGGCGCGGCCGGGCCATCAGCGCCCGGCCGATCGCGAGCATCTGCTGCTCTCCCCCGCTCAGGCTGCCGGCGAGCTGGCCGGCGCGTTCGGCGAGCCGGGGAAAGATCTCGTAGACCTCGGCCAGGGTGACCCGGTACTCCCGGCGGGCACCTCGCCGGTACGCGCCGAGCATGAGGTTGTCCAGCACGGACATCCGGGGAAAGATCCGCCGTCCCTCCGGGACGACCGCCACCCCGTGCGTGCAGACCCGGTGGCCGCGCAGCCGGGTGATGTCGGTACCGCCGACGCTGATCTCCCCCCGGTGCGCCGGATGGATCCCGGCGACCGCGTTGACCAGAGTGGACTTTCCGGCGCCGTTCGGGCCGACGACACAGACCGTCTCCCCCGCGCGCACCTCGACGGCGACGTCCCAGAGCGCCTGCGCGTCGCCGTACCGCACGTCGAGGTTCCGCACCCGCAACAACGGCTCAGACATGGGCTTGCCTCCCCAGGTAGGCGCGGACCACGGCCGGATCGTTCAGCACGGTCTGCGGATCGCCGTCGGCCAGGCAGCTACCGCGATCGAGTACCACGAGCCGGGTCGCGAGCTGGTTGAGTACCCGTAGCAGGTGCTCGACGATCACGATCGTGATGCCGCTGTCGTGGATGCGCCGGACCACCCGCACCGCGTTGTCCACCTCGGCCGGGTTGAGTCCGGCCAGCGCCTCGTCCAGCAACAGCACCCGGGGGTTGGCGGCGACGGCCCGGGCCATCTCCAGCAGTTGCCGCTGGTGCAGGTTGAGGCTGCTCGGGTACGCGTCGGCCAGGTGCCCGAGCGCGACCGTGCCGAGGTGCCGCTCGGCGATCGGCCGGGCCCGGCGCAGCGACATCGGCGTACGCCCGAACATGATGGCCATCGCCACGTTGTCCCGGACGGTCATCGAGTCGAACGGGCGGGGGATCTGGTAAGTCCGGGCCATCCCGACGTGGGCGATCCGGTGCGGCGCCAGTCGGGTGATGTCCTGCCCGCCGATCCGGATCGTGCCCCGGGTCGGCCGGATCGTGCCGGAGAGCAGGTTGACCAGCGTGGTCTTGCCGGAGCCGTTGGGGCCGACGAGACCGACCAGTTCGCCCTCCCGGATGTCCAGGGTCACCTCCTCCAGCGCGTGCACCCCGCCGAAGTACCTGGCCACCCCGCGGCATTCGACCAGCACCGCACCGGGCCCGCCCCCTCGCGGGCCGGTGACCCGGATCGGGGCCGTACGGGTCTGAAGGACAGTGGGAAGGCGGGTCGCGGCGGCGTGGCCCGGCGCGGTCTCCGGCGCGCCGGCATCCGGCGAGGTCGCGCCGGCATCCGGCGAGACGTCGTCGCTCCGAGCCCCGTCCGGCGCGGCGTCGTCGATCCGAGTCCCGTGCGGCGAGACGTCGTCGATCCGAGCCCCATCCGACGCGGCGTCGTCGCTCGACGCAGTCTCGGCCGCAGTCGCATCGGCCGGAACGGCGCCCGCCGCAGCCGCACCGGTCACGGCAGTGTCGGCCGCAGCGGCATCGGTCGCAGCGGACGGGGTTGCCGTCCGGGTCCGGTGGCCGGGTGGGCGCAGTCCCAGTCGGGCGGAGACCCGGGGCGAGCCGAGCACGATGGCGACCAGGCTGGCGGCGAGCATCCCGACGACCAGCCAGTCCAGCAGTTCGCCCCAGACCCGGAGCACCGCGAGGGCGCCACTCACCCCGACCAGGGTGCCGAGCGCGACCAGCGGGCGGGCCCGCAGCCGCGCGTACAGGCCGTCGGGGGCGAGCGCGACCAGCAGGGCGAGGATGCCACCGAGAATGATCATGTTGTACGCGTCCAGGCCGTACGAGGAGAGCCGGTCCTGGAGGGTGACGATCAGCACCGCGCCGATCACCGGACCGAGCCAGTGACTCCGGCCGCCCAGCACCCCCATCACGATCACGAAGAGCGGGATGGTCAGCCCGAAGACGCTCTCCACGGTGACGAAGCCGATCTGTAGCGCGTAGACGCTGCCCGCCACCCCGCCGAGTACGCCGCTGAGCAGCATCGCCAGCATCTTGTAGCGGAACGTCGCCACCCCGGTCACCTCGGCGACGTCCTCGGCGTCCCGGATCGCCGCGAGCGCGGAACCGGACCGGGTGTGCTGGACGACGTACGCGACCGCCACCGCGATGGTCGCGATCAGCAGCGCCAGCAGGAACTGGAACTGCTGGAACGAGCTGACCAGCCCCGGTAGCTCGGGGACCGGGACACTCGCCCCCTGTCCCCCGTCGATCGACCGGTTGATCCGGGCAAACGCGGCCAGGATGAACGGCACGGCGAGGGTCAGCAGCGCGAAGATCTCGCCCCGCAGCGAGCCCAGCCGGAACGCCACCGCGCCGACCCCGAGGGCGAGCAGTCCGGAGAGCACCGCCGCGAGCGGCAGGGTGAGGAAGAAGTCGACGCCGTGCCGCCCGCTGAGCACGGCGGCGGTGTAGGCGCCGACCCCGACGTACGCGGCCTGGCCGAAACTGAAGTAGCCGCTGTATCCACTGAGTAGGTTCCAACTGGTCGCCTGGGCGATCCAGAAGCAGATCGAGCCGAGCAGCACCAGATAGAACGACGCGATCCCGAGTTGGTCGGCGGAGGCGCCGACGGCGGCCAGCACCAGGAACGCCACCAGCAGCCCGACCCCACCACGGCGGATCACCGGACACCCCCGGCCACGAAGAGTCCCTGCGGGCGCAGCAGCAGGGCCAGGATGATCGCCGAGAAGAGTACGAACGGCGCGGTGGCCGGGGACCAGACCGCGGAGACGACGCCGGAGAGCACTCCGACGAGGATGCCGGAGGCGAAGGTACCGACCACCTCGCCGATCCCGCCGAGGATCACCACCGCGAAGACGGTGCCGAACCACTCGTACGCGGTCTCCGGGGTGAGCGCGTTGGAGAGTGCGAAGACCATGCCGGCCAGCGCGGCCGTGGCGCCGACCACCCCGCCGAGCAGGACGCTGAGCCGGCGGTGGTCGACCCCGAAGGCACCGGCGACCGCCCGGTCCTGGGCGATCGCCCGCATCGCCCGGCCGGCGAAGGTACGCCGCAGCACCAGGTGCGCGCCGACCACCACCAGCAGGGCGAGGCCGAACGCCAGCAGGGTGGTGACCGGGAAGACCAGCCGGCCGAGGGAGACCGAGCCGGTGGCGTACGGGTTGACCTCTGCCGGCATCCGCTGGAAGTCGGCGCTCCAGACGTTGCTGACCACCTGGATGGTGATGCTCAGCAGCCCGAAGCTGACCAGCAGCGAGTTGAACTCGCTCAGCCGGAGCCGGTCGAAGAGCCACTGGATCGCGGCGCCGGCCACGAACATCAGCGGCACCGTCACCACCAGCGTCAGGATCGGGTCGAGCCGCCACGAGGTGGCGATCTGGAAGGTGAGGTACGCACCGATCAGGATCAGGCCGAAGTGGGCCAGGTTGATGACGCGCAGCACCCCCCAGGTGACGGAGAGGCCGGTGGCCATCAGGGCGTAGAGGCCACCGATCAGCGCTCCGGTGAGGGCGGCCTGGAGGACGTTCATACGGGACATCGCCTCGGGTCTGGTCGGGTCGGCGGGGCCACCGGGCGGCGAGGCCGAGCGGCGCGACGGGCGGTCAGGGATGGACGGTCTGGGATGGACGGTCCGGGATGGACGCTCAGGGGTGGACGGTCAGGGGTGGCGCGTCCGGGCCCGGACGGGGGCGCCGGGGCCCGGACGCGCGGTCAGCGGCGGGCGGGGGCGAGCGGTGCGGCGGCACGATCGGCCGGCCACACCGTGACCCAGTCACCCTGCTGGATCTGCTTGATGGCCTGGGTGGTCGGCCAGAAGTTCTGCGCCTTCGGGTCGAAGGCGAGGTGCCCGCTGAACGTGGTGTCGGCACCCTTGCCGTGCAGCGAGTCGCACATCTTCTTGTGGTCGGTCCCGCCGGTGTCCCTGACCGCGGCAGCCAGGATCTCCCACGCGTTCCACGAGGCGGCGGCCTGGGTCTCGAAGACCGTGTACGGCAGCCCGGCCGCCTTGGCCCGCGAGGTGAAGTCGTTCACGATCTCGGTGGCCGCCGGGCCGAGCCGGTCCAGGGTCGGCTTGTTCGGCTCGAACATCGACACCGACAGCACCCCCTCGGAAACCTCGCCGAGGTCGAGCAGCGGTCCGGGCGCCGGGAAGAGGCTGAACATCCGCTTCGGCCGGTAGTTGAGCTGCGCCATCGCCTGGAGGATGTTCACCGCGTCCACGCCGAGCCCGTTGTTGATCACCAGGTCGGGATCGGCGTCCCGGACCTGGGCGGCGATCGGCGCCCAGTCGGTGGTCGTCGGCGGGTAGTGCACGTCGACCACCACGTCCAGACCACGCTCCCGGGCGATGCTCAGCGCGCCGGACTTGTCCGCGCCGTAACCGTCGGAGACGAAGGCGGCCGATCCGCTCTGGCTGGTCAGCACGGCGACGGTCTTCGGCGGCCCAGGTTGACCGGCCAGCGCGTCGAAGAGCTGGGTCGGGATGAACCGGTTCGGGGTGGGGCCGATCGACCAGGCCGGGAACTGGCACTCGTAGCTGAGCTGGGGCGCCAGCACGGCGGTGTGCTGCGGCATCACGTACCCGTGCCGCTGGGCGACCGCCATCGCGGAGAGGATGTTCGGGGTGGCGTACGGGCCGATGATCAGGTCGACCCGGTCCTGGCTGATCAGCCGCTCGTAGAGCTGGCTGACCTTGGACTGGTCGGACTGGTCGTCGACCACCTTCCACTCGACCTTGCGACCGAGCAGTCCACCGGCGGCGTTCAGCCGCGCGACGTACGCCTCACCGGCGATCTTGTGGATCTGCCCGGTCGCGGCGAAGGCGCCGGTCAGGGAGAGGGTGGAGCCGACCACGATCGGGTCGTCGGCGGAGCCGGAACCGGAGCCGTTGCCGCATCCGGTGGCCGCCACGCCGAGCGCCAGGACGGTGGCGACGGCGGCGAGGGAGCGCCTGCGCATTGTCGGGTACCTTTCGTCGCTGTCGGATTGGTCTTCGGGGCGCACGCTGCGGGTCAGTGCGGGTCGTCGGCGTCGTGCACCACCGCGCCCCCGACGACGGTGAGGTCCGCGCGCAGCCGCCGCAGTCGCTCGACCGGGACGGTGAAGTAGTCGTCGTCGAGCACCACGACGTCACCGAGCCGGCCCACCTCCAGCGAGCCGAGCAGGTGTTCGTCCGGCCCGCCGAGGAACCACTGGTTGGCCCTGGTGTAGAGGGTGAGCAGTTCCTGCCGGCTGATCTGCTGTCCGGCGTTGATCACCTGCCCGCGGGCGTTCTTCCCGGTCACCGCGTAGTAGGCGTGGATCCACGGGTTCATCGGCGCGATCTGCATGCCGTCCGAACTCATCCCGGCCGGGATGCCGCTGTCCAGGATCGTCCGGAACGGCGGGCCGGCCGCCGGGCCGGTACCGGCCAGGTACTGCCAGCCGGTCAGGTTGACCCCGCCGCCGACCGCCCGCAGCCGCTGGAGGTAGTCCGGGGTGATCCGGGGGACGTGCGCGACGACCCAGCGCAGGTCGGAGATCGGGGTCTCGGCGTGCACCGTCTCGAACGCCTGGATCTGGGTCTGGAAGTCGGTACCGGTCAGCGAGTGCACCTCGATCCGCCAGCCGGCCCGGGCGCTGCGCCGGGCGGCCTCCAGGAAGACCGGGCCGCCGGAGTAGCTGGCCGCGATGAACTCGCCGATGGCGCCGGTCCGGACCATGTCGTCGCCGAAGAACGGGTACGTGTGGCGCAGCCGCGCCGTCAACTCCGGTACGGCGGGGTCGGTGTCCTGGTGCAGGTAGTTGATGCGCAGCCGGACGATGCCCCGGCCCTGGGCGTAGACGTCGAGGAACGGCAGGTGCATCGAGTGGTTGTCCTCGTGCGCCGCACCGTCGGCCGGGGTGCCGGTGGCCTGGAACGCGCCCTGGTCGAGGTGGGTGGTGACGCCGAGGCTGGCCGCGTACGCCATCGCGTCGAGCACCCCGCGCTCGCGCTGCGCGGCGGTGAGGGTACGCCGCAGCGCCAGGGTCGCCTTACCGGTCTCGGTACCGCCGGCGATCGCGCCGTCCGCCCCGACCGTCACCGGGATCTCGGCCGCCTCGAAGAACCGCCGGCCGAGGCTGTTGGTCACCGAGGGTCCGGCGAAGCCGACCGACAGGTACGCCGGGTGGTGCGGCAGCGCCTCGTCCAGCTCGGCCAGGGTCGGCAGCCGTACCTCGGTGAACTGGTGGGGATGGAAGCCGCCGATGGTGGTGATGAACTCGCCGCGCGGCACCCGGCGGGCCCGGTCCCGGTAGCTGGACCGCACATCGGCGATGGAGTAGGCGTTCTCCAGCGGCGTGTGGTGCCCCGGCCGGTTGCCCATCAGCACGATGTGGTTGTGACAGTCGATCAGGCCGGGCACCGCCGTGCGGCAGCGCAGGTCGATGGTGCGGGGCCGGCCCTCGAAGCCGTGCCGGGCGGCCCGGGCGTCGTTGCCGGCATAGACGATCCGGCCGTCCCGGATGGCCAGTACGCTGACCACCCGGTCGCGCCGGTCCATGGTGTGGATGCGGCCGTTGTGCAGCACCAGGTCGGCCCGGATCGTCTGGTCCCGGTCGGGTCCGGTGGCACCGGCCGGTGCCGCCGCGATGCCGGCGCCGACCGCCGTGGCGGTGCCGGCGGCGGCACCGCCCCGCAGCACCGAACGCCGGGACACTCCTCGTCGTTCCTCGTCGCTCATCAGCGGGGGTCACCTCTCGGATGCGGCGCCGGTGGCCCACGGCCGGGGCGGCCAGCGGCACGGCGGCGGTATCGGTGTCGGCGGACGGGCCGGTGGGGGGACCGGCGGGTCCGGTGGAGGATGCGGAGGGCGGCAGGGCCGCGAGTCCCGCCCTGTGCCGGTGGTGCGGGCCGGCGTTCGCGGGCGGCGGGTCAGTCGCCGGCGGCGAGGGCACGTCGCCGCCGCAGCAACGGCGGTACGCTGCCGAGCAGCCCGACGGCCAGGGCGAGAGTGCCCCAGCCGTAGCCGGCGAACCCGTCCAGCCCGACCAGGTGGTCGAGGGACCAGGCGCCCGGCCCGGTGTACGCCAGCACGACGGCCAGCGCGCCGTAGACGAAGGCGACCTCGTAGCCGCCAAGGTGCGCCCAGAGCCCGTTCGGCAGGTTGACCGAGGCGGCCACCACCATCGTGCCGAGCACGATCGCCGCGCCGAGCGGGGTGGCCAGGCCCAGCGCGATCAGCGCCGCGCCGGCCAGCTCGGCCAGGCCGGCGAGCAGGGCCATCTGCCGGCCGGGCCGGAAGCCCCAGGTGTGGAAGGTGGCGCCGGTGCCGGTGGGGCCCTGGCCACGGAACCAGCCGAAGAGCTTCTGGCTGGCGTGCCCGAAGAGCAGCGCCGCGAGGAGCAGGCGGAGCAGGAGCAGTCCGAGGTTCACGCCGCACCTGCCGAACCCGGCCCGAACGGCCGGACGGTACGGGCGACGAAGGGCGACCGGGCGGTCCGGGCGATGGGAGCCGACCGGGCGGCGCGGGCGGCGGGCCGCCGGATCGGGGCGGGACCGGTGGGTGCGGGATCTGTAGCTGCGGCCGACGGCGCCATAACTCTCTCCTCCGAGGACTGAGCCCTTAGCATCCACTTTTGCGGACGACCGTCCGCTACACGGACGCGGCGCACATCACAATCTCCGCCCGTGCCTGGAAGATGTCAAGACTCAAGCAGGAAACATTTGCGCCTGAGCCCGGACTGGTGTTCGCTTGACGGTCAGATGGTGCGGGCAGCCAGCCACCGACGGTCGTCCGATTGGACGAGCCCGGCCGCCACACCACCAGGGGTCGCACCAGGCTGGCCAAGCCGAGGTCCGGAATCGACCGGTGGCCCGGACCCCGACGGCACCCGGGACGGCCCCGGTCCGCCCTGGACGCGGCCGGGGGCACCGTCCGGCGACCCGGTTCGGCACATGGTGAACTGGTGGGCGCTCGCCCGCCGACCAGTACGGCGACCCGGGCGACGGGACCGAGACGGCGACGACGGATAGAGGCGGACGATGGCACAGCGTGGCGAAGGACCGGACTTCATCGAGGCCCTGGCCCGGGGGCTGAAGGTGATCACCGTCTTCCATGCCGACCATCCCCGACTGACCCTCAGCGAGGTCGCCACCGCGGCCGGACTGGCCCGGCCCACCGCCCGACGCTTCCTGCTCACCCTGGAGGAACTCGGCTACGTCCGCGCCGACGCCGGCAGCTACGAACTCACACCACGGGTGCTGGAGCTCGGCATGGCGTACGTCGGAGCGCTCTCGCTGTGGGACATCGCCCGCCCGCACATGCAGGACCTGGTCGCCGCCACCGGGGAGTCCAGCTCGATGGCCCAGCTCGACGGCTCGGACATCGTCTACATGGCCCGGGTCGCGGTACCGAAGATCATCGCGCTCCGGGTGCAGATCGGCACCCGGTTTCCGGCGAGCGTGACCTCGCAGGGCAAGGTGCTGCTCGCCGCGCTCGACCCGGACGCGCTCGGCACGGCACTGGCCCAGCCCAGCCGTTCCGGGGTCCAGCCGAAGGTCCGGCACAGCCGGACCGCGCTGGATGCCATGCTGCGGGAGGTCCGGGCCCGGGGCTGGGCACTCGCCGACGACGAACTCGCCCCGGGCATCCGCTCGGTGGCCGTGCCGATCCGGGACGGCCAGGGCGCGGTGCGGGCCGCGATGAACGTCACCGTCAACTCGGCCGAGACCAGCGTCAAGGTCCTGGTCGAGCAGCACCTGCCTCAACTGATCAGGGCGGCCAGCGCGATCAGCGCGGACTGGGCCCGCTGGCAGTCCCGGCCGCAGGTCGAGGTGGCCGGGACGGCCGACGCCGCCACCGCCGTCCGGCACTGACCCGACCGGCGGCGGTGGCGGCACCGCGGCTCAGGTGGCGATGTCCGGGTACGGCAGCGCGAAGTGCGCCAGCCGGGCCGCGTACTGCTTCTGGAAGCCGAGCGGTTCGGCGTGGTCCCGCTCGAACATCGCGATGAACAGGGTCAGGGTCAGGAACGGGTGCGCGCCCAGCTCGAAGAGTTTGACGTAGTCGTGGCTGGCCAGCGCCTCCCGCTCGGCGTCGTCGAAGCGCAACCAGGTGCTCGCCTCGCCGGTGTGGCAGTTCAGCACCGCGTTGGCCCGTTCCGCCTCCCACCAGGCGACCATGCCCCGCGGGTCGTCGCGGTACCGCTCGACCAGCTCGGGATCCCGGTCCACGGTGTAGAGGAACTTGTTCAGCAGATACTTGCTCACGCCGCCACCCCCGCCCCGCCCGGTACGCCGTTCGGATACCAGGTGAAGTACGCCTCCATGGTGTGGAACAGGTCGAGGGTGTCGACGTGGTCCGCCTTGGCGCCCGCCCCGGCCACCCCCATCATCAGCATGAAGTCCATGAAGCCGTGGGTGGCGTTGCCCGGCGAGTGCAGGCTCTCCAGGGTCACCTCGGCGAGGCAGCGCTCCAGGTCGCCGGTGGCGATCCACTCCACCGCCTTCCGGTCGAATTCCGGATCGGGGCCGTGCGGGCCGAACTGGCGGGGGCCGCCGAGTTCCAGCGACAGGTGGCCGGTGCCGATGATCGCCACCCGCAGGTGGCTCGGCCACGACTCGACCAGTTCCCGGATCGTCTGGCCGAGCTGCACGAACCGCTTCGGCTGCGGCAGTGGCGGCGCGAAGATGTTGGTGTAGATCGGCACGATCGGCAGGTCCGCCTCGGGGCGCAGCGTGATGATCGGGCAGGTGATGCTGTGGTCGATCCGCAGCTCGTTGCTGAACGCCAGGTCGAAGCCGGCGTCCAGGCCCTCGCGCAGCAGGTGTGCCGACAGCTCCTCCTGACCCCGCAGCAGCATCCGGGGCAGGCCGAACTCGCGTTCCTCGTTGTACCAGTTCGCGTCGTAGAACGGGGCCTTGCCGACCAGGAACTGCGGCATGTTGTCCAGCCAGAGCTGGTGGAAGTGGTCGGAGCCGACCATCACCAGCACGTCGGGGTTGGCCCGGGTGAGCGTCTCCCGGAAGGCCAGGATCTTGCGTACCCACTCGTCCGCGAACGGCGGCCGGTCCTCGCCCTGTGCGGTGCTGGCCCGGTAGTAGAACGGATGGTGGGTGGAGGCGATCACCGCGGCGATGGTGGCCATCGCGGCTCCTCTCAGGCGGGGTCGGGGGGTGTGTAGCGGGCGTTGCGGTCGACGGTGCGGTAGATCTCCATCCCGATGCCGGTGCGGCGCTCCTCGGCCAGGTGGCCCAGGAGCCCGGCGGCCCGGGCCAGCAGTGCGAAGCCGCGCAGCAGCTCCGGCGGCAGCCCGAGGTCGGCCAGGGCGGCGCCGCAGACCCCGGCACCGTTCAACGGCAGGGTACGGCCGAGCACCCGCGGATGGACCCGGCCGATCGCCTCGAACAGCCGCAGGTGCGGGCCATGCAGCCCCTCCCGCTCGGCGAGTGCGATCAGCACCGGGGTACGCGGGTCGCGCACCTTGTGCACCGGGTGCCCGAGTCCGGGCACCAGCCGGCGCTCGGCGCGGGCCCGGGTGACGGCGGCCAGGGCGAGGTCGTCCCAGCCGGCGTCGTCGGTCGGCGCCTCGGTCAGCTCGGCCAGGGTGTCGGCGAGGAACCGGCCGCTGTCCTCGGTGACGCCGAGGAACCGGGAGCCGCCGCCGAGCAGGCCGGCGGCGAGCGCCCCCTGCAACGCCTCGGGTGCGCTCTGGTACGTGACCCGGGCGGCGATCGCGGTCGGGGTGAAGCCGTGGTCGGCGAGCGCGACGAGCACCGCCTCGAAGACGCGTACCTGGGCCGGGCTGGGGCGGCGCCCGGCCACCAGCCAGAAGGCGAGTTCGCCGAAGCCCACCTTGCCGATCAGCTCGCCGGCCAGGTCGTGGCCGAGCAGCCGGATGGTGTCGGCGTCGGAGGTGCCGATCGAGGTGGGGAAGCTCAGTTCTTGGTCAGCCACGCGCGGATCTCCTCGCCGTGCTCGTCGAGCCCTGGTGGGGGCAGGTCGTACCGGGGACGGGTCGCGGAGAAGGTGATCGGGTTGCGGACCATCGGCACCGCGTCGGCGCCCTCCCCCACCGTCACCACCGGGTCGAGCCCGAGCTGTTCGGCGAACGCGACCCCCCGGTCGATGGTGTTGATCGGCGCGCACGCCACCCCGGCGGCGATCAGTTCGGCGAACCACTCGTCCCGGGTCCGGGTACGCAGCCGTTCGACCAGCAGCGGGCGCAGTTCCTCGCGGTTGGCGGTGCGGTCCTGGTTGCGCCCAAACCGGGGGTCGTCGACCAGTTCCGGCAGGCCGAGTACCTCGCAGAGCTTGTGGAACTGCCCGTCGTTGCCGGCGATGACGATCAGCTCGCCGTCGGCGGTGGGCAACGGCTCGTACGGGAAGAGGCTGGGGTGCGCGTTGCCCATCCGGTACGGCACCACCCCGCCGGCGACGTAGCCGCTGCTGTGGTTGACCAGCCCGGACAGCGCCGAGGAGAGCAGGTTGACCTCGACGTGCTGGCCCCGGCCGCTGGCCGCCCGGTGGTGCAGCGCGGCCAGGATGCCGATGTTGGCGTGCATCCCGGCCATCACGTCGAAGACCGAGATGCCGGCCCGGTACGGCGAGCCCTCCGGGTCGCCGGTGAGGCTCATCAGCCCGGAGATCGCCTGCACCATCAGGTCGTAGCCGGGCAGCGAGGCGCCGGCACCGGTGCCGAAGCCGCTGATCGAGGCGTAGACGACGCCGGGATTCTCCGCCACCACCGACTCGTAGTCGAGACCGAACCGCCGCATGCCACCGGGCTTGAAGTTCTCGATCATCACGTCGGCGCGGGCAGCGAGGGCGTGTGCCACGGCGAGGTCCCCCGGTGACCGCAGGTCGAGCGCGATCGACCGCTTGTTCCGGTTGATCCCGAGGTAGTAGGTGGCCACCCCGTCCCGGACCGGTGGCATCCAGGTCCGGGTGTCGTCCCCGGCCGGCCCCTCCACCTTGATCACGTCGGCGCCGAGGTCCGCCAACAGCATCGTGGCGTACGGCCCGGCGAGGATTCGGGAGAAGTCCGCCACCACCAGTCCGGCCAGCGGTCCCGGCGTGTCACCGGTACCCGGCTGATCCGCCATGCTCCTGCCTCCGTCCGTCTCGCGGACGTTTGTCCGTCGCCGACAGTCTGTTCGCGCCCGCCATCGCTGTCAACCGCCCGCCGGGCGACCGAACAGGGCAACCCGCCCGGTATTCCGACCCTACGCCGAGCACATCGTCAGCGCCGCTCAGCCCGGCCCTGCGGAGCCGGACTGCTGCTCGTTGACAGGTACGAAACACCGGGACAATAATTGCGCCACTTGTTTGCGCCCGCTATACGGACGATCGTCCGCGTAGATCACTCCGCCGATAGGAGTTGGCGATGGCCACGACCGAGTCCGACCGCCCGGTGCTGCTGCGCAACGGGCTGGTGCTGACCATGGACGACGCGCACACCGTGCTGGCCGGCGGCGACGTGCTGGTGGTCGGCGACCGCATCGCCGAGGTGGGTGTCGGGCTGACCGCCCCCGAGGGCGCACTGGAGATCGACGCCAGCGGCGGCATCGTGATGCCCGGGATGATCGACACCCACCGGCACATGTGGCAGACCGCGATGCGCGGCTACGGCGCCGACTGGACGCTGACCCAGTACTTCGTCTGGTACTACCTGGAATCCGGCAAGCTCTTCCGGCCCGAGGACATCTACGCCGGCAACCTGCTCGCCGCCATCGAGGCGATCGACGCCGGGGTCACCACCACCGTCGACTGGTCGCACGGGTTGCAGACCCCGCAGCACGCGGACGCCGCGGTCGACGCCCTGGAGGCGGTCCCCGGCCGCTTCGTCCTGGCGTACGGGAACATCCAGCAGGGGCCGTGGGAGTGGGCGACCAGCCCGGAGTTCCGCGACTTCGTCGAGCGCCGGATCGCCGGCAAGGGCGACATGCTCGGCTTCCAGATGGCCTTCGACGTCACCGGCGACCCCGCCTTCCCGGAGCGGGCCGCCTTCGAGGTCGCCCGCGATCTCGGCGTACCGGTCACCACCCACGCCGGGGTCTGGGGTGCCACCAACGACGACGGCATCCGGCTGATGCACGAGAACGGCTTCATGACCCCGGCCACCGTCTACGTGCACGCGGCCACGCTGACCCGGGACTCGTACAACCGGATCGCCGCCACCGGCGGCTCGGTCTCGGTCTCCACCGAGAGCGAGCAGAGCGCCGGCCAGGGCTACCCGCCCACCTGGCAACTGCGCCACCACGACATCCCGGTCTCGCTCTCCATGGACACCAGCGTCTGGTGGAGCGGTGACCTGTTCACCGCCATGCGCGCCACGCTGGGCGCGGACCGCTCCCGGGAACACCTGGAGGCGCACGGTCGGCAGGACACCGTCACGCACTGCCACCTGCGCGCCGAGCAGGTGGTCGAGTGGGCCACCCGGGGCGGCAGCCGCGCCCTCGGCCTGGACGACAGGGTGGGCAGCCTGGCACCGGGCAAGAAGGCGGACATCGTACTGATCAAGAACGACGACTCGCCGGTGATGTTCCCGATCCTCAACCCGTACGGCCACGTGGCCTTCCAGGCGCAGCGCGGCGACGTGCACACCGTCCTGGTCGACGGCCGGCTCGTCAAGCACCAGCACCGGCTGGTCGGCGTCGACCTCGGCCGGGCGCGGCGCGAGGTGGAGCGGACCGTCGAGTACCTGGTCGAGTCGATGGGTCAGGACGCCTGGGCGAAGGGCATGAACCCGGACGTCCCGGAGACGAAGGTGCGGGACAACCCCTACACGTACACCGAATGGGACGCCGGCTCGGCCCAGTGGAAGCACTGAGCACGGCGGCTCCGCCCCGGTCCGGCCCCTGCCCGGCCGGACCGGACGCCGGGGAAGGCTAGAGCATCTCCAGTGGCTGCGGGCCGCCCGGCGGTGGGAAGACCGTGTCGAGTACGGCCAGGTCCTCCTCGCCGAGGCGCAGTTCCAGGGCCCCGGCGTTCTCCCGGGTGTGCCCCGGATCCGACGACCGGGGAATGGCGGCCACCGCGTCCTGCCGCAACACCCAGGCCAGCGCCACCTGCGCCGGCGTGCCCTGGTGCCGGGCCGCGACCTCGGAGAGCTGGGCATCACCCAACAACCGGCCCTGCTCGATCGGCGAGTACGCCATCACCGGGATCCCGCGCTCGCGCAGCCACGGCAGCAGGTCGTACTCCGGGCCGCGCCGGGTCAGGTTGTAGAGGATCTGGTTGGCCGCGCAGGAGTCCCCGCCGGCGTCCATCAGGTCGACCATGTCCGACAGGTCGAAGTTGCTCACTCCCCACTGCCCGATGTCACCCGCCTCCACCAGCTCGGCGAACGCCTCGACCGTCTCGGCCAGCGGATGGCTGCCGCGCCAGTGCAGCAGGTAGAGGTCGATGTGGTCGGTACCGAGCCGGCGCAGGCTGCGGCGGCACGCCTGTACCGTGCCCTGCCGGGTGGCGTTCGCCGGCAGCACCTTGTCGACCAGGAAGATCTCGTGGCGGCGCCCGGCGATGGCCGCACCGACCAGTTCCTCCGAGGAGCCGCTGCCGTACATCTCGGCGGTGTCGATCATCGTCATCCCGAGATCCAGCCCGGTACGCAGCGCCGCGATCTCGTCCCGCCGCTTCCCCGGGCTCTCCCCCAGATACCACGTCCCCTGACCGAGCACCGGCATCGTCCGGCCCGACGGCAACGTGATCGCGGGCATCGCGACGGTCATCTCGGCCTCCCGGCAGCGTGGGGAACGCGTGCTGACGATAGCGGGATCGCCACGCGGCGCCGCCGGGCTACCCGTTGCGCGACCGGCCAAACGCGGTGACCACCCCGTCATGGCGAACGAGCGAGCGCGCCGGACGGTCACCGAGCCCGCTGGAGGGTCGTGATGAGTACGCCCTCGCCGACCGTGATCGAGTCAGTCAGCTTCCACGTCGACCTGTCCGAGGTCTCTCCGAACAGTCGCCGCCCGGTGCCGAGGAGGACCGGGAACATCATCAGGTGGAGTTCGTCGACGAGGTCGTGTTCGAGCAGCCCCTGGACGAGTTGGATGCTGCCGGCGACCGAGATGTCGCCGGTCACCTCGTCCCTGAGCCGGGTCACCTCGTCGACCAGCCCGCCCGAGAGGACCCGGGTGTTGTTCCAGGTGGGGTCGGTGAGGGTGCGCGAGACGAGGTACTTGGGCATGCCGTTGTACTTGTCGGCGAGTTCGCCCTCGTACTGGGGCCAGGCCGAGGCGAACCCCTGGTAGGTACGCCGGCCGAGCAGCAACGCCTCGGCACCGAGCGCCTCGGCGACCTTGAACCGCTCGCCCTCCTCGCCGCGGTCGAACTCGAAGCTCCAGTTCGGGTACTTGAAGTCCTCCCCGCCGGGCGCCTCCACGACGCCGTCGAGCGAGATGAACTCGGTGACCACGATCCTTCCCATGTCTGGTCCTTTCTGCGGTCGGTCAGCGGGCGTGGGCGAAGTCGCGCAGCGCGGCGGCGAGTACATCGGCGGGCGCGCTGTGCTGCTCGCCCTCGACGGCCCGCAGGGTCGCGGTCGGCAGCAGTTCGGCGAGCGCGTGGGCGGCGGCGACGATAAACGGGAACGTCCCGGTGCCGTGCAGCACGAGCGTGGGCGCGCTGACCGCGGCCCAGCGGTCGCGGGGCAGCGGCGCCCCCGACATGGTGGTTCCGATGATCCGGCCGTCGTAGGCGATCGTCGGCGCCACCGCCTCCATGATTGGCCAGAAGTCGCTCTGCCGGATCCCCTCGACGGCCTCGGCGGGCATCCCTGCCGCGGCGGTCAGGAACAGCTCGGCGGCGTCGCCGGGCCGGCCGTCGGCGACGGCGTCATCGAGGCGCCGCACGTAGTCCGCCGGCAGCGGCGGGCGGCTGTCGTCGACCACGAACGGCGGCTCGAAGAGCACGAGCCGGCTGATCGGCAGTCCGGCCGCCGCCGCGTCGAGCGCGAGGACCGCACCGGACGACCAGCCGAACACGGTCGCCGGTGCCCCCGCGACCGTGATGAGCGCGGCGAGGTCCTCGATCTCGCGCGACACCGCGTACGGCGCGGTGTCCGTGCTCTCGCCCCGGCCGCGACGGTCGTAGGCATAGGTCCGGAACTCGTCGCCGAGCAGCCGGCCGATCTCCTCGTTGAGCGGGTTGATCGCGGGGTAGGCGGTCGCGCCGTCGATGATGATCAGCGGCTCGCCCCGGCCCCACGCGCTGAACGCGATCACGGTGCCGTCGGCGGACACCACGGCCGCGCGGGCGTTCTCGGTCATCTGGATCGCCTTCCTGGTAGCGGTGCGGGGATGTCCCCCGCGGCGGCGCGGTGCCGCGTCGCATCCAGGCTAGGAACCGGCGGGGTCGCCGATCTTGTACAGAAGCGACAGGGGCTGCGCAACCGCGTCCGGCCGGCGCAGTTCGGTCGCGGTACGGCCGATGAAACGCTGGAGCGAGCGGGCGAGGTGCGGCTGGTCGTAGTAGCCGAGCCGGTTGACGACCTCGAGCGGTACGACGCCCTCGCCGAGCAGGATCGCGGCCTGCCGGGCGCGCTCGATCTGCCGGATGCCGCCCTGGGTGAGCCCGGTGGCCGCCGCGACGCGGCGCTGCACCGACCTCGTGCCGAGCTCCGGCATCCCGCCGGCCACGACCTCGTCGACGAGCGGATCCCGCACGACCACGCCCTCCCGCACCAGCCGGGCGACGAACTGCTCCGCACTCTCGAAGTCGGGGATGGGCCACTCCTCGCCGCGCAGCCGGAACGTGGTCGCGGTCGCGTGCGGGCTCTCCAGGGCGGAGTCGACCAGCCGCGCCGCGGGCAGGTGCGGCATCGAACTGCCGTGCGCGAACGTGATCCCGAAGGACGCCGACCCGTCCGGCACCTCGACGCTCGAAACCGTGGTCTCCGGTCCGCGTACGGCGGCGTGGACATTGCCGTGCTGCTCCCAGAACACCAGCTCCCAGTTAGAGGTGGCGATCGAGGTCATCCGCGCGACCCCGGACGCCTGACTGCGCCACACGCGATGGACGTACGGCGAGTCCGACGGCCGGTCCTCGTTCTCCAGCGGCATCCCATCCCCCCGGCGGCCTGCGCCGCCAGTCTCGCACGCCTCGAAGTCACCCGGCCAGCGCCGGGCCGGCACCGCAGGTCCGGCCGGCGGCCCGCACGTCGAAGGGGGAACTATCGGGGTGGCTTGACCGCCCGGGTCGCGAAGTAGCCGGGCAGCCAGCCGGCGGTGGCGTCGGAGTGGTGCGGCGCTTCCGCGAACCCGACGACGGCGAAGCCGGCGGCGAGCTGGCCTCCGATCTGCCCGGCCAACGTGTGGCTGTACTCCAGCGGTGCGTCGGCACCCCACAACCGCGCGCGTTCCTCCGCCGGGACGTGTGTGAGGTCGCTGTACGGGAGCCGGTGGCGGACCACCAGTTCGCCGCGCTCGTCCAGCGCCTCGTGGTCGAAGAGGAAGACGTCAGGATTGACGAAACCGCAGAGCAGCGCACCGCCCGGGCGCAACACCCGAAAGCACTCCCGCCATACCGGGGCGAGTTCGGGCACGAACAGGTTCGAGACGGGGTTGAAGACGAGATCGAAGGCGGAGTCGGCGAAGACCGACAGGTCGCGCATGTCGCCAAGGACCGTCCGCAACTCCAGGCCGTCCCGGTGGGCCACCATCTCGTCCTGTTCGAGCTGGCGGGGCGAGTTGTCGAAGACGGTGACCCGGGCACCGGCGGCGGCGAGCGTCGGACCCTGCTGACCGCCACCGGACGCCAGGCACAGCACGTCCGCGCCGGTGAGGTCAGCCGGAAACCAGGCCCGGTCGACGGGCTGATAGCCGATGAGTACGACCGACCAGTCGCCGGCCCGCGCCCTGGCGATCGTCTCGGCGGAGACCGGACGCGACCATTCGTTGCCCTTGTCGACCTGCCGGTCCCACGCGGCCCGGTTGTGCATCACCGGATCGAGGTTCATCGCCCCACGCTAGTGGGGTGTCCACCAAGGTTTCACCGGGTTTCCGGTGGGCGTTCCGGATCTCTGCCTGTCGGGCCGAGCGACCAGGGTTCGTCGTGGGCCGCCGCCACACCGCTCGCGCCGCCACGACCGCCGCCGGCCCGATGAACCGCCGACTGCTCCGCCGTGCGGTCGACGGGACGGTCAGGCCGGCGGGGGTAGCCCGGCGGTGAGGTCGAGGGCGGTCGCGATGAGGGCATGGGCGCGGGTCGTAATCGCGGTGAGCAGGCCGTGGGCGTGTTCGTCACTGTGTCGCGCGGCGGCCTGCAGGGCATGCAGGGCGTTGTCGAGTTGGTCCAGCCTGGCGTCGAGGTCGTCGGCTACCGGCTGACGCAACGCCGCCGCGATCTCCTGCAACGGCACACCGTGAGCCTCCAGAGCACGGATCGTGGTGATCCGCTCGATCACCTCAGGGTCGTAGAGCCGGTAGTTCCCGCCGGAACGGGCAGCCGGGGCGATGAGGTCGAGACTGGTGTAGAAGTCGACGGTGCGCGGCGAGACGCCGGCTTGAGCGGCGACCTCCCCGATCCGCAACAAGGTCGCGTCGACGGTCCACCTCCCTGCCTCGTCCGGATCCTGCGGAAACTGTACAGCGGCAGGTGTCACGGCCCGACGACATCCGCGCGGCCGACCCGACGGCCGGTCTCAGGCCCCGCCGACCAGGCGACGCGTCCACGGCTGTCCCTGCCTCCGGTCGGGGGGCCACCGCCGGTCAGATGGTCGACGGGCGACTACGGGGCCCAGCCTCAGTCGCCCGAGGCGGTCGAGTTCTCGGTCTCGGGGGACTTGACGTAGGTGGGGTGCAGGTGCACGGGCTGCGCCGCGCTCCGCTGCTGACGGGCCCGTACCCGCAGGTTGAGGAACTCGACGAAGATGGAGAACGCGATCGGGCCGTACACGTATCCCTTGGGGATGTGCTGGTCGAAGCCCTCGGCGATCAGGCTGGCGCCGATGAGCAGCAGGAACGACAGGGCCAGCATCTTGACCGTCGGATGCGTGTTGACGAATCGGCTGACGGTGCCGGCCGAGACCAACATGATCACCATTGCGACCACGACGGCCGCCACCATGATGAACAACTGGTCCACCATGCCGACTGCGGTGATCACGGAGTCGAGGGAGAAGACGATGTCGAGGATGAGGATCTGGACGATCACCGCCGCGAACGACGACGTGCCCCGGGCTGAGCGACCGTGTTCGGCGCCCTCTAGATGCTCGTGTATCTCGTAGGTGGCCTTGCCGAGCAGGAACAACCCGCCCAGCAACAGGATCAGGTCACGGCCGGAGATTTCCTGCCCGAAGACCGTGAAGAGCGGCGCGGTCAGCCCGATCACCCAGGACAGTGACGCCAGCAGCAGCAGCCGGGTCACCAGGGCCAGCGACAGGCCGATGGTGCGGGCGCGCGCCTGCTGGTGCTCGGGCAGCCGACCGGCCAGGATCGAGATGAACACCACGTTGTCGATGCCCAGCACGACCTCCAGCAGCAGCAGCGTCGCGAACGCGACCCACAGCTCGGGACTACCCAAGAACTCCATACCACCCTCGACATCTCGGCACGCCAGCACCGGATCGCCGGCCAGATCGCAAACCATACAGTGTCACGTTCTGGTGAAGGTGAGACGGTCACGGATCCGGCGCGCATTCGCCCCGCTCCCACCGGGCGCTTTGTCGGCTCAGCTCCGGCATAGCCACTCACAGGCGGTTTTTCGTATATCTCCTTATCGTTCGGAAAGCACGCTCTATGCTGACTCGGTGCTTCGCTGGTTCGTTATCCGGGTTGGAGGGATTCGCAGCATGCTCGACGTGATCATCAAGGCCAGGCCGCTCGTGCCGGCGGCGGTCACCGACGCCGTCGTGGTCGCGGCACACGCCGACGGTGCGCTGCCGGTCGTCCGACACGGAGTACTGGCCGGGTGACCGTCCACATCGGGCTCCGCCGTCCCGGGTCCCAGCCTGCCCTCGCCATCGCGACGGCCGGCACACCCCCTCCAGTGGAGAGCCCGGACCGGAAGCGCACGGTATTCCGGGTCGCGGCAGCGGGGGCCGGATGGTACCTTTTCGGGCTTCTCGGCGTGTTGCTCGACTCGGACGTACCGGCGGTCGGCCACACCCGCGCGATCTTCGTACTCTCCAGTGCCGCCCTGCTCTTCGGGCTGTGGGTCTACTGGCGCCACGGTGGAACCACCGTCAGCGCGGTCGGCATCTACAACTTCGCGTTCGCTCTCTTCGTCGGGTTCGCCGGGCTGTACCTGCTCTCCGGCAGCACCGACGAGGAGTCCCTGCTGCGTGCGCTGGTGCTGTGCTACTTCGGCCATGTGACCACCTGGCTGCTGTTCTGGACAAAGGAGCCGCCGCCGGAGCCGTCCGGGCCACGTCCTGTCGATCCGGCGTTCCTGCACCGGCTCACCTGGATCGGAATCCTTGTCGCCTGTGGTGCCGCCGTCGCCTCGCTCGAGTTTCTCGGGTCGCTGCGCCACCTGAGCCAGGCCGCCGTTTTCGTCGGCGCGCTGCTGGTCGCGATCGGCCTTCTGGGCGACGAGCGCCGGCCGCCGCTGCTCGGCTGTCTGCTGGCGGCGGGAGGGTTCGCGCTCTCGGTGGTCACCTCCAACAGCTACGGTCGGCTGATGCTCGGTTCGCTGGGCTTCGCCCTGCTGATCGTGATAGCACGGCGAACGCGGACCCGACTGGTGAAGGCCCTGGTCATCCCCGGCTCGGTACCGATCCTGTTGATGATGGCCAACATGCGCATGGACGCGGTGCGGGCGAATCATCCAGGTGCACAGATCACCGGCACCGGGCTCGAGTCCGTGGCGAGTCCGTTGGGCAGCTTCGGCGACCTGCTGAGTCACAATGATGCCGGTTTCCTTGCCCACGCCTGGGGCCACACCTTCTGGGCAGCGGCGGTCTCGCTCGTCCCGCGCGCCGTCTGGCCGACCAAGCCGTCGGGCTTCGGTGCGGAGTTGGTGCCGATCCTGCACCCCGAGCTAGCGAACAGCGGCCACTCCGACGCGGCGCTGTTCCAGGGCGAGTGGCTCTACAACTTCGGCCTCATCGGCTTGGTGCTCATGGTGCCCGTCGTGGGGTTCGTCGTGCGGGCGGCCGACCATTTCCTGGCCCGGGCCTCAGCCCGCCCGCTCATGGGCCGGCACGCGCTTCTGGCGTACGCCACCGCGGTCATCATCGCCGCGGGCCTGCCCGACCTGGTCTGGGGCACCTTCACCTTCACCGTACGTGCCGGCATGCGGCTCGCGGTGCTCATCGTTGTGTGGTTCCTGATTACCGACAGGAGAATTGAATGGTCCGGCCCGACACTGCCGTTCGGCAGATCCGGCAGGTGCTCACCTACGCCTGGACGCATCCGGCCAACCGTGGCCGGCAGCTCAGCAGCATCACTCGAGCGGCCCGCTTCCAGCTCCGCGGGCGGATCGGCCTGCGGACACTGACAACCGTCGGTCGCAGCGGCCGGATGTGGGCCGAGCTGCACTGCGCGGCGGCGTCGAAGGTGGTGTACGCCAACCCTCCGGACTGGAACGAAATGCAGGCGTGGCGACGCATCCTCCGGCCCGGCGACCTGTTCGTCGACGTCGGCAGCAACGTCGGCGCCTACGCCCTGTGGGCCGGCGACTGCGGCGCCGAGGTCATCGCGATCGAACCCTCTCCGGAGGCGGTACGGCGGCTCCACGCCAACGTCAGGCTCAACGAATTCGCCATCACGGTGCGGGAGTGTGGGCTGGCGGACCACCCGGGCCAATGCACGCTGAGTACCGGGGAAGACACCACCAACCACCTCCGACTCGAACCGGGGGCGGTGGGCGACACGATCGAGGTCGACACCCTGGACAACATTCTCGGCAGCCGGTTCGCGGTCGGGGTGAAGATCGACGTCGAGGGCGCCGAGCGGCTGGTTCTCGACGGCGCCCGTCGGGCACTGGAGCAACGGCGCATCGGCGTGCTGCAGATCGAATGGAACGCCAGGAGCAGGTCCGTGTTGGGTGAGGACCGCGGCCCCGTCGCCGCCATCCTCGCCGGGTACGGCTATCAGTTCGCCCGTCCGGACCACCTCGGCGTGCTCCGGGACACGGAGGTGTCGGGCGTCAGTTCGCGGGACATGTTCGCCGTCCTGCCCGAGTACCGGTGACCGGAGGACAGATGCGCAGCTTTGGCCACTGGACCCCCCGCTATTTCCTCGACCGCACGCGCGAGCTGCGCTACAGCCGCAGCCATCCCGATGCGCCATGGCTCACCCCGCAGGCCACGCAGATCCTCTCCACCATGCTGCGCCCGAGCGACCAGGGCGTGGAGTTCGGTTCTGGCCGCAGTACCCTGTGGCTGTCGCAACGGGTGCGGCACCTGACCAGCGTGGAGCACGACGACGTGTGGCACGGCACGGTCTCCGCGAGGTTGAAGGCGCAGGGCGTCCACAACGTCGACCATCTGTTCGCGGCACCGGACGTGCCGTTCGACCGGGGTGCCGAGAGCGAGTACGTCCGAACGCTGCTGCGCTTCGACGACAGCAGCCTCGACTTCGCGCTCGTCGACGGAATCTACCGCGACGCCTGCGCCCAGCTCTCTCTCGGCAAGCTCCGCCCGGGTGGTCTACTCATCGTCGACAACGTCGAGAGGTTCCTCCCGTCGCTCTCCCGCTCTCCGGGGGCGAGAAGGCCGTCACAGGGGCCGGCGAGTCAGGTGTGGGCGGAGGTGGCCCGCGCCGTCGGGCAGTGCAGGCACATCTGGACCTGTTCCGGCGTCTGGGACACGGCGATCTTCATCAAGCCCTGACCGTCTCGACGTTGCGTCGGGCGAGTTCGCGTAGCCGTTCCGCCATGTCCCGGGCGGTGTCCGCACACCGCAGGCGCGGGGCCGGCGCGGTCCCTGACGGTACTCGGCGAGCATGGCGGCGGCGAGCGCCGGTGGATCGGCCGCGGGGCATCGGCGGCCCGTTGCCTCGGTACACAGATCGTCTGCCGCCGCCACCTCATGCGTGGCGATCACCCGCGGGCCGAATCCCAGAGCTTCGTTGACCACCCAGCACCACGTCTCGCTGTGCGACGGGACGACGAGGACGTCCGCCGCGGCGTGCACGGCACCCAGGCAATCCTGGGAATGGCCCCCAGGTAACGGCAGTCGTCGTGCGCCTCGGCGTACCGGCGCACCTCGGCTCGAGCGAACCGCGCCCGACGATGGCGATGCTGGTCGCCCCGCGGGGTGTCGCCTCGCGCACGATGTCATATGCCCGCAGCAGGTCGGTGACTGCCTCGACCGGTTCGAGCCTGCCCACGAAGGTGAAGACGAGACGATCCGCGACCCCAACTCGGCGCGCAGCGCCGCCGCGCCGGACTCGCCCCCCGGCAGGCGCTGTAGCGCGTATGGAATGGTGTGGTGGCGTTGCAGGCCGAGCAGATTCCAGTACGCGGTGTTCGCCGACCCGTTGGTCCACAGCTCCGGTTGTCCCAGGAGCGCCCGCAGATACCAGCGTTTGACGAGCCGGAGAAACGCCGGCCGCGACCGCTCGGTACGGACATCGGCCGCTCCCCGCAACACCAGCGGGACGCCACGGAGCCGGGCGACGTTCGCCGCCACCACCCGGGCCCCCGCCCGGTACCCGTACACGCAGACGGCTCGCAGCCTCGACGACAGCAGTGCGCGCGAACGCGGCCCGTCCGCCGGGGCGGTCGAGCGCGACGTAGCGGTGCGTCGCGGCAATCTCGCCCCAGCCGTGCGAGGTGTCGGTACCGCAGAGGTAGCAGACTGACAGCTCTCCACCGAGTTCGTCGTGCAGCCGGTTGAGCACGGGAGTGTGTACGGGCTCGGACACCCGACAACGAAGACAATCATGGCACCGACTCTTTCGGTTCGTCCGCAGCCAGGGCGCGGCTCAGCGCGCGGAGAAGCAGCAGGAACGCCACGCCCGTCGAGATGCTGGAGGCCAGGGCAGCGCCCGGCGGACCCAGGACCGGCATCAGCGTGCCGAGCAGTACGACCATCACCCCGGCGGCGACCGCCTGGGCCCGCCCGGCGGCGAGCGGCCGGCCGTGTCCACGAAGGAGGTCCGCGCACACCTGCTGGCAAGCCATGAAGACGCCGCCCGGGGCCAGCAGGACCACCAGCACGACGGCGTTGTCGAAACCCGGACCGAACACCGTCGGGACCAGCCAGGGCGCGAGCGCGGCCAGCGGGAGCATCAGCGCGACGGCGATGGCACCGCTCACGGCCACGGCCCGCCACTGCAGCCGCGTCGTCGCCGACCGCGGACCTCGCTGCGCGGCGATTCGGGGGAACGCGACATAGCCCAGCCCCGCCGCGACCGGGACGGCGAGTGCGGTCAGCGAGGCAGCCACCGCGTAGTTGCCGAGCGCGGACGGGTCGTCGGTGACCGAAAGGGCCAACTGGTCGAGCCGGGCGATCACCACCAGCGGTATCGTGGCCGCGAGCTGCCCGACACCGTAACGCGCCATCGGACGGACCAGGACGAGACTCGGCCGACCCCCGGTGAGCCGGCCGCGTGCGCACAACCCGTAGGCCAGCACCGTCTGGGCCACCGTCGTGGCGGAGAATGCGGCCAACACGGTGATCAGGGTGAGCTGGCCGGTGGCGTGTAGCGCGACGACCACTACCAGGTACCCGACCGGCTGGGAGATCCGCGCCAGATTCCACCGACCGATGCTCGACCCCTGGAGCGCGAACGTGTAACTGAGACCCACGAACGCGGCCAGGCAGGTGGCGAACATCAGCCGGTAGGCCCACACCACGGTCCCGCTGTCCGAACCGAGCAGCGGGGCGGCGATCATCCCGACGGCGAGTGTCACCGCCCCGGAAACGACCACAATGCTCCGGGACACGGCCACGTACTCGGGAGCCCGACCGGGATCGCGGGCGACAAAGAACGTCGTCGCCGCTGACTGGCCGAGCCCGCCGACCACCAGCAGGAGCACGAACCAGGCCATGATGGCCGCGTACTCGCCCCTGACGCTCGGCCCCAACGACCGCGCGATGACGATGCCCGCTATACCGGCAGTCCCGGTCGAGACGACGTTGAACGTCGACGTGGCGACAACGGCAAGTCGCACTCCGTTGGACGTCTTCGCCCGTCGCGCGCCCCGGGTGAGTGTGGTCATGGCTCGCTCCACATCGGCAGAGAGCAGCCAGCCCGCGCGCTGTTCTCCGCGGTGGCGGGTCCGAGGCCCTCACCGAGGACGGGAGGAACGAAGGCGTCGTACCGGGCGACGGTCTGGCGGACGGCAGCCGGGATCGGCAGTGAACCAGACTGGAACGCGAAGATCACACGACTCCTGCCCTGGGCGCGGCGCGAAACAGAACGGACGGCAGACCTCATGCCGACCGATGTATAGAAACTATAATGAGGTGATTAGCCTGCTATGCCATATTTGGACCAACAACTCGGTCAATGAACCTTTTTCAACCTCCCCTTGCGGTCCGGCGGACCGCAAGGTCGGACGCAGTGCGTGAGCGCCGCGCGGTCCAGGTTGAAAAAGGTTCAATCTTGATGCGGTCGGTGCGCAACCCCTGGTATGCGCCGGGCGTGCGTCGCACGGTCCGTTGTGGCCGCAGGTGAATCGGGCTCGCCGCCGACGTCGACACCGCCTGACGCGTGCGAACGAGGGACGTCGACGGCGGAGGCTTCGGGCCGCCGTTCCTTCAGACGAGCTGGCAGGCCGGGCTTCGCTGCGCCTGTTGAGAGGCGGGTCGGAAGCTGATGTCGGTGACGGTCCAACCGGCGGCGCGCCATCGCGCCGCGACGATCACCCCCTGAGTGTCGATGATCCGGCGGACGGCGGTCCTGTCGCCGATGGCATACGGGTCGAGGCTGCGGAACTCGGGCCAACCGGTGGTGACGAGGACGAGGTCGGCGTCTTGCGCGGCATCGGCGGCGGTGGGCGCGTAGCTGAGTGCCGGGGCGGTGTGGCGGGCTTGGGCCATGCCTTGGGGGTCGTAGACGGCGACGTGGGCGCCGGCCTGGTGGAGTCGTACGGCGACGTCCAGGCCGGGTGAATCGCGTACGTCATCGACGCCGGCTTTGAACGCGGCACCCCAGACGGCGACGCGGCGGCCGGCAAGTTTTCCGTCGAGGACCGCGCGGGCGAGTTCGACGGCCCGGTGGCGCCGGTGCCGGTTGACGGTGTCGACGGCGCGCAGCAGCGCGGCGGCTTCGGTGCTGCCGGTGTTGTCGGCCTGGTGGGTGAAGGCGTGCAGGTCTTTGGGGAGGCAGCCACCGCCGAAGCCGAGGCCGGGCTGAAGGTAGTGATGCCCGATGCGGGTGTCGTAGCCGATGGCTTCGACGAGGTCGGTGACGTTGGCGCCGATGGCGGCGCTCATCTCGGCGACAGCGTTGATGAAGCTGATCCGGGTGGCGAGGTAGGCGTTGGCGGTGGCCTTGACCATTTCCGCGGTGGCGAGGTCGGTGACGACAAGGGGGCATCCGTGGCTCTTGATGATCGGCGCGTAGAGCGCCCGGAGGGACTTTTCGGCTTCCGCGGAGCTGACGCCGATGACGATCCGGTCGGGCGTAAGGGTGTCGGCGACGGCGGTGCCTTCGCGGAGGAACTCGGGGTTCCAGGCCACCTCGACCGCGTCGCCGGCCGGAGCGAGCCGGCGGACCAGGGCCTCCACGGCGCGGGCGGTGCCGGGTGACACGGTGGACTTGCCGACGATCAGGCATGGACGGTGCAGATGCGGAGCGAGCGCGCTGACGGCTGCGGTGAGTTGGGACAGGTCGTAGGAGCCGTCGGGACCGGACGGGGTACCGACAGCCAGGAAGTGCACCTCGCCGTGCGCCGCGGCGTCGGTGAGGTCGGTGGTGAACCGAAGTCTTCCGGTGCCGATGTTGCGGGACAGCAGGTCGTCGAGTTCGGGTTCGTGAAACCAGCCTCGCCCGGCATTGAGGGCAGCGACTTTCGCCAGGTCGATGTCGACACCGACGACGTCGTGGCCGATGTCTGCCATGCCGGCAGCGTGGGGGGCTCCGAGATGCCCGGAGCCGATAACGGTGATCTTCAAAGCCTGGTCCTTTACGACGTGTGCTGCCGCCTCGGCGGCAGCCCTCCGACAGATGGTTCAGCGAGAACAGAGCCAGTGCCCGGGTTCTGGATCCGAGCAGCGGCGCAACCGGCCGCGCTGCGGTGGACCTGGACCAGGGGCGGCCGTGGCCGCAGCGCCTGCCCCTGCCTCGCGTGCCTGGCGGATGCGCTCTGACAGCTTAGGTGGCATTATGGCCGATATGCGGCTTTTTCCAGAAACCACTGATCGGGAAATGCGAATTTCACCCTGACTTGCCGCTTCTGTTGGTCAGAGGACGGCGTGGAGGGGCATACCGTAGGTCTCGCAACCCGGCGTCACGGGCGCCTGGTAGCGACCGTTGTCGCGGTGGCACCTGGCTGCGCTGGCCTGGCGGTTCGAATCGTACGCACACCTGTTCAGGGGCGGCCTTGCCGATCGCTGGAATCCCGCCCACTCCCCGTCCTACGTCACGGGGGATCCTCTCCCCCGACCCGGTGCGGCCGGTGGGTCACACACCCGCACCCGACGGAATCAGTCCGTGTGTCCGTACCCGGTCCAGCAGGTTGTCGTTGCCGACAGCCCGCCGCCACGCCCGGTAGGCGTCTCCAGCTCGCTCGCGTGCGTCAAGGCGCTCGCTCGGTGTCATGGCCGCGAAGCGATCGAGTTCCTTTGCCAGGTCGGCGGGAGCGAGGTCGTCGAGGACAAGTCCTCCTCCGTCGTTGAGAACATCAGTCCACGGCGTTTCATCCGAGCAGATCACCGGACAGGAGGCGGACAGGCTTTCGGCGATAACGAATCCGAAGTTCTCTCCCAGCGTGGGAAAGACGAAGGCATCGTAGCGGGAGAAGATTTGCCGGACCGCCGAAGGTGCGACCTCGCCCTGGTAGCGCACCGTCACATTCCGGGGAAGCCGGGAGATGAGTTGCTCGCAGCGTGACCAGTACGCGACATCCTCCAGCGGGCCGTAAATGTCGAGCTCGACCGGCGACGACACCCGACTCAAAGCGTCGAGCACCATGTCCAGGTTCTTCTTCGGCGAGATCCGCCCGAGGAAGACCAGTCGCACCGGCCCGTCGCTCGGGGCCTGCGGCGGCAGAGGCTCGTCGGGCAGCGGCACCTGGTAGTGGTTGACGAGGATCTTGGCCCACGGGAACACCGCCCTGATCTCCGCTGCCTCCCGGTTCGTCACCGCATGCCACGTCACGTCGGCATGCTGCAGCAGAGGCGCCCACACGGTCAGGAACAGACGCTTTTTCCTGCCCTTGAGCATCAACGCTCCCGGCGACAACTCCCCGTGCGGAGAGAGAAGGACCCGGCGGGCGTTGACGAGCCGGAGCCGTACGGCGACGATCGGTAGCACGGTGAAGAGTGGTTCCCACAGACTGTTGACGTGCAGTAGGTCGAATCTGGTCTTCCGCAGCTCGCGCCACAACCCGAGCCACTGCAGAGGACGACGGACGTCCAGATAGAAGATGCGGGAGCGTCGCCGGCCCCACCATTTTCCGGACAGGTCTCGATAGACCTCCGTGGAACCGACGTCGCAGTCCCGTGTGACAACCGTCAGATCGACATCATCAGAAACCGTGTCGACGGTCTGGACGATCGCCCGCACAATACCGCCACCACGAAAGCCGGGTTCGAAGACCCTGCATGTCATCAGTACCCTCATACGGTCGTGAACCACCGCACGACGCTCCCTTCGATCAGGCGGCGACGTGCCGCCTCTGCCGTTAGTTCGATCGACCCGGCAATGTGGCCTCCGATGCGGCGTGTCCGCATGCGGCAAGGCGGCGGGAACGGAGGCCGGACCGACTGACCCGTCCGTGCCTGGCCGGCACGACCACCTTCGCCGTCCCGGTCGGGGAGCGGGTGGTCGACAAGGCGGACCGACCGACGAGCGGGAATGAGGGACGAACGCGAATACGGCACGACTCCTCCAGTCCCGCCCATGCGGGTTCCACACGTAGTTGACAGCGAATCTCTCGTTGCTCAGCGTATCGCACTATAAGTTCTGTTATAGGGTCGTATGTCCAAATCAGGAGTACTGATCCGTTTGGTCCGCCCCCGTCATCGGTAGCCGGGACCGCTCCGGCCACCCACCCCGATCGGATCGGCGCGGGTGGCGGCGATCCGGCGCAGCGGGCCCGGCGCCCCGCTCACCGCGATCGCCGCGACAACCTGTGCAACGTGGCGTTGACCTCGACGGGGCAGCGCTACGCGCGGGGAGACAACACCTGCGACCAGATCGGCGACGGCACCACCGGCACGCGCCGCACAGTTCCACCACCGCACCCGGCGACAGTCAGATGTGGACGGCGAGGAGGGTTGCTGGCATGTCGAGACTCCTGAAACTGGAGACGACAGCCTTTGTCGACACCGTGGTCCTCGCCGGCTCGTACGTCCTGGTGCGCGTGATCACCGAATTGGAAGGCGGCCGGCGCTCCGCTGTGCGCGGCCCCGCCTCGGCCACCGGGTCCGGCGTGCCCACCTCACCCGCTCCGGCCTCACCGGACGTCGCCGCCAGCCCGAGCGTCCCGTCAGCACGAGTTCCGACCTGGCCGCTCGGTCCAGAGCATGACGGGCCCTACGGAGCCCGGGTGACCACCGGCACACCCAAGCCGTGACCGCGATTGGCTTAGCGCTCCTCGCCGTCCAACTAGCGAGCGACGAAATCGAGCACCGCGTTCAGTTGGAGATCGCTGCCGCCGAGGGTGACGCGCGCCTTGACCTCGGTCTCGCCGAACTGCATGGCGACACGGATGCTTCGTTGCGTCAGGTCCAGGTGCATCACCTCGGCCAGGTCCACTGTCAGTCGGCCAACCCGGTAGCAGCCCACCTCATCGACGTACCGCGGTTCGGGCTCCCGGGTCGCATAGAAGTCGACGTCGACCTCCGTCTGGTCGCCTTCGACCGGGATGCATCCCTGGACGGCCTCGTGTCCGCTCCGGACAGTCTCACCGGCACGGACGAACACGGCGAACCTATCGACGCAGGTGACCTCTCCCCGCGAGTTGACACGCCGTTTGGCCGGCAGATCGACGCCTTCCTCAAACGACGTGACCACATCGATGCCGTAGGTGTACTTGGATCGGCGCGCACGGGTCTGCGGGTCGTAGGCGAAGTGAACCGCTCCCGCCAGTACCGCCATGGCCGATCTGGGTACGACACGGACCTCGGCCCGCCCGCGGAGGTGGCCTCGTACGCGCTGCTGAAGGTAGGGCGACGCGGCGAACCCTCCGACGAGCAGGACCACCTCCGGCGACTGTGCCGGGCCGGCGGCCGAACGCATTTCGTCGAGTTGTCGGTCGATCATGTCCAGAATACGAGGAACGACCTCCTCGAAGACGTCGCGAACCTCGTCCGGGGAGACGACGATGTACTCGTCTTCTCCGCCCTGCAGATCTGGTAGCGCGTACCTCGCCGACTCACTCAGGCAGCGGTCGAGTGCCTTTCCGATCGGCAGGTACAGCGATTGCGCGAGATCGACCGTCGCGTGCACCTTGACCCGTTCCCAGGCGTCGAGCAGGTCCTCCAGCGCCGCGGGACACTGATTGGCGAGGCGCTGCATCTCCTCCACACCACCCAGGCGCTTGGTGAGTACCGTCTCCTCGAACACCTTGTTCAGGTACGCCGATCCGCTCTTGTCCCCGTAGGCGCGACCGATCTCGACCATCAGCCCGTTCTCGTCGTTGCGGTACGCGGTGATGTCGATCGTCCCGCCTCCACAGTCGACCACCATGAATCTGGTACCGGGCTGGTTGAGGTCCCTACCGTCCTCGGCACCGTTGACGCTGACTCCCGATACTCGCGCGTGATAGGCGGCGGCCTCGGGCTCAAGGGCGAGGATGAGTCGTCCGTCCTCGGTCGGCATTCCCGCCTCGTAGGCCGCCTCACGCATGAGCTGCTTCTGGTAGTCGTCCCAGATCGCCGGGACCGTCAGACACCAGCGGATCTCGTCCGCACGGTAACCACTCCCGGAGATCTCGGTCAACGCCCGCTGGTAGATCCTCTTCAGGAATGCCACGACGAGCCGCTCCGGGCTGTCCTCGCAATCATTGAGGGAGACTCCCCGAAACGGCGGCCGCTCGTCTCCGAAACGTGCCAGGGACAATTTGAAATGCTTCTTGTACCGGTGGCCCGCATGGTACAGCTCGAGACCATGGGTGCGCCACATCCGATGCGCCTCCCACCCCCAGGACAAGACGTCGCCATGACGATCGATGATCAGTGCCGTGAGAGTCTTCGGGTACGGTGATGGCTGCCCCGGCCACTCGTCGCAGGTGAAAATCTGCCGCTGGCAGGGATCGTCGTGCAAGGGGCTCAGGAATGTCCAGGCAAAGCCGCAGCCATGGGTGCCGAAGTCAATTACAGCCACAACCCTGATCTCGGCCATAGCGCCACCCTCCATGCCCGGCATTTGCGGACCGAATGAAGGGGAAATCGGTCACGCCACAGACCTCACTGCCGCTGGCCGCAGTCTCTACCCCACTCAACGCATCGGGGTCACGACCGGTTACTGACGGCCTCGGGCGGGCCTGGGGCATCTGTCGGGACCCGCGCCGCACTGTGGCGGTAGCCGGCCCGACGGTCGGCCGTCTGCGCCACCCCTGACCGGGATGTCCCGCGTGCAACAGGAGTCCGACCCCGGATCGTCGATGTCACGACACCTGTAGATAGACCGACTTCACTGTGATCAGTAGCTTTTCACCTGCTGCCCACTATCGGTCTACCTTGGAGGTTCGGCATGTCCAGGCGGTTGACCGCCCTACTCGCACTGGGCGCCCTCGTCGTGGCAGGTCAGGTGGCCGGCACCGGCGCCGCACGCGCCGACGATCCCCTGGTCGGCACCGTCGACATCCCGTTGGACGCGCCCGAGGCCCCCAATCTCGCCGGCCAGGGGCAACTGGCGGTGACCCTGTTCGGCACCGCCGCAGTGGACGTCAGCCGGATCGACCCCGGCACCGTCCGGCTCGGCCCGGACGCCCCGGTCGACGCCCGCAGCGGCGCCGCGGTCGCCCGGTGGGTCGGCGGCGGATTTCTCAGCACCGTCACCGACGTGAACTCCGACGGTCGGTCCGACCTGCGGCTCTACTTCGACAAGGAGGCGCTGCGCGCCACCGGGCAGCTCAGCGCCGCCACCACCACGCTGACCGTCTCCGGCCAACTGCCCGACGGCCGGCTGGTACGCGGCTCGGACGCCGTGTCGCCCGGCGTGGTACTCGAGGTCAAGTTCGCGGAGGCGTCGGCGGTACGCGGCACGGACCGCGCCCTGCGCAGCGAGCGTGGCCGGGACCTCGGCCCGGTCCGGACCGTACTGGACCGGCACCGCGCCGTGGAACTCAGCCCGCTGCTGCCGGAGCCGACGCTGGCCGGGCTCGCCGGGCTGGCCGCGACGGCGCAGGCCTGGTCCGGCCGGGCCATCCCCGACATGGCCTCGTGGTATCACCTGACCCTGCCCGCCCGGGCGGACGTGTCGGCGGCGCTGCGCGACCTGCGGGCCCTGCCCGACGTGGCGTACGCCTATCCGGCGCCCGAGGCGGCACCGCCGCCCGCCACCCCCGACTTCACCTCGATGCAGGGCTACCAGCGGCCGGCGCCGCAGGGGGTCGACGCCGACTACGCGCACCAGGACCCACGCGCCCGGGGAGCGGGGATCCGGATCGTCGATCTGGAGTACGACTGGAACCCGTTCCACGAGGACCTCCAGCTCGACTGGTCCAGCGACCTCGGCGGCACCCAGTTCCCCCGCAACACCAGCTTCGCCGACGAGCACGGTACGGCGGTCTTCGGCGAACTGGTGGCCCAGCCGAACGGCTACGGGGTGACCGGCGGCGTGCCGGACGCCGACATGTTCGGAATTTCGCCGATGCAGCGGCTCAGCAGCGGCCAGGCCAGCTACCGCCCGGCGGCCGCGCTGTCGCACCTCGCCCAGTTCCTCCGGCCCGGCGACGCGGTGCTGATCGAGCAGCAGACGGTCGGCCCGAACGGCGGTACCCGGTACGTCCCGGCCGAGTGGGTGCAGTCGGTGTTCGACGCGACGGTCCTGCTCACCCAGCTCGGGGCGGTCGTGGTGGCCACCGGCGGCAACGGGGGCGAGAACCTCGACGCTCCCGAGTTCCGGGGACGGTTCGACCGGTCGGTCCGGGACTCCGGCGCGATCATGGTCGGCGCCGGCTCCAGTACGAACCGGTCCCGGCTGAACTTCTCGGTCTACGGCTCCCGCCTCGACCTACAGGGCTGGGGGCAGAACATCACCACCACCGGCAGCAACGGCAACCTCCAGGGCGGCACGACCCCGGCCAACCGCAACATCCGCTACACCCGGTCGTTCGGCGGCACCTCCGGCGCCGGCCCGATCGTCACCGGCGCGGTGGTCGCGATCCAGTCCTACCTCAAGGCGACCGGTCGACCGGTGATGACCGCCACCGCGGTGAGCAACCTGTTGAAGAGCACCGGCACCCCGCAGGGCGGCGACATCGGCCAGCGGATCGGGCCGCTGCCGAACCTCCGGGCCGCCCTTCAGGCCGTCCCGCCGTCGATGGTGGTCTCGGCCTCCCCCGTCGGCTGACGGCGGACGGCCGAGCGGCGGGCTGCCGGGTCCGGGTGACCCGACAAGCCCGCCGTCGATCCCTGACGGTGACGTCGATCCCTGACGGTGACGTCGATCCCTGACGGTGACGTCGATGAGCCACCCGGACATCGAGACGCTCCCCGGCGCGACCGGCCGGGCAGGTCAGGTCAGGAGTTTCCCGTTGACCCGGCGCGGAATGCCCAGCGGGTTGGCCGCGCGCAACGCCGCCGGCAGCAACTCGTCGGGCATGCCCTGGTAGGCGACGGGGCGCAGGAAGCGGCGCAGCGCGGTGACCCCGACCGAGGTGTGCAGCGAGCCGGTGGTCGCCGGCCACGGTCCGCCGTGCTGCATCGCCCAGGTCACCGCCACCCCGGTCGGCCAGCCGTTCCAGATCACCCGGCCGGCCCGCCGGGCGGCCAGGTCGACCACCCGGGCCGCCACCGGGTCACCGGCCCCCTCGCCGTGCACGGTGGCGGTCAACGCGCCGGGGACCACGGCCAGCGCAGCCAGCAGTTCCGTCTCGTCGGCGTACTCGACCAGCAGGGCGGCCGGGCCGAAGCACTCCTCCAGCAGCCGGTCGGCGTGCCGGACGAGGTCACCGGCCGAGACCGCCAGCAGTTGCGCACCGGCCCGGTAGCCCGGCTGGTCGACCGGGGCGGGCGCGACCACCGTGCGTACCCCGGGCACCGCGGCCAGGGCGGCGGCCCCCTCCTGGTACGCGTCGCGGATCCGGGCGCCCAGCAGCGGTCCGAACGAGGCCGCGCCGACCGCCTTGCCGAGTACCCCGTCCAGCCCGTGCCCGGCGGGCAGGAAGAGCAGGCCGGGCTTGGTGCAGAACTGGCCCGCGCCGAGGGTGACCGAGCCGACGAACGCCTCGGCGATGGCGTTGCCCCGGGCGGCCAGCGCCGTCGGGGTGACCACGGTCGGGTTCAGCGAGCCGAGTTCGCCATAGAACGGGATCGGGTCGGGTCGGCCGGCGGCGAGGTCGGCGAGCGCCCGCCCACCGGTGGCGGAGCCGGTGAAGGCGCCGGCCGTGATCGCCGGATGGGTGATCAGGGCCCGGCCGGCCTCCATGCCCCGAACCACGGCGAACGTGCCGACCGGGGCGCCGCCCTCGGCGAGCGCGTTGGCGACCAGCGCGCCGCACAGGTCGGAGAGTCCGGGGTGACCGGGATGCGCCTTCACCACCACCGGGCAGCCGGCGGCCAGCGCGCTGGCCGTGTCGCCGCCGGGCACCGAGAAGGCGAGCGGGAAGTTCGACGCCGCGTAGACCGCGACCGGACCGACCGGGAGCAGCATCCGGCGCAGGTCCGGTCGGGGCGCCGGCAGCGCGTCGGGGTCGGGCAGGTCGATCACCGCCTCCAGAAACGACCCTTCTGCCACGGCGTCGGCGAACATCTCCAACTGCACCCGGGTCCGGGTCAGCTCGGTGTGCAGCCGGGCCGTACCGAGGCCGGTCTCGGCGTCGCCGAGCGCGACGATCTCGTCCCGGGCCCCCTCCAGCGCGGCACCGATCCGGCGGAGCAGGTCCGCGCGGGTGGTCAGCGGCAGTGCCGCGTACGCCGGGGCGGCGGCGGCCGCCAGCCGGCAGACCGCGTCCAGTCCGTCGGTACCGGTGTGTGGCACCGGATGACCGGTCGGTGCGCCGGTGTAGGGGTTCATCGGCTGGTCCAGGTCCATGCCAGTCTCCGTCGGTCCAGTCGGGTTCACGGGGCGAATACCAGTTTCCGCAACATACTGTCCAGGGTGGGCGCGTCCACTCCGCCGGGCCAGCCGCGCAGCAGCGTGCCGCCCTTGGCGACGACGACCACCGCCGGTGGTTCCCGGACCGCGTACGCCCGACCGATGCGCTGGTCTCCGTCCACCAGTACCGGATATTCCACCCGGTGCCGGCGCAGGTATTCCTGTAGGGCGTCCGGCTCGTCCGCGCCGGCCACCCCGACGAAGACCACCCTGTCACGGTGGGCACGGGCCAGCTCGCTGAGGGCGTCCTGCCGAGACGCACAGGTGTTGCACCAGGAGCTGAAGAAGGTCAGCACCACCGGACGGTCGGCCCACAGGTCCGGCACCGCCAGCGGGCTGCCGTCGGTCAGCGTACCGGTGACCTTCGGTGCGGCCGGCAGGTCGGTCGGCGCCGGTCGCAGCGCCAGGTCACCCGGCACCGGGCCGGGCAGTGCGGCGGCGCCGCCGGCCACCGGCGGGGCCGGTTCGGGGTCCGCGCCGCCGTCTCCGGTGCAGCCGGCCGCGAGCACCCCGACCGTCGCGGCGACCCCGAGCAGGGCGGCGAGGCGGGGCCGGCGCATCGCACCGAACCACCGCGTCCGTCCGTGCCCCGGCAGGGTGGGCGGGACCGGCCCGGTCACGAGGGCACCACCGCGACCAGCGCGGGCCCCTCGCTGTCGTCCCTGGTCAGCGCGATCGGCCGGCGGTCGTCCACGACCAGCCGGTACGCGTCCCGGTCGGCCACCGAGACCGGGACGGCGAACTCGCAGAACGTCGGGACGCGCGGCACCTCCAGGTCCTCGGCGAAGGTCCGGACCGACTTGCCGGGCGGCAGTTCGCCCTCGGCCAGCGTCTCGCCGTCGCCGTCCACCACCCGGTACGCCGCCCGGTTGTGGAAGTGGGTGTACGGCCCGGTACCGGCGCACTCGACGCCCTCGGGCCGGAGGTTGATGTCCCGGACCAGCACCCGGACGGTCATCGCGGCGCGCGGCTCCTCGTCGTCGCCGCAGCCGGCCAGCGGGGCGAGCAGCAGCAGTGGCAGTGCCGCCAGCAGGTGGCGGTAGCGGACCCGCCGCATCTTCCCTCCGGCATGGTCGGAGCGAGGTGCCCGGGAGGCGGCGCCGTGCGCGCCACCTCCCGGGCGTCCCGCCGGGCGGGTCAGGACTTCTGGACGCGGCACTGCTTGGTCACGGTCTTCGTCGGGTCGCTCTCCGAGGTGGCGGTGAGCCTGACGACGCCGGTCTGGGTGGCCGACGGGGTCGCCCCGACCGAGACCCGGACCGTACTGGACTTGCCGAACCCGGCGGCGGCGAGTGCGTTCGGCAGCTCCACCCGCCAGCCCTTGCCGCCCACCGAGGCGGAGAGCCGGTAGACGTCCGACGTGAGGTAGGCCGTCGCGTTCTCCGGGTGCGCCTGGCCGCCGGCCGCGTACGCGCCGGTGTTGGTCAGGGTGAACGAGCAGGTCACGCCCCGGTTGGACGGCCGGGTCGCGGTGGTCACCTCGCCGCCTGACAGGGCCACGCCGTGACTGCTCGGTCCGGCGCCGTCGAGCGAGCGCACCGCTACCGTGTACGACAGCACGCCGTCGGCGTCGCGCTTCAGGTCGAGTACGTAGAAGTGCAGCCGGTTGGCCTCGTCCACGTACTCGTACTCGCTGCCCGACCGGGTGCCGGCGTGGAACAGCGCGTCGGAGAGCTGCCGGTAGTCCCCCATGGTGATCTTCTGCGGGGTACCGTCCGGCCGGTAGAAGTCGATCATGTCGATGTCCTGCGGGTTGGCGTCGATCACCCAGACGAAGGGGGCGTTGTCGGCGTTCTTCGTCTTGGACAGCAGCACGCCGCTGTCCGGGGTGAACGAGTCCGCACCCATCCGGTCCACGACCTCGACGGTGTAGTTGTTGAAGTTGCCGTCGTCGCAGAGCGGATCCGTGTTGGGGTCACAGTCCGGCGACCGGTCCCGGTTCATCGCGATGTTGATCCCGGTGAGCCCCTTCGGACCGGCGTCCACCGCCCGGGCGGTCACCGTCGCCACCACCATGCCGGAGGTGGCCAGCGCCTCCCGGCTCAGCCGCAGCAGGTGTTCCTCACCGAGCAGACCGATCTTGATCTTGTCCCGGACGGTGTGCAGCGAACCCATCGAGCCGCCGTTGACCGGTGGGATCTGCCACCGGGTGTGCGGACCGCCGGGCCCGTTGAACGAGCCGCGCGACATCATGCTCCAGATGCCGGTGTACGCCCGCCGCAACGGCGTGCCGTACGGGTTGTTGTAGTTGTCGCCGATGCTGAGCAGGTGGCTCAGTTCGTGCGCGTACACGCCCATGCCGGAGCTCTCGGCCTGGGTGGAGGAGCCGCCACCGGCGTTGGGCCAGATGGTCGACGCCGCCTTCCAGGAGGTCCACTCGACGTACCGGGTACGCGCGTAGTTCGGCAGGTTGGCGTCCGGCGGGCCCCAGGCGTCCGGCACGTCCTCCTTGGTCTGGAACATCATCTGGCCGAACTCCTGCCAGGTGGACGACTCGTCCTGGCCGGCGGAGAGGATGAAGACCAGCTCGAACGAGTCGGCCACCTCGTCACCGACCGCCGCCCGCCAGGCGCCCAGCCCGTCGGTCCGGATGTTCTTGGCACACTGCTCGCCGCTCGGGCAGGCGCCCGGGTTCATCGTCCCGTTGTCGATGCCGTACTGGTAGGACTTCGCCGGCAGTTCGTACGGGCCGAAGCCGGTCAGGTCCACCCCGTACCGGCCGCCCGAGTCCTGCATCCAGTACTCGTGCAGGGTGTGGCCCTTGTTCAGCTCGTTGGGCTTGTTGAGGAAATCGGTGTAGAAGGCCGCCACCTGGTCGCGCGGGATGTTCGCCGCCGTCGACTGGGGGTTGCCGAAGACCGTCGACCGGGCCCGCTGGGTGACCACGAACGGCTGGTCCGGGTAGTCGAGGGTGACCAGAGCGATCTTGAAGTTGCGGACCGAGCCGGCCACCGTCGGGTCGGCCCAGTTGGTGTTCGGCGGCGTGACGTAGTCGTCCCAGGTCATCCCGTCCGGGTTCTCCCAGGACTGCGGGTCGAGTACGTCGAACGGGCCGGTGCCGCCGGCCGGGTTGCCCGGAGCGCCGGAGGCCGGCGTCGTGGCGACGCCGACGACGAGTGCCGCCGCGAGCGTCGCGGCCAGCGCCGACCGCCACGCCATGCCTCTGCTGGACAGTAGGTGCATCCAGTCACCTCTCGTTCTCCCTCGGGGGCGCCGGCGGCGCTCCACTGCGGCGTGCGGGACGCTCCGTGACCGTCCGGCCAGTCGGCGGCCCCGTCCCGACACCTCCGGCCCGTCATCATGATCACGCCGACGCGAATCTATGCGGCCCGACCGGCGGCGTCACCCTACAGATGTCGCCGGGTGCCCCGACCGGTTCCGACACCTGCCGAAGCCGCCCGGACCGGCCCGGCCGAACCGGACGAGCCATCGACCGCCCGGATCGGACGGTCCGGCCCGAACCGTCAGATCTGGAAGCCCTCGGGGAACGGATCCTCGGGGTCGAGCAGGTACTGCGCGGTCCCGGTGATCCAGGCCCGGCCGGTCACCGTCGGCACCACCGCCGGCAGCTCGCCGACCATGGTGGTCCCGACCAGCCGGCCGGTGAACCGGGTCCCGATAACCGACTCGTTGACGAACGGCGTGTCCAGGTCGAGCAGGCCCCGGGCGTGCCGCTGGGCCATCCGGGCCGACGTGCCGGTGCCGCACGGCGACCGGTCCACCCAGCCGGGGTGGATCACCACCGCGTTGCGGGCATCCGCGCCGTCGGTGCCGTCCTGCACCACCTGGACGTGCCGGCAGTCGTCGATCGCCGGGATCGTCGGGTGCCGGGGCGGCGCCTGCTCGTTGATCGCGTCCATCACGCGCAGCCCGCGCCGGATCAGCTCCGGCACCGCCGCCGGCTCGACCGGCAGCCCCAGGTCCGCCGCCTCCACAATGGTGTAGAAGTTGCCGCCGAACGCCATGTCGTAGCGAATGGTGCCGATCTCCCCACCCACCTCCACCTTGCGGTCGGCGGCGAGCAGGAACGACGGCACGTTGCGCAGCGTCACCCCGGTCGCCCGGCCGTCCCGGACCGCGACGTCCACGCTGACCAGCCCGGCCGGGGTGTCCAGCCGGATGGTGGTGACCGGCTCGACCACCGGCACCATCCCGGTCTCGACCAGCACCGTGGCCACCCCGATGGTGCCGTGCCCGCACATCGGCAGGCAGCCGGAGACCTCGATGAACAGCACCCCGACGTCGGCGTCCGGCCGGGTCGGCGGCTGGAGGATCGCCCCGGACATCGCGGAGTGGCCGCGCGGCTCGAACATCAGCAGCCGGCGCAGCCCGTCCCGGTCCCGCTCGAAGAGCCGCTTGCGCTCCAGCATGGTGTCGCCGGGCAGCACCCCGACGCCACCGGTGATCACCCGGGTCGGCATCCCCTCGGTGTGCGAGTCGACGGCGGAAAGCACCAACCGGCTACGCATCGGCGTCGGCCTTCAACGCCCGCTCCATGTCCTTGGTCACCTGGATCCGGGCCGGCTCCGCGAGGGCGCCCCGGGGCGGCCGGCACGGGCCGCCGTACCGGCCGGCCAGCTCCATGCCGAGCTTGATGGCCTGGACGAACTCCGGCTTGGAATCCCAGCCGAAGATCGGGTGCAGCTCGGTGTAGAGCGGCAGTGCCGCCGCCAGGTCGCCGGCCCGGCACAGCTCGTAGAGGCGTACGGAGAGCCGGGGCAGCGCGTTCGGGAAGCCGGCGATCCAGCCGGTGGCCCCGCAGACCACCAGCTCCAGCAGTACGTCGTCGGCACCGGCCAGCACGTCGAGGTGCGGGGCGAGGTCGCGGATGCGGTGCAGCCGGCGTACGTCCCCGCTGAACTCCTTCACCGCCACCACCCCGTCGGTCTCGGCGACCGCCGCCAGCAGTTCCGGGGTGAGGTCCACCTTGGTGTCGAACGGGTTGTTGTACGCCACCACCGGCAGCCCGACCGCGGCCACCTCCCGGTAGTGCGCGAGCACGTCGACGTCCCGGGCCGCGTAGGTGTTCGGCGGCAGCGCCAGTACGGCGTGCGCGCCGGCCGCCTGTGCCTGCTCGGCCCAGTGCCGGGACTGCCGGCTGCCGTACCCGCCGACGCCGGGGACCACCGAGAACCCGTCCGGGGCCGCTTCGACGGTCGCCCGTACCACGTCGGCCCGTTCGGCGTCGGAGAGGTTCTGGTACTCCCCCAGCGAACCGCACGGGGTCACGCCGTGGCAGCCCTCGTCGGCCAGCCACCGGACATGCTCCTGGAGCCGGTCGACGTCGACGGAGAGGTCGTCCCGGAACGGCGTGGGGATGGCGACGACGACACCCTGCCAGGGTTCGCGAGCTGTCACTGAACCCTTCTCAACCTCCCCTTGCGGTCCGTCGTGGCCGCGGGTGGAAGTCGGGGCGCTTGCGCCGCGCGGTTCAGGTTGAAAAGGGTTCACTGAACTGGTCCTTCCTCGGCAACGGCACCCAGCGGTACCGGCATGACGATCTGACGCTTGGCGAAGTCTTCCAGCGGCTGGTCCCGGCCGGAGGCGGCGGCGAGCAGGCAGGCGGCGGCCCGGCCGCACACCCGACCCTGGCACAGCCCCATCCCGACCCGGGTGACGAGTTTCAGCGCACGGATGTCGTCGAGGCCGTACCTGGCCACGTCGGCGCGGAGCCGCCCGGCGGTGACCTCCTCGCACCGGCAGACCACGGTCTCGTCGCGCAGCCAGTCCGTCCAGCCGTCCGGCACCCGGTGCACCCGGTGCATGGCGGCGGCGAAGCGGCGCTGCCGGGCGGTGCGGCGTACGACCGGCGCGGTAGTCCGGGCCAGCCCGGCGTCGTCGAGCAGGCCCAGCCGGTGTGCGGCGGCGAGCCCGGCCAGCCGGCCCTCCGCGACGGCCAGGTCCGCACCCCCGACCCCGGTCGCCTCGCCGGCCACCAGCACCCCCGGTACGCTGCTGCGGCCCCACTCGTCCACGGTGACCACCAGGCTGCCGTCGGCCGGGTCGGTCCGGGTGGCGCAGCCGAGCGCGACGGCGAGGTCGACCGACGGCGTGAAGCCGTATCCGACGCAGACCGCGTCGACCGGCACGCTCCGGGTCACCTCGCCGGGCCGCCAGCCGCCGTCCACCCGCCGCACGGTGGCGCGCAGCCCGGCGCCGTCCTCGACCACCTCGGTCACCGCCTGGCCGCGCCAGAGCGGTATCCGGTGCCGGCGCAGCGCGGTGAAGTGCCGGGCCGCCTCGGCGAGCTTGCCCGGTGCCCCGGCGACCGCCAGCGGGTGCCGGCACCAGCGGCGCAGCGGCGCCGCCTCGACCACCCCGGCGACCTCGGCACCGGCCGAGGCCAGCCCGGTGGCGGCGACGAGCAGGAACGGGCCGGTACCGGCGACCAGCACCCGCCGGCCCACCAGCACGCCCTGCCCCTTGGCGAGCGCTTGTGCCGCCCCGGCGGTCACCACGCCGGGCAGGTCCCAGCCGGGGAACGGCACCACCCGGTCGTACCCGCCGGGGGCCAGCAGCACGACGGGGGCCGTCAGCGTGGTCGGACCGGCCGGGCCGGACAGCCGCAGCGTCGCCCCACCGGCGGCACCGTCGGCGGGTTCGGCCGACCAGACCTGCTGTCCGGAGTGGACGGTGATCCGGGGGTGGGTGTCCGCCTGCCGCAGCAGGTCGGCGAAGCGGGCGGGGTGCGGCGCCGGCCGGACGCCGGCCACGGTGGGTTGGCGCAGGTACTGCCCGCCGGGCCGCTGGCCCAGGTCGAGCACGGTGACCTCGGCACCGGCGTCCGCCGCCGCGAGCGCGGCGGCGAGTCCGGCCGGCCCGGCGCCGACCACGGCCAGCCGACCGCTTCCGCCGCCGCTCATCGGGCGTCCTCCCCGGCGCCGGGCCCGAGCACGTCCCCCGGCTCCGGGCCGGGCCCGCCACCGGTCCCCACGACGTCGCCGGGCGCGGCCGGGCGCAGGCAGGCCCGCACACCCGGCTCGCCGTTGCAGACGACCAGGCAGTCGAAGCAGATCCCGATGCCGCAGAAGACGCCGCGCGGCCGGCCGGCGAACCGGGTCCGCCGGGTCGTCCGGCGGCCGGCGGCCAGCAGCGCCGCCGCCAGCGTCTGGCCGGCGCGCACCGGTACGGGTTCGCCGTCGACGACGATGGTGAACCCGGCCGGTACGCCGGCTCGGCCGTCAACCGGCTCAGGTGGTCGCACCTGCGGTCTCCACTTCGGACGAGAACCGGGCCGGGTCGAACGGGTCCAGCGCCAGGTCGGGCCGCTCACCGGTCACCACCTGGGCGACCAGGTGCGCGGTGGCCGGCGCCAGCCCGATGCCGGCACCCTCGTGCCCGTGCGCGTGCACCAGGCCGGGGATGCGCGGGTCGGCGCCGATCACCGGCAGGTGGTCCGGGGAGAACGGCCGGAAACCGTGGTAGACCCGCATCACCCGGACCGCCGCCAGCGGCGGGAACAGCCGTACGGCGCCCTGTGCCAGCCGGCGGACCGCCTCGGCGTTGTAGCGGCGGTCGAAGCCGACCAGTTCCCGGCTGGCGCCGATCAGGATGGTGCCGGCCGGGGTGCCCTCGACGACCGTCGAGGTCTGCAACCCGGCGTCGCCGCTGGCCACGTTCGCCAGGTAGTCGGCCGAGTAGACCTTGTGCCGCACCAGCGGCGGGACCGGCTCGGTGACCAGGATGAAGCCCCGGCGCGGCGCGACCGGGGCGTCCGCGCCGGCCAGCCCGGCGAGCCGGCCGGCCCAGGCCCCGGCCGCGTTCACCACGTGTCCGGCGGCCACCGGACCGGTGCCGGTCCGCACCCCGACCACCCGACCGGCGGCGTCCCGGAGCATCTCGGTGACCTCGGCACGCAGCCGTACCTCGGCGCCGCGGTCGCGGGCGGCGGCCAGCAGCGCGGCGGCGGCCTTCGCCGGCATGACCTGCATGTCCTGCGGGTAGCACAGGCCACCGGCCAGTTCCGGGGTGATCGCCGGCTCGCGCTCGCGCACCCCGGCCGGATCCAGCAACTCGACCAGCACGCCCGCCGCCGCCTGCGCCCGGGCCGTCTCCCGCAGCCCGGCCAGCCCGGCCGCGCCGTCGGCGCCCGGGCCGACCCCGGTGACCACCAGGCCGCCCTTGGCCTCCAGCTCGATGTCGCCGTACCGGTCGCCGAGTTCGGCCGCCCAGCGCCGCCAGAGACCGTTGCTGAACAGCGCCAACTCCAGCTCGGGGCCGGGCAGCTTGTCCGAGACCAGCAGGTTGCCCTCGCCCGAACCGGTGGCCCCGGCGACCAGGCCGGCCCGCTCCAGTACGGCGACCGTCAGCCCCCGCCGGGCACAGGCGTACGCGCAGGCCGCGCCGACGATACCGGCGCCGACCACCACCACGTCGAAGCTGCCCGCCATGCCCTTCCCTCCGTAGCCGGCCGGACCGCCTCCGCGCACCGGTCGGGGCGCGGGAGGCGGTCCAGCGGTCCGTTCCGCTACCGGTTCACCCGGCAGGTGGCCGTCGCCGTCCGGCTCGGATCGCTCTCCGAGCGGGCGGTCAGGGTGACCCGGCCGACCTGGGTCGCGCCGGCGGTCGCGGTGGCCACCACCTTGACGTTCACGGTCCGGCCGAACCCGGCCGTGGTCAAGGCGTTGGGCAGGGTGACCGTCCAACCCGCCCCGTTGACCGTGGCGGAGAGCCGGTAGACGTCGGCGCGCAGGTACGCCGAGGCGTCCTCCGGGTGCGCCTGCCCGCCGGCGACGTACCGGCCGGTGTTGGTGACGGCGAAGGTGCAGGTCGCGCCGCCTCCGGTCGGGCTGCCGGTGGGGCTGCCCGCGGCGGCGACCCCGACACCGCGCACCGAGTTGCCGGCCCCGTCCAGGTGCCGGACCCCCAGGGTGTACGACAGCACCCCGTCCGCGCCGACCGACCGGTCGAGGACGTAGAAGTGCAGCCGGTTGGCGGTGTCGACGTACTCGTACTCGCTGCCGGAGCGGGTGCCGGCGTGGAAGAGCGCGTCGTTGAGCTGCCGGTAGTCGGCGACCGTCCGCTTCACCGGGGTGCCGTCCGGCTTGTAGTAGTCGACCATGTCGATGTCCTGCGGGTTCGCGTCGACCACCCAGGTGAAGCAGGTGTAGCCGCAGGTGTTCGTCTCGGCGTCCTTGTTCTTGGCCAGCAGTACCCCGTTGTCCGGGGTGAACGAGTCCGCCCCGATCCGCTGCACCGTCTCCAGGCTGTACCAGTTGTAGACCGGGCTGCCCGGGCAGAGCGGGTCGGCGTTGATGTCACAAGCCGGGGTCAGGTCCCGGTCCATGCCGATCCGGACCCCCTGGATGTCCCGGGCCGCCGGCACCGCCGTGCGCGCCTTCACGGTGACCACCGCGACGCCGGTGGTGCGCAGCGCCTCCCGGGAGAGCCGCAGCACCTGCGCCTCGTCGATGTGCCCGAGCTTGAGCTTGCTCCGCAGCGTCTGCCCGGCCGGCATCGCCGCGCCCTGGGCCGCCGGCACCACCCACCGGTTGTGCGGGCCGCCGGGCCCGTTGAACGAGCCGCGGTCCATCACGTCCCAGGTCCCCGACCCGACCCGCCGGTACGGCGACACGTACGGATTGTTGTTGTTGTCGGCGATCCCGAAGGTGTGCACGATCTCGTGCGTGATGGTGCCGGAGCTCTCGCCCTGCCGCATGCTGGACGAGCCCCAGAGCTGGGAGCCGGCCTTCCAGGAGGTCCAGTCGACGTAGCGGGACCGCACCCAGTTCGGCAGGTTCGGGTCCGGTGGGCCCCAGGCATCCGGCACGTCCTCCCTGGTCTGGAACATCATCTCGCCGAACTCCTGCCAGACCGACGTCTCGTCGTAGCCGGCGTAGACCCGCAGCACCAGGTCGAACCGGTCGCGCACGTCGGAGCCCTCGGCGGCCCGCCAGAGCGCGTCCACGTCCGCGTCCAGGTTGCCGTTGCAGGTGGACCCGGCCGGGCAGCCGGCACCGTTCTGCCCGATGTCGTTGAGCCCGTACTCGAACTGCTTGCGGGGCAGCCGGTAGGGGCCGAACGGGGTGAACTCCACCCCGATCCGCCCGTTGGTCTGCTCCATCCAGTACTCGTGCACCGTGTGGCCGTGGTTGAGTGCGCTCGGGGTGCCCCAGAAGTCGGCGTAGAACCGGGCCACGTCGGCCCGGGCGACCGGGGCGACCTGCGGGTTGCGGAACGGGTCCGACCCCCGGTTCTGAGTGATCACAAACGACTGGTCGGGATAGTCGGCGGCGACCAGGGCGATCCGGAGCTTGCGCTGGCTCGGCTGCCGGCTCGGATCGGCCCAGTTGGCGCCGGGCACCGGCCGGTAGTCGTCCCAGGTCATCGTCTCCTGGTCCTGCCAGGTCTGCGGGTCGACCGGATCCAGTGGCGCGGCTCTGGTGCCCGGCCCGGCCTGGGCCGGTCCGATCCCGGGTCCGGGCAGCAGGGCGGTCGCGGCGACGACCGCGACGACCGCGGTGAACGCCCTGCGGAGTTGGTCTGTGCGGGTAGCGCGGCGCAACGCATCTCCTTCGGGTCGGGGTACTCGGCTCGGTGCTCCGGCTGGTGGTCGGTCGGGTCGGGGCGCGGGATGTCGCGCGACGGTACCGGGATGTCGCAAGCCCCGGATGTCGCAAGCCCCGGATGTCGCAAGCACGGTAAGGACATCGACGTTTCCGGGTCTTCGGACAGATGCAGGAAGCCCGCTGGGCGGATCAGGACTTCTGTCGGGACTTGTGCCGTACGCCCCGAAGCACTTGCGTACCGGGCCGGTGCCGTCGGAGGGTAAGGACCGGCGGTCCACGTCGGTGCACCGGCGGGGCGGGCCGCCCGCCGGCCACGAGGAGGATCAGCGAAGGCATGCACACGGAGCTGCAACGCATCGTCGACGCGGTGGCGGCCCGGGTGGGCCGGCCGGCGCTGATCGAGGACCGCCGGCAGCGGGTGGTCGTCTACAGCGAGCACACCGGGCTGATGGACGACGTACGCCGGACCTCCATCCTGCGCCGGCACACCACGCCCGAGGTCATCTCCTGGTTCCACGACGTCGGCATCATGAAGGCCCGTACCCCGGTCCGCACGCCCGCCTGCCCGGAGCTGGACCTGCTGCCCCGACTCTGCGTGCCGATCACCCACCACGACCTGCTGCTCGGCTTCGTCTGGTTCATCGACGCCGACGGCGGCATGACCGATGCCGACATCGAGACCGTGACCCGGGCGATGTCCGACCTCTCCCTCGCGCTCTACCGGGAGAACCTGCTCGGCGAGCTGGCCTCGCAGCGGGAGGCGGAGGCGGCCCGGGCGCTGCTGGTGGACAGTCCGGAGATCCGCACCGAGGCGGTCCGTTCGCTGCTCGCCGAGGGTGTGGTCGCCGCCGACGGGCCGGCCAACGCGGTGGTGGCGCAGCTCGTACCGGCCCGGGGGCAGGTACTCGACGAGGTGGCCCGGATCGCCCTGGAACAGGTGCTGGTGGCGACCCGCCGCTGGGTCGGGGTACGCGAGGCACTGCACCTGATCCGGCACGACCAGGGCGTACTGCTGATCTGTGGCGGTCAGGGCGCCGGCCGGCCGACCGCCGAGGCGACCGCCAAGCACCTGAGTGAGGCGCTGCACAAGGCGACCCGGAGCCTCCCCACGGTGGCCCGGGTGGTGGTCGGGATCGGCGAGCCCCGCCCCCGGCTCACGGACGTGGTGCACGCCTACGACGAGGCGCTCCAGTCGGCCCGGGTGGGCGGGCAGCTCTCCGCGCTCGGCCCGATCATCGCCTGGTCGAACCTGGGCATCTACCGGATGCTGTCCCGGATGAACGGCCAGCACCTCGACGTCGCGGGCGTGCACCCGGGGCTGGAACGGCTGCTGCGCGACGACTCCCACCAGGTGCTGCTGGAGACGCTGGAGGCGTACCTCGACCTGGCCGGGAACGCGCACGCCACGGCCGAGCAGCTACGGCTGCACCGGACCACGCTCTACTACCGGCTGCACCGGGTGGAGCAACTCGCCGAGACCGACCTGAAGGACGGCAACGAACGGCTCTGCCTGCACCTGGCCTTGAAACTCGGCCGGCTCACCGGCCACTACCGACCGGCGAACTGAACCCCCGTCCCGCTTCCGGCTCTTGACCCGACGCGGTCTGTGAGCGCTAACATGCTCGGCATCGCCGGATCTTCCGGCGTTCCGCTACGGCAGCTCGATCCGACGCGCCGCCGCTCGACGCACGGCGGCGCCCGTCCCCTGACCAGGCGTACCCGATCGGTCGGATCGCGGCGGAGTCCGCCCGGCCCCACCGTCCGCAAGGGATTAGAAGTGCCCGGCCACCCGCCCCCGGGCGCGACCGTGACGATCGGCAGCAAAGAGGAGGCCACCGTGAGCAACCACCTCTCCCGACGGGACGCCCTGCGCCTCGGCGCGCTGGCGGCCACCGCACCCGCCGCTACGGCGGTCGTCCCGGCCGGGGCCGCGGCGGCGTCGCCGGCCGGCAGCGGTACCGGTCGCCCCGGCCCGGTCCCCCGGCCCGGCTGGGTCGCGGACAACTGGCTGGTCAAGCCGTTCGCGCTCAACCAGGTGGCACTGCGCGACGGGATCTTCCAGCAGAAGCGGGACCGGATGCTCAACTACGCGCGGAACTACCCGGGCACCGGCGGTGTCCTGGACGGCCCCGACCGGATGCTCCACCTGTTCCGGGCCAACGCCGGGCTGCCCGCCCCCGGCACCTGGCCCGGCGGCTGGGACACCCCGAACCACCTGCTCCGGGGCCACTTCACCGGGCACTACCTGACGATGCTGGCGCAGTGCTACGCCGACACCGGCGAGGAGATCTTCCGGCAGAAGCTCGACTACCTGGTGACCGAGCTGGGCACGTGCCAGCGCGAACTGGACCGGCGCAACCCCGGCCGGGTCACCGGCCGGTCCGGGCGGGCCGTCCGGCTCGGCGACCCGCACCCCAACCAGTACGTGCTGATGCCGGCCGGCATCCTCGACGGCGTCACGGACCTCACGGTCGCCACCTGGGTGAACCTGGCGAGCGCCCAGACCGGCGCCCGGATCTTCAGTTTCGGCTCCGGAGGGCAGTCCTACCTGTCGCTGACCGCCCGGATCGCGGCCGGCGCCGGTCCGAGGTTCGCGATCACGACCGGCGGCAGCGGCGGTGAGCAGCGGGTCGACGCCGGGGTGCCCGTCCCGGTCGGCGAGTGGACGCACCTGGCGGTCACCCTCTCCACCGGCGATGCCACCGCCCGGATCTACCTCGACGGCATCGAGGCCGGGGCCGGCACCGTGACGCTCGGCCCGGCCAGTCTCGGCCGGACCACAGCCAACTGGATCGGCCGCTCCCCCGCCAACAACGACCCGCTGCTGGGCGCCACTGTGGACGACCTACAGATCTACGACCGGGCGCTGAGCGCCGAGGAGGTCCGCGCGCTCGCCGCCCCGGACCGGTCGCCGGCCACCTCGGCCGCGCCCACCCCACTGGCCTGGTACCGGTTCGAGGAGGACGGCGAGACCGCGGTCGACCACTCCGGCAACGGGCACGCCGCCACCATCGTCGGCACCGCCCACCCCGGTTTCCTGGCCGCGTTTCCGGAGGGCCAGTTCAGCCGCCTCGAACCGCCGACCTTCCAGCCGAACAGCGGGCCGAACGCCGTCTGGGCGGTCTGGTACACCTGTCACAAGATCATGCGCGGCCTGCTCAACGCGTACCACCTGGCCGGCAACGAGGAGGCGCTGGAGATCGTCTTCCGGATGGGCGACTGGGCGCACAGCCGGCTCAGCCGGCTCAGCCGGGCCGACCTGGACCGGATGTGGGACATCTACAGTGCCGGTGAGACCGGCTCGATGAACGAGGTGATGGCCGAACTCTCCGCCCTCGCCCCCGACCGCGACCGGCGCAGGCGGTACCTCGACACGGCGAAGGCATTCACCTTCAGTACCCTCTTCGCCGCGTCACTGGCCGAACGGGACGAACTCAGCGGCCGGCACGCCAACCAGTACATGGCGCCGAACATCGGCTATCTGCGGATCTTCGAACGGACCGGCGAGCGGGACTACCACCGGGCGGCCCGGAACTTCTGGGCGATGGTGGTGCCGCACCGCATCTTCAGCAACGGCGGCGCCGGGCAGAGTGAGCACTTCCGGGCCCGCGGCATCATCACCTCCGGGTTCAGCTCCGCCAACGACCCCCGGCACGCCGAGACCTGCTGCGCGTACAACATGCTCCGGCTGACCCGGAACCTCTTCTTCCACGACCCCGACCCGGCGTACCTGGACTACTACGAGAAGGCGCTGCACAACCAGATCCTCAGCTCCCGGCGGGACGTGGACAGCGTCACCAGCACCGAGGTGACGTACCACCAGAACATGTGGCCCGGCCGATCTCGCCGGATCGGCAACGTCGTGGAATACAGCCGGTACGGCGGCAACGGGAGTTGCTGCAACGGCACCGGCCTGGAGAGCCACACCAAATACCAGGAGTCGATCTACTTCCGTTCGGCCGACGACTCGACCCTCTACGTCAACCTCTTCATCGCCTCGGTGCTGACCTGGTCGGAGCGGGGCTTCGTGATCAGCCAGGAGACGGCCTATCCGGCCGAGGGCGCCAGCACGCTCCGGTTCGATCGTGGACACGGCCGGCTGCGGGTCAAGCTGCGGGTGCCGTCCTGGGCCGGCCCCGACTACACGGTACGGGTCAACGGGGTCCGGCAGCGGGTCAAGGCAGCGCCCGGCAGCTACCTGATCCTGGACCGGCGGTGGCGGGAGGGTGACCGGATCGACATCTCGATGCCGCTGCGCTTCCGGGTGGAGAAGGCTCTCGACGACAGGTCGGTGCAGTCGATCATGTACGGCCCGACCCTGATGGTCGTCCGGGACGCCACCCCCAGCTACCGCGAGTTCACCTTCTTCCCCGCCGTCAAGCTGGACGGCGACCTCGGCAGGGCCATCCAGCCCACCGGGACGCCGATGCACTTCACCACCCACGGCTACCTGCTGGCCCCGTACTACATCTCCGACCCGGTGCCCGGGGAGTTCAACGCCTACCACCCGTACCTCCGGCGGGTCGAGCCGGAGGTGGTGTTCGGGTCGGTCCGGACCGGCGTACCCAACGACGCGCTGCGCGACGCTGACGGCGAGACCTTCCTCGACCGGGTCTGGGCGTCGGCACCGTTCCCCCGGCACGGCGACTTCCTCCGTACCGTCCGGGACGTCTCGGACGAGTGGCTGGCGGCCGGCCGGCACACCGCCGAGCAACGCCGGGCCATCCTGGTCGCGGCGGCCCGGGCCCGGCCGGACCTGGCTCCCTGACCCGGCGCTGGTGGCGCGGGCCGGTCACCGCCGATCGCCGCCCTGGCAGGTCGCACCCCGACGCCATCACCCGGCGGCGTCGGCCGAGCCCGCCGCCCGGCCGGACGCTTCGGTCTCCAACGCCGCCGCCCGGCCGGTCGCTTCGGTCTCCGGCGCCGCCAGCCGGCCGGTCGCTTCGGTCTCCGGCGCCGCCAGCCGGCTGGCGTACGAGTCGACCAGCGCCTGACCGGCCGGGTCGTCGGCGCCCAGCGACTCCACCGCCGCCTCGGTCATCCGGTGCAGCAGTTCTGTCCGGGCCGTCCGGACGGTGGCCAGGATCTCCACGGCTACCTGGGCGGCCGGCTGCTGCCGGGTCCGCTCGTCCAACCAGAGGTCGACGAGCATCCCGGAGGTGTCCAGCGTCACCTCCACCAGTCCGTCGCCGGCACGCGTCGTCACCCGCATCCCGGCCAGCCGGCGGGACAGCGCGGCGACCCGCTCCGCACGGTCGGCGAAGGCGGCCTGCCAGGCGTCCACCCGGCGCTGCGCCGCGTCGAGTTCCGCCTCGTTGTTCCACATGCCGAAACTCCTCCCGGCCCACCGGTCACCACCGACCAGTCTGCCCCGGCACCCGTCCGGCGGTCCGCCTGTCCCGGTGCACCCGGCGCTCCGGCCGGGCGGAGCGCGGGCGCTGACCGGCGGTACCTCGCCGCCACCGCCGGCCCGCGCGCCGCCGAACCGGCATGACCGTCGGTGAGCGGGTGGGTCGGTCAGGGCGGGTGCAACACGGATCGGAGGCAGCCGTCCTGCTTCTTCTCGAACATCTGGTAGCCGCGCACGCCCTCGGTGAGCGGGAGCGGCGGAAACCACTTGGACGGACCTTCCGGGCGCTTTCCGGCCGCAACCGGCGAGGCTTCACTCCGACGCCGAACCAGAGGTTTCGGAGCGACGGGGCGGGGAAGGGACAGGGCTACGTTCACGGAGGTCGCCCCCGCGTCGAGGCCGGCGGTGAGGTCGGCGAACGACCGTTCCCGCCGGGCATGCGGGCGCCGGAGGCGGAGGGAGCCGACGATGACGATCCCACCGCCGCCCCGGGTGTCCCGGCCGGTGATGTACCACCGGTGGAACTGGATCACCTTCATCCACTGGCGGTACTCCCCGGAGGTCATCCAGCCGAAACTTCCGGCCGGGCTCAGCGTGCAGACCCGGGACGGGGCGGCGTGGGTCGGACTGACCCCGTTCCTCATGCAGGGTGTCCGGGCGCCCGGAGTCCCGGCGGTGCCCTGGCTCTCCGAGTTCCCCGAGACCAACGTCCGCACCTACGTCCAAGACCGGCGCGGACGCGAGGGAATCTGGTTCTTCTCGCTCGACGCCGCAAGGCTGCCGGCCGTGCTGGCCGCCAGGGCCGGTTACGCGCTGCCCTACTACTGGTCCGACATGCGGGTACAGGTCGACGACGCCCTCGTCAGCTACCGGTGCCGGCGCCGCTGGCCAGGTCCGGCCGGACTGCGCGCCGACGCGGAGGTCCGGTTGGGCCCGCCGCTGGACCGTCCCGACGACGAGGTGGCCCAGTTCCTGACCGCCCGCTACCGGTTGTTCACAGTCGTCGCCGGCCGACTCGTCACCGCCGAGGTCGAACATCCACCGTGGCCGCTGCACCGGGCCGAGCTGCGGCGGCTGGACCAGAACCTGCTCACCGGAGCCGGACTGCCGGCGCAGACCGATGATCCCCTGGTGCACGCATCCCCCGGCGTCCCGGTACGGGTGAGCTGGTGGCACCGCTGAACCTACGTCGGCCCCTGGCTGAGCCGGTCGCCGGCGAGCGGCGGACGGGCCGGTCACGGGCGAGGCCGGGTACGTTGGCACAACCAGCGGTCACGACGGCCGCCGGTGGCCGCTGGCCCCGACCCAGGCTGACGTCCCGGTGCGCACCGATCCCTGCTCGACCTCCCACTGCAGACCGTCGTGGCCACGGGCGATCGGTGGCGCGTTCCGCGCGCTGTCCAGGTCGTACCAGGTTCACTGCCGCGCCGCCAGGGTCCAGCCGGCCAGGTAGGCGGCGATCTGCTCGTCGGTCCAGCCGTGGCTAGCCCGCAGGCCACGGGCGATGGTGGCGAGGTACGCCGGTGCTGGCGGGTTCGGTCGCACATCCCCGGCCCGCCAGGGTGCGGTGAGGGTGAGCACCGGATACCCGTCGAGGATCCCGGCGCAGACCACCGTCTCGTACCGGCCCGGGCCGGTACTCGCCCGGCCGGCGGCGACCGCGGCGGCGATCAGGTCCAGCGGACCGCTCGGCGAACGGTGCATCTCCTGCGCGGCGACGTCCGCGAACTGCTCGGCGGAGAGGAGGTACGCCCGCGCCGCGACCACACCGGGCAGCCCCGGGTCGTAGAACGCCATCCCGCCGGACCAGGTCCGTGATTCGAGCGCGAAGTAGAGACCGCCGGAGAGCAGGACCGGACGGTCGTCCCGGGGCGGGCTGCTGTCCCGGCAACCGGGATGGTCTCGGTGCCCGCCCACCGGCCGGCCGCCACCCAGATAGCAGCCGAACCGGTCGGCATCCAGATTCGACCCGTACGCGGCGTACCAGACCGGGTCGAGGCCGGTTACCGGGTCGGCGGGACGGCGGCTGATCGGGATCGGGTCGGGCACGGCCATGAGCCATCATCCGGCCCGGGGCGGCCGGCTGGCCACACGCGCAGCGCCCCACCCGAATCGGTGCTGCCCCCGTCATGCCTCAGTCGAGAACCGCTCCGCCAGGCCCCGGTGCCGCTGCGCGACCTGGCTCGCCTGGTCGCCGGTGATGGTGCTGCCGGCCATCCGGCCCAGCCGCTCGATCTGGTCGGCGAAGCGCAGGTGCTCCCGGTGGGCATGTTCGCGGCAGGGGAGGCAGGTGACACTCTCCGGACGAGGAGAGGTCATCGCGTACGGCACCTCGAGCCCGCAACCGGTGCTGACGACAGCGGGTGCGTCGGTGATCAGACCGAACGCCGACGCCAGCACGTCGCGGGCTCCGGCGCTCGCCTGCACCACCCGCCGATCGACGTGGATGTGCGGATCGACCTCGCTCATCTACCCCCCGCGCCTCCTGATTGCGAGCCGTGCGGTGACCAGGCTAGTCCGGTTGTCGCCGGGCGACGTGGACCAGGTCGGCGCGGGTGACGCCGGTGTGGTCCACCTCCCGGACCCGGGTCGGGACGCCCGGCGTTCGCCGCCGTGGGTCGGATGAAGCCGTGCTGAAGCAGCGGAGTGGTTCGGTGTGGCAGCCGCTCCGGAACGGATCGTCGACGAGAGGAAACCGCATGCGCATCGAGTCCACCGTCGCCGCACTCGCCCTCGGCGCCGCGTCGCTGGTCGCGGCCGTCGTCCCGGGTACGCCCGCGCTGGCGGCCCCCGCCGCGACCTGCCCCGACAACGGTTGGAGCATCCGGGACGGCGGCACCGGCTATCTCTTCGCCGCCTCCGGGGTCAACATCCGCACCGGCCCCAGTACCGACTGCACCTCGGTCGGGCTCGGCTACCCCAACCACCTGGTGCGGCTGGACTGCCAGAAGGCCGGCTGGTCGCACATCTTCGACCACACCACCGGCAAGCTCGGCTGGGTCCGCAACGACATGCTCAGCAACCTGCCGCTGCGCAACTGCTGAACCCGCCGAGCCCCGGGGCAGCGGGCTGCCCAGGCGACCCGCCGATCGCGAGCGCGCCTGGGCAGCGGAGCCGCTGCCGGCCGGGCCGGACGGGTCAGGCGGCCGGCACGTACTTCTCCAGGTCGTCGAGGATCTTGCCGGCCGCGGTGACACCGATCCCGGTCATCCAGGTCTCGTCGGCGACCACGTACGCCTTGCCGGCCTTGACCGCGGTGAGGTTCTTCCAGAGGCTGCCGCCGGTCACCCTGGCCTGCTCGGCGGCGGCCTTCTCGCCGAACGCGGTGACGAAGATGATGTCACCGTCGACCTCGGAGATCCGCTCCGGGCTCACCTTGTCGAACCGCTTGTCCTCCTTGTTCGCCAGCAGTTGGCGCTCCGGCCGGCCCAGCCCGACGTCGCCGAGCACCAGGCCGGAGAAGGACTCCGGACCGTACACCCGGATCTCGGTGGGCCGGAAGCGGACGATCGAGATCTTCCGGGCGGCGGCGTCGCCGAGTTTGACGCCAAGGTCCTTGGCCCGCTTCTCGTACGCGGCCAGCAGGTCCTTGGCCTCCTGCTCCTTGCCGAGCGCCTGCCCGTCGAGGAGGAAGTTCTCCTTCCAGGTGATGCCGACCCGCTCGGTGAAGACGGTCGGGGCGATGGCGGACAGCTCGTCGTAGAACTTCTCCTGGCGGAACTTGCTGCCCAGGATCAGGTCCGGCTGCAACGCGGTGATCGCCTCCAGGTCCGGCTCGGTGAGCAGGCCGACCTGCTTGATCCCGGCGACCTTCTCCGCGCCGAAGTACGACGGCCAGCCAGCCACCTCGCCGGCCTGCGCGGCGCCGATGGGCACCACACCGAGCGAGAGGGCGGTGTCGATCTTGTCGGAGTCGAGTACGACCACCCGCTTCGGCTGCGCCGGCACCTCGGTGCTGCCCATCGCGTGGGTGATGGTCCGGGTGCCTCCCCCGGCCTCCTCCCCGACCACCGGATCGCTGCTGGTGCAGCCGGCCAGGCCGGTGCCGAGGGCGGCGACGGCGAGCAGGGTTATGACTGTGCGGCGCATGAGGAACCTTTCTGCAGGGACAGCGTGCCGAGGGCCGGGACGACCAGTGGCGCCCCGGTCACCGGGCAGGGCACGACGACGCAATCGAGCCCGAACACGTCGCGGACCAGGTCCGCGGTGAGAATCTGTCGGGGCGGTCCGGCCGCGACCACCGCGCCGTCCCGCATCGCGATCAGGTGGTCGGCGTACCGGGCGGCCTGGTTGAGGTCGTGCAGGACGGCGACGACGGTACGGCCGCGTTCGGTACGCAGCCGGTGCAGCAGGTCGAGCACCTCCACCTGGTGGGCCAGGTCGAGGAAGGTGGTCGGCTCGTCGAGCAGCAGCGCCTCGGTGTCCTGGGCCAGCGTCATGGCGATCCAGACCCGCTGCCGCTGCCCGCCGGAGAGGGTGTCGACGGGCCGCTCGGCCAGCGCCGCGACGTCGGCCAGCAGCATCGCCTCGCGGACCGCCTCCTCGTCCTCCGGCGACCACTGCCGCCACCACCGCTGGTACGGCTGCCGCCCCCGACCGACCAGGTCGGCCACGGTCACCCCCTCGGGCACCAGCGGACTCTGCGGCAGTACGCCCAGCCGGCGGGCGACCGCGCGGGTCGGCAGGTCCCGGATCGCCTCCCCGTCGAGCAGCACGGTGCCCCGGCGCGGGGTGAGCAGCCGGGCCATGGTCCGCAGCAGGGTCGACTTGCCGCAGGCGTTCGGCCCGACGATGACCGTGAACGCGTCGGACGGCAGTTCCAGGTCGAGACCGTCGATGACCGTCCGGTCCTCGTACCCGACCGCGAGATCGCGCGTGGAGAGCATCTAGGAGACCTTCCGTCGGCCGCGGAGCAGCAGATAGATCAGGTACGGCCCGCCGAGGGCGGCGGTCAGTACCCCGGCCGGAAGCTGGGTGGGTGCGAACAGCCGGCGGCCGGCGAGGTCGGCGAGGACCACCAGCAGGGCCCCGACCAGGGCGGCGCAGAACAGCGGTGGCCGTTCGGCCCGGACCAGCCGCCGGGCCATCTGCGGGGCGGCGAGGGCGACGAAGTCCACCGCACCGACCTGCGCGGTGACCATCGCGGCGGCCAGTACCCCGGTGGTGGCCAGGCCGACCCGGCGGGCGACCGGACGCAGCCCGACCCCCCGTGCGGTGTCGTCGTCCAGCGCGCTGCCGTTCAGCGCCCAGCCGGCCCAGAGCAGCACCGGCAGCAGCACCAGCAGGGTCACCCCGAGGTACGCCGTCTCCCGCCAGCCCTTGCCGGCCAGCGTGCCGACCAGCCAGAGCTGCGCCCGGATCCCGTCGATCGGGTCCGCCGACAGCATCACCACCTCGGTCAGCGCCCGCAGCGCCACCGCGACGGCGACCCCGGCCAGCACGAACCGCTGTGCGGCCAGGCCGTGCCGCAGGCCGAGCAGCAGCACCGCGACCGCCGCGAGCAGGCCACCGGCGAGCGCGGCCGGGGCGATCAGCACGGCGCTCGCCCCGCTGGTCAGCGCCACCGTGGCGGCGAGTCCCGCCCCCTGGCTGACGCCGACCACGTCGGGACTGGCCAGCGGGTTGCGGGCGACGCTCTGGATCAGGGTGCCGGCGATGCCGAAGACCGCCCCGACCGCCACCGCCAGCACCACCCGGGGCAGCCGCAGTTCGAGTACGACGAGGTCGTACCGGGTGCCGGCGCCGAGCAGCGACGCGAGCACGTCCTGCGGGGCGACGTACGGGGTGCCCAGCGACAGGGCCAGCACCACGGCGGCGGCGAGCAGCACGACCAGTACCCCGCCGACCAGCAGCGGCCGGTGCCGCACCACCAGCCGGGTGGGGCCGAGCCGGACCACGCTGCGGCCCGCCGGCACCGCCGCCATCACCTCGCTCCGGCCGGTCACGCGGTCACCACCCGGGCGCGACGGATCAGCAGGACCAGCAGCGGCGCCCCGAGCAGCGCGGTGACGATGCCGGCCGGCACCTCGCCGGGCGGCGCCACCAGCCGGCCGATGATGTCGGCGGCGAGCAGCAGCGCCGGGCCGAGCAGCGCCGCCACCGCGAGGGTCCAGCGGTGGTCGGCGCCGACCAGGGCGCGGGCCAGGTGCGGCACGGCGAGCCCGATGAACGCGATCGGCCCGGCCGCCGCGACCGCCGCCCCGATGAGCAGCACCGCGCCCGCTCCCCCGGCGAGCCGGACCAGCCCGATCCGGTGGCCCAGGCCGCGCGCTACGTCGTCGCCGAGGGCGAGCGCGTCCAGGCCGCGGGCGGCGAAGCCGGCCAGCAGGAGGCCGGCCAGCACGAAGGGCGCGACCTGGGCGGCGACCGCGGCGTCCCGGCCGGTCAGGCCGCCGACCACCCAGAACCGGTACTCCTCGAAGGTGCGGGTGTCGATGGTGAGCAGGGCGATGACCGTCGCGCCGAGGCTCGCGTCCAGGGCGACGCCGACCAGTGCCAGGGTCACCGGACTGGCGCCCTCGCGGGCCCGGTTGGCGATGCCGAAGACGAGCAGGCCGGCGAGGAGGGCGCCGACGACGCCGAACCAGACGTACCCGGCCAGCGTGCCGATCCCGAAGACCGCGATCGCGAGGACCACGCCCAGGGAGGCACCGGCGCTGACCCCGAGGATCCGGGGCTCGGCCAGCGGGTTGCGGGTCAGCGCCTGGAGCAGTACCCCGGCCAGCGCCAGCGCCGGCCCGACAACGAGCCCGAGCAGGGTACGCGGCACCCGCAGTTCCCGGACGATGGTGCTCGCCTCGGCACCGTCCGGCGCGACCAGCGCGTGCCAGACCTGGGTGGGCGCGAGCGGCTTGCTGCCGAGTGCGAGACTGGCCAGCACCGTCAGCACCAGCAGTACCGCCACCGCGGCGGTCACCGCGACGCGCCGGCCGCCCCGGCGGCTCGGCCGGGTGCCGGGCCCGGTCACCCCGGCCGCTACCGTCGTCACGATCTTTCCCGTACTCCTCGGATTAGGTTCGGCTAACCTTACGATCCGTCATTCGCCGCACCTAACCGGGATGACGGATCTCACCGCCGCGACCTGCGCCGGAGCCGGGAAGCGGGCAATCCGCCCAGCACTCCGGTCCCGCCGCTACCGTCGCTTCACCCCGAGTGACGAAGGAGCGGCGGCGGTACGCGACGTTCGGCTTCCACGAGGAGGCGAACCTCGACGACGGCGTCAGGTGGCCGGCCGCCTTCGCGCTGACCGGGTTGACCGCCGCCGAGGAGGCGCGGATCGGCGTACTCGTGCAGAAGGCGGTGAGCTGAGCAACCGGCGGCCCGTGGAGCCGCACCCGCCTCAGTCGTCCTGGCCGAGGATGGACGGCGGTGCGTCGGCCTCGTCGCTCCAGTCCAGCGTTCCGTCGGCGGACCACGCGGTGCCGTCGCCGGCCAGCCGCGGATCCGTGATCGGGTAGCCGTCGGCGGGCCGCCCGGCGAGGCCGCCGGCACCGGCCGCACCCATCATCGGCACCGCTCCCGCCCCCGCCGCCGCGCTGGTGGCCGCGGCCGGGCTCGCGCCGCCCGAGCCGGGACGCCCCTCGACACCGGCCGCCCGACTGATCAGATGGTTGCCGAGCCCTGCCAGGGCCGGCCCGGCCCCGCTCAGCGAACTGGTCGGCTGGGCCGGGGACGGCGCCGACGGCGGCGCGGCGGCCAGCGCGCCCATCCCTGTCGCGTCACCGAACGCACCGGCACCGGCGAGCCCGGTGGTGGCCGGCGGCTCCGGCGCGAGCGGCGGCGGTTCGGGGATCGTGATCGCCGCCGGCAGGTCGAGGTCGCCGACGAGTCCGCCGACCACCGGCAGGTCGCTCGGTTCGACCGGGATCGTCGCCGGCCAGCTCCGGTGATCGGTGACCGCATACTCGGCGGCCAGCCGGGCCACCTGGGCCGAGACCCGTTCCCGGGCTTTGGCGCGCTCCTCCTCGGAGAGCGTGTGGCCGAGCACCGGGGCGAACCCGTCGTAGCGCGCCTGGGCCAGCTCTGGCCGATCCGCCTCCGCCTGGCGCTGCGCCTCGGCGAGCGAGCCGGACATCACGGTGAGCCCGCTGCGCATCGCCGCCGCCTCCTCGGCCAACTTCCCGGCGAAACTGATGATCAGGCCCAACCGGTACTGGAACTCCCGACTGCCCGGCCCCGTCCAGGTGGGCAGCATCCGGGTGAGGTCCTCGTGCAGCCCGGTCGCGATCGACCCGACCGTCCCCTCGACGGTGTGCCAGGTGTCGGCGATGCTGTCCACCTGCGCCGGCAGGCCGGCCATCAGCAGCCGGTAGAGCTCCTCGTGGGTCTGCTGCCGGTAGCGCTCGTGGTACTCGTCAACCATCGCGTCGGCCACCATGCAGAGCCTCACTCACCGCGCCGAGGGCGCCTGCGATCTGTCGGGCGTTCGTGCCGCTGAGCTCGTCGACGGTCCGGTAGCTCTCGATGATCCGGGCGGTGGCCGCCTGCGCCACCGTCAACGCGGTGACCAGGCGGCGCAGCCGGTCGACGTACTCGTCGTGCAGGTCCTGGTGCCGGTCGGCGGTCTTCTGTGCGTCGTGGAACCCGCCCAGCGCCGGCCGGTCACTGCCCGGCGCGGTGGTGAGCGCGGTCAGCGCGGCGAACGCCGCCTCGATACGAGGCTGGAGGCTGCGCTGGAAGTCTTGCAGCGACAGGAGATTGACGGCGAACTCATCGGCGGCCATCGCAACCTTCCAAGCGCCGAGACGGGGTGACGGCAAGTGTAGCCAACGATGCGTAGGGTGCCGGGCAGCTCTGACGGATAGTATCCCGGTTCGTGGAGGTCACCGAGGCCCAGTCTCGCCTTCCGCGCGCCCGCGAGGGCGTCGCCGGCACCGTCCTGTTCCGCCGACCGCCCCGCCAGCCGTCACCGCCGCTGCCCCGGGGGGAACTCGCCCTGGAGTCGCCGCCGGAGCTGTCGGAGCCGCTGCCCCGCAGCCTCCTCCAGGTGATGATGCTGGTCCCCATGGTGGCCGGGGTCGCCGCGATGGCCATCCTCTACTCCGGACGCGGCGGCGGGGTGCTCACCTACGTCGTCGGCGGCCTGTTCGGACTCTCCATGCTGGGCATGGCGGCCACCTCGATGGGCGGCGGACACGGCAACAGCCGGGCCGAGGTGGACGCGCAGCGCCGCGACTACCTGCGCTACCTGACCCAGGCCCGGCGCAAGGCGCGCAACGCGGCCGCGCAGCAGCGGACCGCGCTGCTGTGGCGGCATCCGGCCCCGAGCGCGCTCTGGTCGGTCTGCGCCTCCCGGCGGATGTGGGAGCGGCGCAGCACCGACGACGACTTCGCCGAGATACGGGTGGCGACCGGGACCCAGAAGCTGTCGGTGACGATCAAGCCGCCCGACACCAGGCCGGTCGAGGACCTGGAACCGCTGACCGCGATCGCACTGCGCCGCTTCGTCCGGGCCCAGTCCGTCGTCCCGGACCTGCCACTGGCGATCCAGCTCCGCTCGTTCAGCCGGCTGGTGCTGCGCGGCGACCGCGATCCGGTGCTCGGCCTGGCCCGGGCGCTGCTCTGCCAGCTCGCCACCTTCCACTCGCCGGACGACGTCCGGATCGCCGTGGTGATCGCGCCGGAACGGCGGCCGGACTGGGACTGGGTCAAGTGGCTGCCGCACGCCCAGGACGACCGGGTCACCGACGGCGCCGGTGCGACCAGGCTGGTCTTCGAGTCGGCGACCGCGCTGGAGGAGGCGTTCCGCGACGAGTTCACCGTCCGGCCGCGACACTCGCCGGACGCCCGGCCGCTGACCACGGCCGCGCACCTGCTGGTCGTACTCGACGGCGGCGAGGTGCCGGCGACCTCCCAGCTACACGGTGCCGGCGTACTCGGCAGCACCGTGCTGGACCTGTCCGGCATGGTGCCCCGGGACGCCGGCCGCTGGCTGCTCTGCCTCGACGTCACCCCCGACACGCTCTCGGCCGACCGGGGCGACCGGAGCATGACACTGGGCGTACCGGACCGGCTCAGCGTCGAGCAGGCCACCGGGCTGGCCCGGCAGCTCGCCCCGCACCGGCTCTCCCAGCACGTCGAGACCGAGGAGGCGACGGCCCGGGTCACCGAGCTGCCCGAACTGCTCGGCTTCGGCGACGCCGGCGCGGTCGACCCGGCGCGGAGCTGGCGGCCCCGCCCGGACCGGGACCGGCTGCGGATCCCGCTCGGGATCGGCGCGGACGGCTCGGTGGTGGAGCTGGACTTCAAGGAGGCCGCACAGGACGGCATGGGCCCGCATGGACTGATCATCGGTGCCACCGGCTCGGGCAAGAGCGAGCTGCTGCGCACCATCGTGGTCTCGCTCGCCGTCACGCACTCCTCCGAGGAGCTCAACCTCGTCCTGGTGGACTTCAAGGGCGGCGCCACCTTCGCCTCGCTGGACGTGCTGCCGCACACCAGTGCGGTGATCACCAACCTGGCCGACGAGCTGTCCATGGTGGACCGGATGGAGGACGCCGTCGCGGGCGAGCTGGTCCGCCGGCAGGAGCTGCTGCGGGCCGCCGGCAACTACGTCTCCCGGTACGAGTACGAGAAGGCGCGCCGGGCCGGCGAACCGCTCGCCCCGCTGCCCAGCCTGCTGATCATCTGCGACGAGTTCAGCGAGCTGCTGGCCGCCAAGCCGGACTTCATCGACCTCTTCGTGACGATCGGCCGGCTCGGCCGCTCGCTCGGCGTGCACCTGCTGCTCGCCAGCCAGCGGCTGGAGGAGGGGCGGCTGCGCGGGCTGGACACCCACCTGTCGTACCGGATCGGGCTGCGCACCTTCTCGGCGATGGAGAGCCGGGTGGTGCTCGGCGTGCCGGACGCGTACGAGCTGCCGAACGCGCCCGGGCACGGCTACCTGAAGGCCGGCACGTTGACCATGCTGCGCTTCCGGGCCGCGTACGTCTCCGGGCCGTACCGGACGGCGACCGCGACCGGCCCGGTGCCCCAGGCCCTGGTACGCCGCCGGATCATGCCGTACGGCACCGTGCACGTGCCCGTCCCGCCCGAGCTGCCGGCGGTGCCCGACGAGCCGGCCGAGCCGGCCGGGAGCCCGGCCGACGCCGGCCGGCAGACCACCATGCTCGACGTGATCGTGGACCGGCTGCGCCAGGGCCCACCGGCGCACCAGGTGTGGCTGCCCCCGCTGGACGTGGCGCCGAGCCTGGACGCGCTGCTCGGCGAACCGGTCGTGGACGAGCACCGTGGCCTGGTCACCGCCACCTGGCCCGGCGTCGGGCGGCTGGTCGTGCCGGTCGGCATCGAGGACCGCCCGTACGAGCAGCGCCGCGACCCGTTCCTGGTGGATCTCGCCGGGGCCGGCGGCAATGTGGTGATCGTCGGCGGGCCACGGACCGGCAAGAGCACCCTGCTGCGCTCGATGCTCTGCGCGCTGGCGCTCACGCACAGCCCGCGCGAGGTGCAGTTCCTCTGCCTCGACTTCGGCGGCGGCACGCTGCGCTCCCTGGAGGGGCTGCCGCACCTGTCCGGGGTGGCGGTACGCCGCAACCACGAGGCGATCCGCCGCACCGTGGCCGAGGTGAGCGTCCTGCTGGACGAGCGGGAGGCGCGCTTCGCCGAGCTCGGCGTCGAGTCGATCGACGCGTACCGGGCGTTGCGGGCCAGCGGTGAGATCACCGACGACCCGTTCGGGGACGTCTTCCTGGTCGTCGACGGCTGGGGCACCGTACGGGAGGAGTTCGAGCAGCAGGAGGAGATCATCACCCGGCTCGCCGCCCGCTGTCTCGGGTTCGGCATCCACGTGGTGCTCACCGCCACCCGCTGGTCGGAGATCCGCTACAACGTCCGGGAACTCTTCGGCACCCGGCTCGAACTGCGGCTGGGTGACCCGAGCGACTCCGAGATCGACCGGCGGGCCGCCGCGAACGTACCCGAGAACACCCCCGGTCGGGGTGTCACCCGCGACAAGCTCCAGTTCCTGGCCGCGGTGCCCCGGATCGACGGGCGCGCCGGCGCCGACGAGCTGCAGACCGGCGCCGCCGAACTGGTGGCGCGGGTCCGGGCCGGCTGGCGGCACGAGCCGGCGCCGAAGGTACGGCTGCTGCCCCGGATGCTGCCTGCGGCCCAACTGCGCGACGTCGCGGGGCCGGGCATCCCGATCGGCCTGAACGAGACCTACCTGGCCCCGGTGCACCTGGCCTTCGACACCGAGCCACACCTGATCGTCCTGGGCGACGCGCAGTGTGGCAAGACGAACCTGCTCCGGCTGATCGCCCAGACCATCGTGGCGCGACACCCGCCGGGCGAGGCGAAACTGGTCATCGTCGACTACCGGCGTACCCTGCTCGGCGCGGTCGAGGGCGAGCACCTGCTCGACTACACGCCGTCCGCACAGACCGCGACGGCGATGGTCGGCGGGATCGCGCAGGCGATGACGGCCCGGTTGCCCGGCCCGGACGTGACGACCGATCAGCTCCGCAACCGTTCCTGGTGGCAGGGGCCGGAGATCTACCTCCTGGTCGACGACTACGACATGGTCGCGACCAGCAGCGGAAACCCGCTGGACGGGCTGGTGGATCTGCTGTCGCCGGCCCGGGACATCGGGCTGCACCTGGTCCTGGCCCGCCGGTGCGGCGGTGTCGGGCGGGCGCTGTACGAGCCGGTGCTGCAACAGCTCACCGACCTGAACACGCCGGGGCTGCTGATGTCCGGCAACCCCGACGAGGGCGCGGTACTCGGGCACGTCCGGCCCAGCCCGCAGCCGCCCGGCCGGGGCACCCTGATCCGGCGCAGCGACGGGGTGAACCTGGTGCAGACGGCGTGGCTCGATCCACAGTGAACCTTTTCCCACCTGGACCGCGCGGCGCTCACGCACCGCGTCCGACCTTGCGGTCCGCCGGACCGCGAGGGGAGGTTGAAAAGGTTCAGTGAACAGGGGCGGTCCGGGCGGCGTGGCCGGACGGAGGGCCGAAGTGCCACCGGTCCGGCAGCCGACCCGCGAGCGGTGTGGTGGGAGGCGACCATCGGCTACCCTGGCCGGATAGAGACGCCGATGAGTCTGGCGTCCCGCCTCTGCCTAGTCTCCGGAGGGTAGCGTGGCACAGACATTCACCCACGAAGAGGGTAACGCCCAGCGCGCTGCGCAGCTCGTCGATCATGCCCGTGGCGTCATCAACTTCCAGATCAAGAACATCGAACTCGCGGTGCACCAGCTCAGGTCACGGGGCTGGGAGGGTGAGGCGGCGACCAAGTTCTACGCCGTCGCCACCGAGATGGTCGACGGAGCCCGCCGCCTGCAGGCCAAGATGGACGAGATGCGGGTCGGCCTGGAGGACGTGGACCGGACCTACACCGACGTGAACGAGACGATGTCCTCCTCGGTGAACACGATCAACGTCTACAACATCACCCGCTAGCCCTGACCGACCGGTCCACGCGGAGGAACCCATGAGCAACCAGATCCGGATGGTCCACGGCGAGGCAGAGGCCGCGGCCGCGAAGCTCAAGAAGCACGGCATCAACATCGAGGTCACCACCAAGAACTTTGTCGCCGACATCGCGAAGATTCCGTGGGACAGCGACGCCCGGGCCGAGTTCGAGGTCTGGAAGGGCCAGATGGAACAGCTGTGGAACGAGTTCCACCAGGTGGTATTGAAGGCCGGCACGGTCGTCGCGGACGCGAGCGAGTCCCTCAAGGAGGCCGACCGCCGGGCGGCGGCGGTGATGGGCCAGAGCGGCCGCTGAGAGCCGGCCGCGCAACCGACTCGGCGATCCGGCCGACTGTTCGACGGAAGTAGCCGGGAGCACGTCACCTCCCGGCTACTTCCCTGTGGACGGCGATCCCGGCCGCTGACGCGTCGCCGCCTCGGGGCCGGTCGGCCACCGTCAGCCGATCACCCCGTCCGGCGCGTCGCCGGAGGTCCACGCCTCGCCCTCCTCGACCAGCCAGTTCGCGGCCTCGTGCTCGCCGGAGTCGCCCGCCGCACCGCCATGGCCGGCGAAGCCACCGACGCCCAGCATGGACGTGCCGGCTACCGCCCGGCCGGCTCCGGCCGCCGAACCCGCGCCGGCGGCAGTACCGATCCCGGCCATGCCGACACCGGCGACGCCGCCCTGCAGGGTGGCCGGGGCGTTGCCGGCCGGCACTCCGCTCAGGCCCAGCCCGGCGCCGCCGACTCCGAGGGCGCCCGCACCGCCGAGCGGACCTCCGGCACCGCCCGCGCCGGCCAGGGCGGTCCCGCCCGGCAGGTCGTCGAGCCCAGCACCGAGATCCGGCCCGCTGCCCACGGGCAATGGTGTGGGAGTCGGGCCGATCGGGGCGCCGTCGACCGGCGTCGGGATGCCCGGTGTCGGCAGCGGTGGCGGCGGCGGCACCTCCGGGAGGTCGGGCAGCGAGGTGGTGGCCGCGTCGGACTGTTTGGTGAACAGGCTGCTGAGATAGTCGGTGGCGAGTTTCACCAGTGCCGCGGTGAGCTGGGCGTCCAGCGTCGACGCCTGGGTGGTGGTGGCGGCGATCTGCGCCGTGTACTGCGCCGCCCGCATCTCGTACATCGCCCACCTGGCGGCGCCGCCGTGTGACCAGGTCGCCTTGCAGTACGCCCGCTGCGCGGCGCTCGGCGTCACCTGCCCGGTCGGCAGCACCTGGTAGCCACCGGCGGTGGCGCTGGCGACGATCGCGTCGAGCTGGGTCTTGGTGGCCTGCAACTGGGTGCTGCCGGTGCTGGTGGTCGACATCGCCTGCGCGACCGTGCCGGTCACCTGTTGCAGTGCGTTCAGCGCGATGCTCCGCCGATCCTGCTGGGCGGTGCCGGTCGCGCCGACCAGGTTCGGCAGGGTTGCGGCGGCGCCGAAGTTGGTGCCGGTGTTCGTCATGTTGTTGACGAAGGCCTGCACGACCGGGCCGAGCAGAGCCTGCACCACCGCCGGGTCGGACAGTTTCAGGCCCATGAAGCTGACCGTGCCCATCACGCCACCCCCGTGCCCGGCGGCATCCGGTCGTCGAAGTGCAGCGTCGCGGCGCGCTGCCGCTGTTGCAGGTCGACCTCCTCGAAGTGCTGCGCCGCCTGCCGGACCTGCACCGCCTGGGTGTCGAGCTCGTCCGCGACCGTCTTGATCGCCGCCGAGACGGCGACGGTGAAGAACTGCGCCATCGTGGCGAAGCTGGGCAGACCCGCGTTGCCCGCCACCGTGCCCTCGACCGCGCCGGTGATCGGCGTGAACGAATTGCGGTAGTCCTCGGCCAGGCTCGCGATCTGGTTGGCCGCCGCCCGCATCTCCGGCAGTTGCGCCTGGAACTCCGGTGCGCCAGCGGACGTGGAACCGTTCGGAATGCTCAACGCCATCCTCCCAGTTTGTCGCTTCTGCCTGGCATGGAGGAACATCGAGTCGGTCTTCGTAAAATATAGTGCCTGCCGGGTCGAGTCCCAATGCCGCGGAGGTGCCGATGCCGACGGACGAGTTGTCCGACCCGACCACCACCCCGGCCGACCTGGCCGTGCTGGAGGCGTCGATCGCCCGGACGGAGGCGCGCTGGCAGCGGCTGCTGGCCGACACCTACCAGGGCACCGACCCGGCCCGGCTCGTCACCTCGGTGGTCGACGGCCAGGGTGTCGTACTCAGGGTGACGTTCGCGAAGACGATCGCCCGGCACGACCCGTCGGTGGTCGAGGAGGCGGTCCTGGCCTCGGTCGCCGCCGCCCAGCAGCGTCTCGGCGACGCGCTCGCGGAGGTCGCCGCAGAGGTGGTGCCGCCGGTCCCGGGAGCGGTCGGGGAGCGTACCGGCGCGGACGGCTGGCGTGCCACGGAGCCCGCCGACGGGCCGGAACCGAGCGGCGGAGTACTGGGAAGGGATGACCGGTGACCGGACGCGACGACCCGGACGACGTCGAGCCGCTGGTGTACTCCCCGCACGACGAGGCGGGCTACGAGGAGCTGGCCCGGCGGGCACTCGCCGCACTGGACAACATGGACGGTGAACTGGGCCGGCTGGCCGCCGCGCAGGTCGAGGGGCACAGCCGGGACGGCCGGGTCAGCGTCCGGGTGACCGGCGCCGGCACGGTCACCGAGGTCCGGCTGCGCGGCGGGGCGTTGCAGCAGTACCACCACGTCAAGCTCGGCGAGGTGGTCACCCGGGTACTCCAGGCCACCCAGCAGCGGGCCCGCGCGGCGTACGAGCAGGCGGCCGGGGAACTCACCCCGCCCGAGGTGGCCGAGTGCGATCGGCTGCTCCGGCGTACCCCGGGACCCCGGCGACCAGGGGCGTAGCCGGCCCCTCCGACCTGGTCCCGGACGGGTCAGCTCGGGCCGGGGGTGGGCTCCCGCGCCTGGCCGCCGGAGCCGGCGGGGCCGACCGGGGCGACCGTCGGCAGCGGCGAGAGCCGCAACGCGGCCGCCGGATCGAGCGCCACCCCGGTCGGCACCAGCGCCAGGATGCTCGCCGGCACCTGCACCGGCCGGACGCCCGCATAGCCGAGCGAACTCTGCGCCTTCTCCAGCTCCGGCCGGGACAGCGGAAACTTCAGCCCCTGATCGGTGACGAGATAGACGTTGCCGGCCGCGTTCGCGCCGATCGGGTTGGCGGCGCGGACCAGGGCGGCGTGCCCGCCCGGCAGCGCGACCCGGTCCGCCGGCCGTACCCCGTCCGCCCCGGCCCGGGCCGCGACCGGCGCCCCGTCGATCGGCGGGACCTCGCCCGGCACGACGCCGAAGGTCTCGATGGTGACCGGGTGCTCCGCCGCGCCGCCGTCGTCGCGGTAGCTCGCGCAGACCATCGGAGCGGGGGTCTGCGCGCCCCGCACCTCGGGCACCGCGTCGGGAAACCCGGGCGGCTCGGCCACCCTGTCCACGATCAGCCGGCCGGCCTGCTGGGCGGAGATCTCGTTGACCGCACGCCCGGCCGCCTCAAGCAGCCGGGCGGTGACCGCGCCGACCGGGGCGAGCCCGTCGGGAAGCATCACGTACGACTTGCCCGCCGCCCGGAACAACTGCCCGATCCGGGTCTGCTGGCCGGCGATCGTCGGCTCGGCGGGTGAGCCGGCGCCGGGCAGGGCCAGCGGCACCAGGTCCGGCCCCGGTGGGACGGAGTTGAGGAACGCCTCGCCGACCGCGACCGGCGGAATCCCGGCCCAGCCGAGGGCGGCGAGCACGGCGTTGCCCCGGATCCGCAGCCGGTGCTCGCTCCACAGCAGATAGCGGTCGCCACCGTCCACACTGACCAGCAGGCCCTGCCGGCCGACCGTTGTACCGCCGGACGGGGCCCAGCCGACCAGCAGGTGCGTGGCCCGGGCGACCGAGGTCAGCGAGCGGGGTGCGCTGCACACGCTGATCGGCAGGCCGAGCAGCGCCGACCGGGACGGCAGCGAGTCGGGCGCGCCGGGGATCCCGATCGGCAGTCCGCGCGGCACGGCCCGCAGCGAACTCTCCGACATGGTCCGCACCACCGGCTCCGGCTGGCCGAGGATGAGCAGCGCCGACGTCCAGTTGAGTACCGGGTGCAGCCGGCCCTGCGTGTAGATGAACTTCGCACCGGTGTCCCGCTCCACGATGATCGCGTTCTCCACCGGCTGGCGCCCGCCCGGCCGCAGCAGCCCGTAGACGCCGAACCCGGCGAGGAGCAGCACCGCGGCCAGCAGGCCGCCGAGCATCGCGAGGGCGAACCTCCGCATCGGCAGTTCGTTGGTCTCGGGCTCGCCGGCCAGCAGCGCGGAGACGATCCGCCGGATGAGGAACCGGTATGCCTGCACCTGTTCCCGACGGCTGCGCATCCCCACCCCGCCTTCGGCCGATGCGACATCATACAGTCGGCACGTAGGGTGTGGGCCATGCCGGAGTTGATGGCTGTCGGCCGACCCACCGGGCGGTTCGGCACGGTGCAACTCGTCGCCGTCGAGCTGGCGCTGTTCGCGACCGGTGCCGCCGTCTACGCACTCTCCCCCGTGCCGGGTGCGCTGGCCGGAGCCGCCGCCGGTGTGCTGCTGGTCGCCACGTTCGGCCGCTCGGGCGGCCGCTGGTGGTACGAGGTCCTCGGTGCCCGGCTGCGGCTGGCCCGGCGGCATCGGGACAGCCGGCGCGAGCTGCGCCGCTCCGGCGGGTACGACCCGTTGCTGGCGGTGGTCTCGCCCGGTCCGAGTACGACCACCGTCACCGACCGCTCCGGCACGATCGGGGTCGGACAGGACGCGCTGGGCTGGTTCGCGGCGATCTCGGTGCGGCATCCCGACGGGCTCTCCGGCGGCTCCGGCACGGCGCTGCGGCTGGACTGGCTCGCCGACCTGGCGGCCGATCCGGCACTGCCGGCCAGCACGGTGCAGATCGTGCTGCGGCACTCGTCGCTGCCGATCGCCGCCGTCGACCCGGGCTCCGCGGCCACCCAGTCGTACCGGGAGCTGTGCCGGATGCTGGCGGTGCCAGTGCACCACGACGTCTGGATCGCCGCCCGGCTCTCGGCCCGGGACGCGGCGACGGTGGCGGCGGACCGGGGCGGCGGGCTGGCCGGCGTACACCGGGCGCTCAGCGCGGCGATCACCCGGGTCGGCACCGGGTTGGCCAACCTCGACGTCGAGCACACCGTGCTGGACGGGGACGGCCTGCGCCAGGCGCTGGCGTACTCGTGCGGTGTCGACGGGGTGGCGGCGCCCGGCCCCGGGCCGGAGCGGTGGTCACGCTGGCAGGGCCAGTGGCGGGTGCAGGTCTGTTTCGCGGTGCGGTCCTGGCCGGCGAGGCCCACCGTGGACCCGCTCCGGGCGCTCACGCAGGTCCCGTCCGCGCTCGACGTGAGCGTCGCGGTGGTGTTCGGCCGGCGGGACGGCTCCGGCGCCCCGGGGGGCAGGGCCACCGCGCGGACCCTGGTCCGGGTCGCCACCACCCCGGACGCGGTCGACGCCTGCGTACGTCAACTACTGGCCAGCGCGGCCGGTGCCGGGGTGCGACTGGTCCGGCTCAACGGCGAGCACGCCACCGGGGTGTACGCGACCGCGCCGACCGGCGCCACCCTGGGACTGGTCGCCCGGTGAACGCGACCCGCGGACCGGCCCGGCCCGGCGATGCGCAGACGGGAGCGAGCGATGCCGACCGGTGACCCGAAGACCGCCGCGCCGGAACGCCGGCTCGCCGGCGACCTGCTCGGCCGGCTCACCCTCGATGTCGACGCCATCGGGGTGGTGCTGGGCCGGGACGGCACCAACCAGCCGGTACTGCTGCGCCTGTTCCGCCCCGAACCGCTCACCGTGGCGTTCGTCGGCGACTGGTGGACCGCCCAGGTGCTGGTGTTCCGTTGTCTCGGCCACGGCGCGCGGGTCGCGGTCGACGCCGTGGACGCGGTCGTCCCGGCGGCGGCCGGCACCATCGCCACGCTGGCGCACTGGCTCGCGCTGGATCGGGCCGCCGGGGGTGCCGGTGACCGGGTGTGGCGCTCGGCCTATCCCGGCGGCGACGAGCCGGCCGACCCGACCCGACCCCTGTTGCGGCTGCGCGACGTCGGCGTGCACGGGCCGGAACGGCGGCCACCGACCCGGGCCTGGGAGACGCAGCTGACCGTGCTGCCCCGGCTGACCCCGGCCGGCGTACCCGTGCTGGCCGGCGCCGACGTGGTGCTGGTGCAGCGGCTGACGCAGCCGGAGGCGGCGCTGGTCGGCTCGGCGCTCGCCCTGCCCCGGCCGGTCTGGTCGGCGGTCACCACGATGGGCAACGAGATGGTCGCCGCCTTCGGCGGCGGCTCCGCCCGGTACGTCTGGCTCACCCCGACCCGGGTCGAGCACCAACTCTTCGGCTGATCCTCGTCGGCGCGTGGCGGGGTGGCGGGGTTCCCCGAGTCGGCATGGAGACGGCAGGATCAGCCGCGGATGGCGCGGATCCAGCCGAGCAGGCCGCTGACCCAGACCGCCAGCGGGAAGATGGCGAGGATCAGGACCACCTCGAGGATGTCCAGGGTGCGCCCCCAGACCGGTGAACTCGGCCGGCGCCCGCCGGCCAGCGCGAAGCCGACGCTGATCGCGGCGACCACCAGCAGCGACCCGAGCAGCAGCGTCAGCCGCCACGCCAGGCCGAGATCGTCGTAGGCGGCGACCACGGCGGCGGCCAGGGCCACGGCGCCGGCGCCCAGCAGCGGCAGCCGCTGCGCCCGACCGAGGAACCAGCGAGCCCGGGCCATCATCGTCAACCCGAGCACGACGCAGAGAGCCAGCCCGGGAATCCCGTCGGCGGCCAGCGCGACGGCGGCCGCCGCACCGATCACGGCCAGCGCGCCGAGCATGCCGGCCAGGAAGGCGTCGGCCCGGTCGGAGCGGGCGAACGTCTGGAGGCCGTCGACCGCGTGGGTGTCCTGCCGAAGCTGCTCCGGGTCGGTCGGCACCGACGGGTCGGGCAGCCGACCGAGCCGGTAGGCGAGCATCGGCAGCAGCGGAAGCGTGCCGAACACCAGTGTCACGGTGATCGCGGCCGCGGCCGGGGTACCCACCCCGAAGAGCACCCGGACAGCGGCGGCGACGAGCAGCGCCACCGCGCAGGCGGCACCGCACAGGAAGACCGGCCCGGCGTCGCCGACGCCGATCGCGGCGGCCGCCGCCACCAACAGCACCGCGGTCGCGGCGACGAGCACGTGCGGCGGGGCGAGCTGGCCGACGGTCCGGTCGCCGGCGAGCACCAGCAGCCCGCCGACGGCCGCGTAGCAGAGCGCCACCAGCGCGAAGACGACGGCGCTCCGCGTGTCGCCCACGGCCCGGGCCAGCACCACCGCGCCGAGCAGCAGTGCGGCGGCGAGGCCGAGCCCGACCAGGCCGCCGGGCAGCTGCGGCGGGCCGGCGAGCAGCACCGCCACCGCGCCACCGAGCAGGGCCACCGCCCCGAGCGTGAGGCCGAGCACCCGGGTGGCGGCCGGGCTCCACCGGCCGGTGCGTTCCCGGGCGGCGGTGGCGACCGCGTCCACCACGTCGTCGAAGACCGGCAGCGGCGCCTCCTCACCCCGGGGTCGCAGGTAGAGCAGTTCGCCGTCGCGTACCTCGAGCTGGGCGGGGCTGCGCGAGCTGTCCAGCGCCGCACCGCCCATCCGGGACAGCGTCCAGCCGTTGCGCGCCGCCGGATCGTCGGCCAGGGCGTCGCCCGCGTAGCTGAGCACCGTGGGCAGCAGGTCCGCCAGGGGTACGTCGGCGGGTAGGGCGAGATCGACACGACTGCGTGGAGCTACCACCGTGACCCGGCTGAACCCACTGGCCACGCCTCAACCTCCGTGTCAACGATGCCGGGACATTATCACCGCGACGGTGCCTCGGGGAGGTGCACAGGGGAGGCCGGTCGGATCTTCCGGCGGCCCGTCGATCGGGTGTGGACGGTCGTCGCGCGGGCGACCGTCACCTGCGTGCCGTACGCCAGCCGCGCCGGCGGCCCCGCCGGACGACCGGTACCGAGGCGAGCAGGAGCAGTGCCAGGGCGACGCCGACCACGGCGATCACCCCCGAGGCGGCGCTCACGGCGCGCAGCGGGGACGGGCGGGCGGCCGGGCGTGGCACGCTGACGGCGGCCCCGGGTTCCGGTACGCCGGCCGGGCGGAGGGCGCCGACCGCCCGTACCGGGTTGATCACCCCGTGGCCGACCTGGGAGTTCCACAGCCCGTCGGGGTGGTCGGCGGTCTGGGTGATCCGGTCGGCCACCTGGTCGGGCGAGAGCGTCGGGTCGTACGACCGGACCAGCGCGGCCAGCCCCGAGACGTACCCGGTGGCAAAGCTGGTGCCCCCCTCGGCGGTGAACAGGTAGCCGCCGCCGGCTGCCGCCGGCCCGGCGATCCGCTCGCCCGGTGCCGCCACGTCCACGAAGTCGCCGCTGGTCGACGTCTGCACGTGCGCGTCGGCGGCGTTGACCCCGGCGACCGCGATCACCCCTGGATAGGCCGCCGGAAAGGTCGGCTCCCCGGCCTCCACACCCGACTCACCGGTGTTGCCGGCGGCGGCGACCACCACGACCCGCCGCGCGACGGCGTGCGCGACGGCCGACTGCAACTGCCGGGTCGGCGGGGTGGTCAGCGACAGGTTGACCACGTCGGCGTCGGCCTCGTCGACCGCCCAGCGGATCGCCTCGGCGATCCGCCCGGAGAGGTCCGCCTCCTCCGATCTGCGCTGGTCGCGGAGCACGCGTACCGGCACGATCTCGGCTCCGGGCGCGACGCCGTAGAACCGGAAGCCGGCGCTGACCGCCTCCCGGCCGGCGATGATCCCGGCGATCAGGGTGCCGTGCCCGTTCTCGTCGCACCGGCCGTCGCCACCGTCGGATGAGGACAGCAGGTCCCGGCCGGGGAGCACCTTGCCGGCCAGGGTGGGGTGATCGGCGGAGACGCCGGAGTCGACGACCGCGACCCTGACTCCCACCCCGGTGCTCAACGGCCAGGCCAGGTCGGGGCGGAGCCGGGTCAGCGGCCATGGGGCAGCGGAGAGCGGATCGGTGACGGCCGGGCCGCAGCGCGCGGCCGCGTACCGGATCGACGGGGTGGCCGCTGCCGGGCTGCCGGCCGCGGCGACCAGGCCGGCCACCAGCGCGGCGACCACCGGCGCCGTACGCCGCACCGGGAACCGCCGCGGTCGGCGCGGCGTCCCGACGCCCGCCGGAGGCCGGATCCGTCGCGCGTCTAGGTCAGCTCGCACCCTTCGCATTATGCCGCCGCGCCGGGCCGGATCGGCTCGGCCGTCCGGCGAGAGTGGACGGAAATCCTATATAACAGATAGGATTAGTCCGGCTAGCGTCCTCCGGAGGTCTCCGATGCCGAGACTGTCGCGCTTCAGTCGGCTGGCCAGCCCGGTCGACACCGTCACCTACGGCGAATACCGGATCGCCCAGCGGCCCGACGATCCCCGCCCGCGCTACCGCTTCACCGGACGCATCGCCGAGGAGAGTCCGGCCGGGTTCACGCCCCGGGTCGGCCGCTACCACCTCTACGCCGGCTGGTTCTGCCCCTGGTCGCACCGGGTCACCATCACCCGGGCGCTCGCCGGGCTCGCCGACGTGGTCAGCGTCTCCTACGTGGACAACGCCCGGGACGGGCGCGGCTGGGCGTTCCGCGAGCAGTACGGGCCGGACCCGGTGAACGGCTTCACGCTGCTGCGCCAGGCGTACGAGGCGACCGAGGAGGGCTTCGACGGTCACGTCTCGGTGCCGATGCTGTGGGACCGGGCCACCGCCGCGGTGGTCAGCAACGACTACCGGACGATCGGCATCGACCTCGCCACCCGGTTCCGCCGGCACGCCACCCCGGTCGTCGACACGTACCCGCAGGAGCACCGCGACGAGATCGAGGAGCTCGACGCCTGGCTTGGCCCGGCGGTCAACCACGGTGCGCCCGCGGCCGCCCGGCCGGGTGCGGAGGGTGCCGCCGCCCGGGTCGCGCTGCTCGACGCCTTCGCCGCCCTCGACGCCCGGCTGGCGACCCGGCGCTACCTGATCGGCCCGACCCTGACCGAGGCGGACATCCGACTCTGGGTGACCCTGGTCCGCTTCGACGTTGGCGCCAACGCCGCCCGGACGATCTGCCCCGGCCTGGCGGCGTACCCGCACCTGTGGGCGTACGCCCGGGACCTCTACACCCTGCCCGCATTCCGGCGGACCACCGACTTCAGCTCGTTCACCGTGGCCGGCGCGGTGGTGCCGGACTGGCACGCCCCGGCCGGCCGACCCGGCCACGCCGCGCCGGCCGGGCCGCCCCGCCCCCGGATGCGCGGTCGCCGCTCGTAGCCGGCTCCCGGCATCCCGGTATGACCGCGGGCCGGGCGGGCCGGTGACGACCATCCGGCCCGAGGTCCGGGGCGGCCCGGATCGTCGGTGCGGGCGGATCAGCCGGCCGAGCGGCGGCGGGCCGAGGGATCGGTCAGCGCGGGCGGCTGGTACCCGGCGTCGGCCGGGTTCAACGTGGTGCCGGGCGGCACGATCTCGTCGATCCGGTCGAGCACGTCCCGGGACAGCGTCACCTTCGCGGCACCGAGCTGCGACTCCAGGTGCTCCAGCGTCCGGGGGCCGATGATCGCGGAGCTGACCGCCGGATGCTCCAGCACGAAGGCGATGGCGAGGTGGATCAGGGAGAGCCCCGCCTCGGCGGCGAGAGTGCCGAGCGCCTCGACCGCGTCGAGCTTGCGCGCGTTCGCCGGCAGCCGGGGGTCGAACCGGGCCGGAAACCTCTCGGCCCGCCGCGAGATCGGCTCGGTCAGTCCCCGGTGGTACCGGCCGGCGAGCCAGCCGCCGGCCAGCGGACTCCACGGGATCACCGCCAGGCCGTACCGCTGGGCCACCGGCAGCACCTCACGCTCGATCCCGCGGGCCAGGATCGAGTACGGCGGCTGCTCGCTGACCACCCGCTCCCGTCCCCGGCGCTGCGCGATCCACTGCCCCTCGACGATCGCCGACGGCTCGAAGGTGGACGTGCCGAGGTAACGCACCTTGCCCTGGTGCACGAGGTCGCTGAGCGCGCCGAGGGTCTCGTCGAAGTCGGTCTCCGGCTCCGGCCGGTGCACCTGGTAGAGGTCTATCCAGTCGGTACGCAGCCGGCGCAGGCTCTGCTCCACCTCCCGGACGATCCACCGCCGGGAGTTGCCCCGATGGTGCGGGCTGGCGCCGATCTGGCCGTGGAACTTGGTAGCCAGGAAGACCTCGTCGCGGCGGCCGTCGGCGAGCGCCTTGCCGACGATCTCCTCCGACTCGCCCTGCGAGTAGACGTCGGCGGTGTCGATCACGTTGATGCCCTCGGCCAGGGCGCGGTGGATGATCCGGATGCTGTCGTCGTGGTCCGGGTTGCCCCGGCTGCCGAAGTTCATCGCGCCGAGGGTCAGCGGGCTGACCAGGACTCCGGTGCGGCCGAAGGGCCGGTAGTCGACCATGTCACTCCTAGGAGGCGGACGTCGCGAGGGCGTCGGCGCGGAACTGGTTGGCCGGGCGGGGCAGGCCGTAGTTGTCCCGCAGAGTACGACCGGTGTACTCGGTGCGGAACAGCCCGCGCCGTCGCAGGATCGGCACCACCTCCTCGACGAAGGCGGCCAGCCCGGAGGGGAGCACCGGCGGCATCACGTTGAAGCCGTCGGCGGCCCCGTTGTCCCACCAGTCCTCGATCGCCTCGGCGACCTGCTCCGGCGTACCGGCAAAGGTGCGGTGCCCGCGACCGCCGCCGAGCCGGCCGATGAGCTGGCGTACGGTCAGCCGCTCCCGCCGGGCCAGCGCGACGATCAGGGTACGCCGGCTCTTCGCCCCCTCGATCTGCTCCTCGTCGGGCAGGTCGGCCGGCAGCTCCCGGTCCAGGTGCAGGTCGTCCGGGGAGATGCCGAGCATGATGCCGAGCTGCCGCTTGGCGTACTCCGGGACGATCAGCCGGTCCAGCTCGTCGGCGAGGGCGTGCGCCTCCGCCTCGGTGCCGCCGAGCACCGGCACGATGCCGGGCAGGATCCTGATCCCGTCCGGGTCCCGGCCCAGCGCCCGGGTCCGGGCCTTCAGGTCGGTGTAGAACGCCTGGGCCTCGGTCAGGGTCTGCTGGGCGGTGAAGACCGCCTCCGCATACCGGGCGGCCAGCTCCTTACCGTCGGTGGAGGACCCGGCCTGCACCAGCAGCGGGTAGCCCTGCGGCGGACGCGGCACGTTGAGCGCCCCGGCCACCTTGAAGAAGCGCCCGGCGTGCCGGGGCGGGAAGATCCGGTCCTGGTCGCCCCAGACCCCGGCCGCCTTGTCGCCGAGCGCCGCGTCGTCGGCCCAGCTGTCCCAGAGCTTGCGCGACACCTCGATGAACTCGGCGGCCCGCTCGTACCGCTCGCGGTGGGCGGGTAGTTCGTCGAGGTTGAAGTTGCGGGCCGCGTCCGCGCCGGCGGTGGTGACGATGTTCCAGCCGGCCCGGCCGCCGCTGACGTGGTCCACCGAGGCGAACCGCCGGGCCAGGTTGAACGGCTCGTTGTAGGTCGTGGACGCGGTGGCGATCAGTCCGATGTGCTCGGTCACCCCGGCCAGCGCGGTGAGCAGCACGGTCGGCTCCAGCGCCCCGGACGGCCGGCGGCCGACGTCGTTCCAGAGCACCGGGCTGTCGGCCAGGAAGAGCGAGTCGAGCGTGCCGCGCTCGGCGATCCGGGCCAGTTCCTGGAAGTGCCGGACGTCGGTGTGCGCGAACGGATCACTCTCCGGCAGCCGCCAGGCCGCCTCGTGGTGCCCGACCCCCATCAGGAACGCGTTCAGGTGCAGGGTGCCCGGTCGCCGGCTCATCGTGGGGCCTCCTCGGTCTGCCTGACGCCGAGCGCGGCGAGCAGCCGCTCACGGTGTTCCAGGAAGCCCGGATGCCGGTGCTGGCGCGGCGCCGGCAGTTCGATCGGGGTGTCCACGGTGATCCGGCCCTCCTCCAACACCAGCACCCGGTCGGCGAGCGCGACCGCCTCGTCCACGTCGTGGGTGACCAGCAGTACCGCCGGCCGGTGCCGCTCGCACAGCTCGCGGAGCAGGCCGTGCATCCGGATCCGGGTCAGCGCGTCCAGCGCGCCGAACGGCTCGTCGGCGAGCAGCAGTCTCGGCTCGCCCACCAGTGCCCGGGCCAGCGCGACCCGCTGCTGCTCGCCGCCGGAGAGCTGGTTGGGCCAGGCCCGCTCCCGACCGGCCAGCCCGACCTCGGCGAGCCGCTCCTGGCCGCGCCGGTACGCCGCCGCACCGGTCGACCCGAGTACGACGTTGGCCAGTACCCGCTGCCAGGGCAGCAGCCGGGCGTCCTGGAAGATCACCGAGGAGTTCCCCGGTACGTCGACCAGCCCCTCCCCGGCCACGTCCGGGTCGAGCCCGGCCAGCGCCCGCAGCAGGGTGCTCTTGCCCGAGCCGCTGCGGCCGAGCAGGGCGACGAACTCGTTCTCGCCGATCTCCAGGTCGAGCCCGTCGAGCACGGTACGCCCGCCGAAGCGCCGGGTCAGGCCCCGCACCCGGACCACCGGCCCGGTGCCGGCCTCGGCGGCGGTGTCGACGGTCAGTCCGCCAGGGTGCGTCGCCATGACAGTGCCCTCCTCTGCACGAGCCGGACGGCGCCGTCGGAGAGCAGTCCGAGGATGCCGTAGAGCACCAGGCCGACGATGATGACATCGGTCTGGCCGTACTGCCGGGCCAGCTCCATCAGGTAGCCGATCCCGCTGGTCGAGTTGATCTGCTCGACCACCACCAGGGCGAGCCAGGCGGAGACCACCGCGAACCGCAGGCCGAGCAGGAAGCCGGGCAGCGCGCCCGGCAGCACCACCCGGCGGACGAACTGGACGGGACTCAGCCGCAGCGACTCGGCCAGTTCCACGTAGCGCTGATCGATGCTGCGCAGCCCGTTGTGGGTGTGGATGTAGACCGGCACGAAGACGCCGAGCACGATGGTGACGACCTTCATCCGCTCGTCGATGCCGAGCCAGAGGATGAGCAGCGGCAGCAGCGCCAGCGCGGGGATCGCCCGCTTGATCTGCACCGGCCCGTCGATGACCGCCTCGCCCCACCGGCTCAGCCCGGCGGCCAGGGCCAGCACGGTGCCGATCAGCACCCCGAAGGCCAGGCCGAGCCCGGCCCGCTGCGTGGAGATCAGCAGGCTCTCCTGGAGTCGCCCGCTGACGATCAGGTCGCCGGTGGTGGTCACCACCGTCCACGGCGCCGACAGGGTCCGCTCGTCGAGCAGGCCGGTCAGCGAGCCGAGCGTCCAGGCCGCGAGCAGCAGCAGCGGCCCGACCGCCGCGCCGAACGGGATCGGCCGGCCCGGGCCGAGCCGGCGTCGACGGCGGGCGTCCCGATGCCGTACGGCGGGGGTCACCGGCTCCCGAGCCGGCACCGGGGTCGGCCGGGCGGTCAGCGGATCAACCTGGGTCGTCACTTCACTCCCTCCCGGAACGCGGCCGCGCCGAGCGGCTCGTACCGCCGGTCGTAGAGGTCGGCCGCGTCTAGCGGCTTGTTGCCGGTCTCCTTGGCGAGCAGGTCGATGGTCTGCTGGTGCCGGGCGATCACCTCGGACCAGTCGGCCGGGATGTCCGGCACTCCGGCGTTGTCGACCAACCACCGGCCGTCCGCACGGGACAGACCCTGGTCCTTGACGTAGTACCGCTCGATCCACTCGTCCGGGTTCTGCTCGATCCACACCCAGGCCCGCGCCCAGCGCTGCACGTACTCGCGGATCGCCGCCGCCTTCGCGGGATCCTGGAGGACCCGGTCGGGCGCGTAGAGGTGGCCGGGGTCGTCGCGCAGACCGTGCGAGATGGTGGTGCCGCCGTCGTGGGCGTACTTGGCCAGGTAGCGCTTGATGTTGATGCCGCCGATCGGCGCCACGTCGACCTGGCGGCTGGCCAGCGCGGTCGGGTACACGTCACCGGTGCTGGCCAGTTCCACCAGCTTGACGTCGTCCTTGGCCAGTCCGGCCCGGTGCAGCACCCGCAGCACCAGCGCACCCTGCGCCTGCCCGGGGCTGTAGGCGATCCGCTTGCCGCGCAGGTCGGCGAGGCCGCCGACGCCGGCACCGGGGGCGATGCCGAGCTGGTAGATCGGGTGGTTGACCGGGTCCTGCCGGAATTTGGCGGCGACGATCCGGGTGGGCAGACCGGTCCAGGCGGCGTGGATCGGTGGGATGTCGGCGACCGAGCCGAGGTCGAGCGCGCCGGCGCGGAACGCCTCCAGGGTCTCCGGACCGCCGCTGATGTTCGCCCAGGAGACCTCGAAGCTGAACCGCTCCGCCTCGCCGGAGAATTCGATCGCCTTCTGGATCTCCTTGTCGCCGACCCGCAGCACCGTGCCGCCTGGTACCTCGGCCGGCAGTGGCGCGTCGAAGGCCAGCCGGACCGTGGGTGCGTCGTCGCCGGCACAGCCGGCGAGTCCGGCCGCTGCCACCCCGAGGGCGGCGCCGAGGAGGGTACGCCGACGGAGCACCGGCGGCCCGGAGCGGGCAGAGGCGGGATGGGGCGGAGGTGACATGGCGGACTCCTGCGCGACGGGCCCCGAAGGGGGCCGGCGGACTGGATCGGAGGGAAGTGACGGAGTGAACCTTTTTCAACCTGAACCGCGCGGCGCGCACGCACCGCGTCCGACGCTGCGGTCCGACGGACCGCAAGGGGAAGTTGAAAAAGGTTCAGTGTTCAGGCGGCGAGCGAGGCGTACCGACCCATGTGGTAGAGCAGCGGCGCCTCGCCGTCCTCGGTGTGTTCACCGGCGAGCGGCTCGGCCAGCACGATCGCGTGGTCACCGGCGACGACGCGTTCGACGACCCGGCACACCAGCCAGGCCACCGGCCCGTCCAGCAGTGGCACCCCGTACGGGCCGGGTCGCCACCCGGGGTGCTGGGCGAACCGGTCGATGCCGCTGGTCGCGAACGTACGGGCCACCTCGTGCTGCCCCTGCGCGAGCAGGTGTACGGCGACGTGCCCGGTGCGGGCCACGGTCGGCCAACTCGACGACGTCCGGGCCAGGCAGAAGGAGACCAGCGGCGGGTGCAGCGAGACCGAGGTGAACGAGGTCGCGGTGAAGCCGACCGGCGGTTCCCCGGCAGCGGTCACCACGGTCACCGAAGCGGCCTGCCGGCGCAGCAGCGCCCGGAACCGCGGCGCGTCGATCGGGGTGTCGAGCGAGGTGACATCGGTGACGGTCATGACGTCTCTCCTAACCGGCCGGAAGCTGCCGCCGTTCGACGGCAGGTGGGCAGCGACCATCGCCGGCGCGGCCCGTCACGGAGGAGGGAGCGCCGGTCTCGGTGGAATGGATCAGGAAGGCGAGGTCGCCCGCACGACGGTGTGCGGCGGGATGACGTGTGGCGGGTTCAGCGGGCGGCGAGCGCCCGCCCCCGCGGGGCGAAGGTCGCGGCGTAGCCGAGCGCGAACCGACGCGGCCGGCGGAGGGCCGGGACGGTCGAGGTCAGCGGGGACAGCCTGCGCTGGCGTGACGCGCCAGATCGATGTGCAGGCGGCTGATGAGGAGGAGTACGTATCGCCGCTGCATGTGATCCATCCTGCGGGGCCGCTCGGACCCGGTCAACGCCGTTCCAGACTATGAGAAGTAGCCGGTACGGAGCCGCCTACGAGGCACACGGCGGGCACAACACATCGGCCGTCGCCGTTCATCTTCCCGCGTAACAGCAGCTAAATGGCTAGTTCACATCCGCGATGCCGGCGGTGACGGAGCCTCGACAACAACCCACTAAGTCGATGGGGTTTCAGCTATATGAGGTCGGTGGACGACGGCGGTCCGGCCGGCCGGAGAGGCCGGCGACAGTTGGTGACCTCCGACTTCTCCACCGTCGGAGTGGCCGCCCACTACGACAGTGACCTCCTCGCCGAACTCCCCGGCGCGGTGCCGGTGCACCGTACCGGCGCGCACCCTTGGCAGGATGCGAACGACCGTGCTATCAATGCCGGGTGAGCAAGGGTGCGGCCACCCGGCAGGCGGTGCTGGCGGAGGCGACCGAGGTCGCCAGCCGGCTCGGTCTCGGCGGCCTCACGATCGGCTCACTCGCCGCCCGGCTGGACATGTCCAAGAGCGGCCTGTTCGCACACTTCCGTTCCAAGGAGGCGCTGCACCTCCAGGTGCTCGGCTACGCCAAGGACGCCTTCACCGCCGAGGTGGTACGCCCGGCACTGCGCGCCCCCCGGGGCGAGGCCCGGATGCGAGCCCTCTTCGAGAACTGGGTGGAGAGCGTCAACGTCGCCGCCGCCTGCCTCTTCGTCTCGGCCTCCACCGAGTTCGACGACCAGCCGGGCCCGGTCCGGGACCAACTGGTCGCCGACCACAGGGACCTTTCCGACGTCATCGCGCAGATCTTCCGGACCGGGATCGCCGAGGGCCAGTTCGACGAGGCCGCCGATCCCGAGCGGTTCGCCCACGACCTGCACAGCGTCATGCTCGGCGCCTTCCACGCGCGCCGCCTGTTGAACGATCCGCGCACCGAGACCTGGACCCGGCAGGCCTTCGAGGCCCTGCTGGACGCGGCACGACCGAAGTCCGACTGAGCGCACCACAACCCGAGGAGCCGTCATGACCAGTCCACACGTCCGGCGCAAAAAAAGCACGATCGTTCGTTCCATTCGCCGCGCCGCCACGACCGGCGGGTTGCGAGTCGTCTTCCGTACCCTCGAACACCTGGCGCCGGCGGCCGGCGGCCGGCTCGCGTTGCGACTCTGGTGCACCCCGCCCCGCCGGCGCACCGCCGCACCCACCGTGCCGGCCGGGCCGAGCGGCGCCACGACCTTCACCGGCCCGTACGACGGCGCCCCGTTCACCGTCGAGGTCAACGGCGGTACGGTCACCGGTCGGGCCTGGGGCAGCGGCCCCTTCGTCTACCTGGCGCACGGCTGGGGCGGCTCCGCCAGCCAACTGCATGGATTCGTCCCCACGCTGGTGGCGGCCGGCTACCGGGTGGTCGCCTGGGACGCGCTCAGTCACGGCCGGTCCGGACCGGGCGTGCTCGGCCCGCACCGCGCCACGCTCAGCGAGTTCGCCGACGCGCTGACGGCGGTCGTCCGGGCCCACGGCCCGGCGCACGCCGTGATCGCCCACTCGCTCGGCGCCAGCGCGACCGGGCTCGCCGTCCTCGACGGGCTGCCGGTGCGCCGGCTGGTGATGATCGCCCCGATGGCCGACCCCCTCCCCTACATCCAGGCGTTCCGGCGGACCCTCGGCATCGGCCCGGTGGTCGGTGACCGGCTCATCGCGGCGATGGAGTCGCTGGTCGGCCGGCCGATCACCGACTACGACCTGGGAACACGAGCCGACCGGGCCGGCGAGCTGCCGCCGCTGCTGGTCGTGCAGGACCGCAGCGACCGGGAGGTGTACCCGGCCGACGGCGCCACCATGGCCACCGCCTGGCCGGGCCGGCTGCACCGCACCCACGGGCTCGGGCACGGACGCATCCTGGCCGACCCCGAGGTCGTACGCCGGGCGGTCGACTTCGTCCGCGAGTCCGGGACCGGGACCGGGCCGCACGCCCGGCCCCGCCGTGGCACCGCCATCACCACGGCCCCTGGTGGGGCCCGGAACGGCGCGACAGTCACCGGCCCTGCCGGCGGGCGCCCGCTGCGCGGCACCGGCGAGGTGCGTCCGGCATCGCAGGAAGACCCGCTTCCGGTACCACCGGAGAGGGCGGCTCCGGTACCGCAGGAGGCGACATGACAGGCGACGGTACCGCGATGGGCTGACCCCGCCGGGTACCCGGCTCGAAACGTGAAACCCCGTGCCACACTTGCCGGATGCGGCGCCTGGTGACCCTCGTGGCGGCGGCGGTGCTGGTCCTTCCGGTCGGTGGCGCGGCCGGCCGGCCCGCCGCTGCCGGGCCACCACCCGGGCAGGTGGCGGCCGGCATCCGCGCCGCCGCCGGCACCCCGGTCTGCACCGTCGACGACAAGCGGCTACCCGAGGTCTCCGGGCTGGCCGCCACCGAGGACGGCTACGTGGTGGTCAACGACAGCTCCGATGTGGAGAACCGGCGGCGGATTTTCTTCCTCGACCGGGACTGCGCGGTCACCCGCTCCGTCCGCTATCCGTCCCCACCCCGGGACACCGAGGACCTGACCCGGGCCCCGGACGGCACCATCTGGATCGGCGACATCGGCGACAACGACCGGGTACGCGAGACCGTCGCGCTCTGGAAACTGGCCCCGGGTGCCCAGTCGCCGGTGCTGCACCGGGTCAGCTATCCGGACGGCGCACACGACGCGGAGGCGCTGCTGCTCTCCGGCGACGGCACCCCGATCATCGTCACCAAGGACTCCGGTACGCCCGGTCTCTACACCCCGGCCCGGGCGCTACGGGCCGGGCAGACCACTCCGCTGCGCAAGGCCGGCCAGTTCACCCTGCCGAGGAGCAGCACCAGCAATCCGTTCTCGATCTTCGGGCGGCAACTCGTCACCGGCGGCGCGGTCGCCCCAGACGGCCGCCGGGTGGTCCTGCGCACCTACGCCGACGCCCTGGAGTTCGACGTCACCGACGGCGACGTGGTCCGCGCCGTCACCGGGGGGACGCCCCGGGTCGTACCGCTGCCCGACGAGCCACAGGGTGAGACGGTCACGTACGCCCCGGACGGGACGGCACTGCTGACGCTCTCGGAGAAGGCGGACGGCGAGTCCGCCGCCGACCCGGTGCTGTTGCGCTATCCGAGCGCGGATCGGGAGCCGACGCCCTCCCCCTCGCCCAGCACCCACGCCACTCCCGACAACAGGCCATTCGATCGGGACCGGGCAGCGGAATCGAGCCAGGACGTCACCGGCGCCTTCGTCGGTGCGGTGGCGGTGACGCTGCTGGTCCTGGTGGCGGTCGGCGGATTCGCCATCTGGCGGGCCCGCCGCCGGCCGTCCCGCCAAGGTCGATAGTGCTGCCGCGAACAGGTTCGCGGGTTGGCGTGACAGGCTGGGCAGTATGGACGGGCCGGCTGAGAACCCCGAACTCTGGTCGTTCCTGGAATCACTGCACCGCGGCGAGCTCCCGTCCGGCACCGTCGCAGCGATCGAGCGGTTCGGCGTGTTCGTGGCGCTGGACGACGGCCCCGACCACCCCGTCTTCCCCGGCGTCGGGTTCATCTCGTTCGCCGAGTTGTCCTGGCGGCCCTTCCGGTCAGCCTCCGAAGTCGTGCAGGTCGGACAGCGCGTCTCGGGTGAGTTCCTCCAGTTCGACACATGGAATCTGGAGGCCAGACTGTCCTTGCGGGCGACGCAACCGGACCCCTTCCAGATATTCGCCGACGGCACTGTGGTGGGCCGGAAACTGCATGGACGGGTCACCAAGCTGGTCCCGATCGGCGCCTTCGTCGAGGTCGCCGACGGAATCGAGGGACTGGTTCCCATCCCGGAACTCGCGTGGACGCCCGTGGAAGCCCCGTCGGATGTCGTCCAGGTCGGCGACGAGGTCACGGTCGTCGTCATCGAAGTCGACCGAGAGCGACGCAGGCTCGCCCTCTCCCGACGACAGGCTCAGCCGACGACCCGCTGACCACGGCAGGTCAGCTTCCGTCCGCGCCCTCGAAGAGTCGGCGGTACTCGCCGTAGCCCTCGCGTTCGAGGTCGGCCAGCGGGACGAAGCGCAGCGCGGCGGAGTTCATGCAGTACCGCATCCCGCCCCGCTCCCGTGGGCCGTCGTCGAAGAGGTGGCCGAGGTGGCTGTCCCCGTGCGCCGACCGCACCTCGGTACGGACCATCCCGAGACTCGTGTCGTCGATCGCCACCACGTTCGCCGGTTCGATCGGCGCGGTGAAGCTCGGCCACCCGGTACCGCTGTCGTACTTGTCGATCGAGGCGAACAGCGGCTCGCCGGAGACGACGTCGACGTAGATGCCGGGCTCCTTGGTGTCCCAGTAGGCGTTCCGGAACGGCGGTTCCGTCCCGCTCTCCTGGGTGACGTGGTACTGCTGCTGGGACAGCCGGGAAACGGCCTCCGGGTCCTTGCGGTACTCCTTCGACGCCACGGGTCCTCCTTGCCCGGATCCTGCCCGCCACGGGTGCGCCGGGCACTGTGCCACCGCCGGAAGGCGCTGGTCGCGCGGGCGGCAGAGCCGCAGTTCCCTACCCGGCCGCCGGCACCGGAAACCCCCGCGCCCCCGCCGTGCGGGTCCGGCCGCCGGGGCAGCCGTTCGCGTGCGGTTGAGGCGCTGGTCACCGAAGCCGGGTGGTCAGGCAACATCCGGTCGGTAGACCTCGGTCCGATCGGAGTTTCCACCCAGATTCGGAGGACCGATGACCGCACTTGATCGGCGTACCCTGCTCCGCGCCGGCCTGACCGCCGGAGCCGGACTCGCCAGCGGCGCGCTGCTCGGCGGCGCCGCCGCGACCGCCGCCCCCGACCGGGCGGCGCGGTCCGGCGCGCCCGGCTGGCGGCCCGGCGGACGCCCGGTGCTGACCCACGGGGTGCAGAGCGGCGACGCGACCGCGCACTCCGCCGTGGTGTGGACCCGGGCGGACCGGGCCGGACGGCTGCACCTTGAGGTCGGCCGCCGTCCCGACCTGCGCGGGGCCCGCCGGGTCCGCGGCGCGTTCGGGCCGAACACCCTGGACGGCACGTTCGGGCCCCGGGCGGTCTTCGTGCACGCCCCGCCCCGGGCGAACACCTCGCCGGCCGAGGGATTCCAGCACTTCGGCGAGGCGGCGATCGACGGCCCGACCGGGGCGCTGACCGTACACCTGCGGGACCAGGACGGCCGTGCACTATGGACGACGACGCTGCCGGCGCCGCGCTGACCGGAGGAGTAGCGGGACCGGCCGAGGGCCGGGTCGGTCGATTGTCGGCCCCGCCCTCCGGCCTCTCGTGCTGCGGGTGCCGGACCAGCTCATCGCCGAGATCACCGCGTTCGACGCGCACCTGTTCGCGGCGTTCGGGCTGCCGGCCAGCTTCTGACCCGACCCTCCCTCACCACCGGCGGGACGCGGAGCCGTCGGCGCCGACCCCGGTCCCGACCACCTGGCCCGGGTGGTCGAGCGCGGCGAGCTTGGTACGCACCTTCCCCGCCTCGATGTGGTCGACCTCGCCAAGCACCTCCAACGCCTCCCGCCAGACGTCCCCGGCGGCGCGCAGGTCTCCGAAGGCGTGATGGGTGTCGCCGACGTGCGACAGCGTGATGCCCTCCAGGTGGCGGTCGCCGAGCGCCCGGTAGAGCCGCAGCGCGTGGTCGTAGCAGCGCAGCGACCGCGACCGGTGGCCGAGATGGTGGTGCGCCCGCCCCAGACTCTCCCAGGTGTTGGCCTGGCCGTTGCGGTCGTCGAGTTCCTGGAGCTGGACGAGGGCCTGCTCGCAGTAGGCCAGCGCCGAGACGTGGTCCTCCAGCAGGGTGTGGTACCAGCCGACCGCGTTGCGCGCCCGCGCCTCCCCGTGCCGGTTACCGGCGGCCTGGAACAGCCCGAGCGCCCGCCGGGCGTGGTCGAGCGCCTCGGGGAGCTGGCCCCGCCGCTCCCACATCAGCGACAGGTTCAGGTGCGTGTGGCCCTGCCCTACCCGGTCACCGGAGCGGCCGTACAGCTCCAGGGCGTTGCGGAGCTGGGCGTCCGCGTCGTCGAGACGGGCCAGCCGGGTGTAGGCGCGGGCGAGGAACCGGTGCGCGACCGCCTGGGCTGCCGGTTCGGCCAGCCGGCGGGCGGCGGCCACCGCGGCGCGCTGGGTACCGACCAGGTCGTACCAGTGGCTGCTTCGGTCCAGGTAGGTGCCCAGCGCCCAGCCGAGCTGCCACGTCTGCATGTCGCGTCCGGTGCTGGCGGCGTGTTCGAGGAGGGCCAGCAGCACGACGCGTTCGGCGGCGAACCAGTCCAGCGCCCGCTGGTGGTCGGCGGGACGCTCCGGGGTGACTCCGGGGCGCGACCGGCCGAGCGGAAGAGGGCTCGGCTCGGTCCGCAACAGCCCGTCGGCGGCGTCCGCGCTGTACACGTAGTGGTCGAGTAGCCGGTCGACGGCGGCCCACCGCCGCCGCTCCGAGTCGAACCGCTCGGCCACTTCTGCCGCGTACGCCCGCAGCAGGTCGTGCGGGGCGTACCGGCCGGCCGACCGCTGCCCGACCAGGTTCGCGCGGGTCAGCTCGGCCAGCGTCTCCCGGGTCTCGGCCGGCGGCCGGCCGGCGAGACTGGCTGCGGCGGCGGCCGAGAGGTCCGGCCCGGGATGCAGGCCGAGCAGCCGGAACAGTCGCGCCGCGGCGGGACTGAGCGACCGGTACGACCAGGAGAAGACCGCCCGCAGGTCGGTGGTCGGGTCGCCGGTGCTCAACGCGTCGAGCCGGTCGGCGCCCCGGCGTAGCTGGCCGGCCAGGTCGGTCAGGGCGAGGTCCCGGCTGGTGGCGAGCCGGGCGGCCACGATCGCCAGCGCCAGCGGCAGCCCGGCACACCGGGCCAGGATGTCGGCCACCGCCTGCGGCTCGTCGCCGGCCCGGTGCCCGCCGATCCGCCGCAGCAGCAGTTCCCGGGCCTCCCGGGCCGGCAGCGGGTCCACCGGCACCGGCCCGGCACCCTCGATCGCCACCAGGTCCGCCAGCCGGGCCCGGCTGGTGATCACGACCAGGCAGCCGGGGCCGCCGGGCAGCAGCGGGCGAAGCTGGGCGGCGTCCCGGGCATTGTCCAGCAGTACCAGCATCCGCCGGTGGAACATCTGGCTTCGGTAGAGCGCGGCCTGCGCGTCGAGGTCGGTCGGGATCCGCTCGGCGGGCACTCCGAGCGCGTCGAGGAACTGCCGCACCGCCTCGGCCGGGTCCACCGCCGGGCCGGCCGGGTCGAAGCCGCGCAGGTTGACGTAGAGCTGGCCGTCGGGAAACCGGTGCGCCACCTGGTGCGCCCAGTGCACCGCCAGGCTGGTCTTGCCGACGCCGGCCGTGCCGGAGACCACGGCGATCACGGTCGCCGCCGGTCCGGGCGGCCGGGTCGCCCGGTCCAGCAGCCCGTCGAGCCGGGACAGCTCGGCCGTCCGGCCGGTGAACTCCGCCAGGTCCGCCGGAAGCTGCGCCGGCTTGGGCGCGCCCCGGGCCGCCCCGACGGTCACGGTCTCCGGTCCGGTCGGGCGGGCGGTCGGCTCCTCGTCGTGCAGCAACGCGGTGTGTGCGGCCGCCAGCGCCGGCCCGGGGGCCACGCCGAGGTCGTCGGCGAGCCGCCGGCGCACCTCGTGGTACGCGGCGAACGCCTGCCCCCGCCGCCCGGCCGCGTGGTACGCCCGGATCAGCCGGGCGTGCGCCGCCTCGTCCAGCGGCGCGGCCACCGCCGCCTCCGCCAGGATCGGCAACCCCTCGGCGGCCCGACCGGCGGCGATCATCACCTCGCCGTACCGGCCGAGTGCCGCCTGCCGCTCGCCGGCGAGCGCGACCACCTTCGGGTGGCTCGCCAGGGTGGGGATGTCAGCCAGCGGTGGACCGTGCCACAGCGCCAGTGCCTCGCCGAGCAGTTCCGCCGCCGCGTCGAGCTGCCCGCGCCGCTGCGCGGTCGCGGCCGCGTCGATCCGATGCCGGAACCGCGTGACGTCCAGCCCGGCGTCGGGCAGGTGCAGCGCGTAGCCGTCGCCGACCAGCCGCAACACGGTGCCCTGGTCCCGGGGGCGCCGCTCCGGCTCCAGCAGCCGGCGCAGGTGCTTGACGTGGGTCTGGATGACGTTCGCCGCGCTGGTCGGCGGTTCCCGGTCGTACCAGAGCCCGCTCATGAGTTCGCCGCGCAGCAGCGGCTTGCCGCCGGCCAGCGCCAGCAGGCCCAGCACCACCCGGCGGGCGGCGGGCCCCAGGTCGAGCGGTTCGCCGTCGCGCCAGGCCCGCACCGGACCGAGCAGCTGAATCCGCACGAGCGCCCCCCGCCGTCCGTCCACCGCCGCCGCGCGCAGGACGATCCGGGTGCGGCGGCCAACTGCCGTAGAACTTAGATCAGCGTCGGTTGATGTGCCTATCGGACCAACGGCGGTTTCCGGACGTACGCCCGACCACCGGCCCGGCGCCGCGCCGACCCGGTCGACCGTCCTTGACAACTGTCAGTGCTGTACCTCTATAGTGCTAGGAGACTAGATAAATAGAGGTAGCAGTGATCGACTTCCACCTGGACACCCGCTCGGGCCTCGCTCCGTATCTCCAGCTGGTCCAGCAGGTCCAGCAGGCGCTGCGGCTCGGCCTGCTCTCCGCCGGTGACCAGCTCCCGACGGTCAAGGAGGTCGTGGCGCGGTTGGCGATCAACCCGAACACGGTCCTGAAGGCCTACCGGGAGCTGGAGCACCAGGGTCTGGTCTCACCCCGCCCGGGGGTGGGGACGTTCGTGACCCGGACGCTGACCGACGACTCCCTCGCCGCGCACGAATCGCTCCGCGCGGAGCTGGTCGCGTGGCTGTCCAGGGCGCAGCGCGCGGGCCTGGACGCGGACAGCATCGAAGCCCTCTTCATGACCACATTCCGGAAGGCAACAGAGGTGACCCCATGACCCCGGTCCTGCGGACCGACGCACTCGGCAAGCGCTACGGCCGGCGCCAGGCACTCACGGACGTGACCCTGAGCATCCCCGCCGGGCGGGTGGTCGGCCTGGTCGGCCCCAACGGCGCCGGCAAGTCCACACTGCTCAACCTCGCCTCGGGCATGATCGCGCCGACGGCCGGCACCATCCAGGTGCTCGGCTCCCGGCCCGCCGCGAACGCGGCGCAACTGGCCAAGGTCGGTTTCGTCGCCCAGGACACCCCCGTCTACCCTGGCCTGACCGTCGGTGACCACCTGCGGCTGGGCGCCCGGCTGAACCCGGGCTGGGACGACCGGCTGGCACAGCAGCGGGTCAGCCAGGTCGGCCTCGACCCGACGCAGAAGGCCGGGCGGCTCTCCGGCGGCCAGCGCGCCCAACTCGCCCTGACGCTCGCCGCCGCCAAACGGCCGCAATTGATGATCTTCGACGAGCCGGTGGCCGCCCTCGACCCGCTCGCCCGGCGGGCGTTCCTGCAGAGCCTGATGGAGTTCGTCGCCGAACTGGAGGTCAGCGTCCTGCTCTCCTCACACCTGCTCGGTGACCTGGAACGGGTCTGCGACCACCTGGTCGTGCTGGCTGCCTCCCGGGTCCAGCTCGTCGGCGACGTGGAGGAGTTGCTCGCCACCCACTACCGGCTGGTCGCGGCGCGCGGCGACCTCGATCCGCCACCCCCGGGGGTCGAGGTCGTCCAGGCGACCCACACCGCCCGGCAGACCACGCTGATCGTCCGCGACGCCACCGGTACCTTGCCCGACCGCCTGCCCGCCGCGGAGCACCTCGACCTGGAGGAGATGGTCCTCGCCTACCTGGGCCGGGCCACCGAACCCGCCGGCACCCCCAACACCGTGCAGCCCCTGGAGGTCTCCCGATGATCTGGCTGACCTGGCGTCAGTTCCGCGGCCAGGCGGTGGTCGCCGTCGCGGTACTGGCCGCGCTCGCGACCTACCTGGTCGTGCTCGGGTTGCGCATCCGCAACGCCTACGAGGCGAACGTCGACTGCGCCGGGTGCAACGCCGAGACGGCCAAGGACCTCTTCGAGAACGCCTACTTCACGCCCCTGCTGCTGACCGGCTTTCTGGTCGTGCTGATCCCCGGCATCCTCGGGGCATTCTGGGGTGCGCCGCTGCTCGCCCGGGAGTTCGAGACCGGCACCCACCGGCTGGTGTGGAACCAGAGCGTCACCCGCACCCGCTGGCTGGCCGTCAAACTCGGTCTCGTCACCCTGGCCGGAGTGGTCGTCACCGGCGTGCTGAGCCTGTTGCTGACCTGGGCGGCCAGCCCGTACGACAAGCTGTTCGAGGGCCGGTTCGACCCCCTGTACTTCCCCACCCGCAACATCGCCCCGCTCGGCTACGCCGCGTTCGCGGTCGTCGCCGGGATCACCGTCGGGTTGCTGATCCGCCGGACCCTCCCCGCGATGGCCATCCTGCTCGCCGGGTTCGTCCTGCTGCAGATCCTGATGCCCACCCTGGTCCGCCCGCACCTGCAACCGGCCGTCACCGAGACGGTCGCCTGGACCGCCGCCGGCGCCAGGGGCCTGAGCCTCAACCCGTCGGGCGCTGTCCGGACCGAGGGGTACGCCGTACCGGGCGCCTGGGTGCTGACCGGCAACCCGCAGCTGTTCGACGCCTCCGGCAAGCCGGCGAGCCAGGAGCAGTTCGAGAACTGCCCGCACACCTCGCCGGAGGTGCACATGGCGTGCGTCGAGTCGAAGAACTTCCACATGGTCCTGTCGTACCAACCCGCCGACCGGTACTGGACCTTCCAGTGGCTGGAGCTGGGAATGTACCTGGCGCTCGCCGCGCTGTTGGCCGGATTCGCCTTCTGGCGGATCCCGCGCGGTCTCAACTGACGCGCCTCGGGGTCGGCGGCCGGTCCCGCCCGGACCGGCCGCCGGGCAGGGCACCCGAAGTCCATCTCCGCCGGTTCAACCCGAGCCGGCCCGGGATGCCGGGACGGACGAGGTGCTGCGGCGGCGATTACCGATACCGCTCCTGGGTAGCCGATCGCCGTGGGTGGGCCAACCGACGACATCGTGGCACGGACGGACACCGTCCGTGCCGAGGGCTTCAGCGATGCCGTCCTCGCGATCGTCATCACCCTGCTGGTGCTGGACCTGCGGGTGCCGGAGGTCGAGCCGGGCCAACTGCTGTCCGGGCTGCTGGACCAGTGGCCCAGCTATGCGGCGTACGTGGCGTCGTACCTGTACATCGCCGTCGTCTGGTTGAACCACAAGGCCACGTTCAGCCGGATCCGGCAGGCTGACCGGGGACTGCACTGGATGAACCTGCTCGTCCTGTTCAGCACCGCACTGCTGCCGTTTCCGACCGCCGTGCTCTCCCGGGCGCTACAGGAACACGACGTCGCCGACCAGCGCGTCGCCACCGCCCTCTACGCGCTGGTCGGCGCGCTGCTCTGCGCGAGTTGGCTGGCGTTCTTCCACTACCTGGCCAGGCACCGGGACCTACTGGTCGACGGGGTCGACGAGCGGTTCTTCCCCAGCGAACGACTTCGGGCGCTGATCGGGGTGCTGCTGTACGCCGTGGGTGGTCTCCTCGGTGGCCTGGTCACACCGCTGGCCGGGCTAGTGATCTTCATCATCCTGCCTCCGTTCTACGGCGTCACCAGTGCCGGCCTGTACAGCTCGCGTCTCGTCCCCGCCGGCCGCAGCCGAGGCGGAACCGGAAGCTGACCGTCGATCCGACGGGCGAGCCGCCGAGGACGCGGTGGCCCGCCGGCACCTGTCGGCGGGCCACGGCGGGGCGGCTCGGGTCTACTGGCTGGGTCCGTTCCAGTCGACCAACTGGACGATGACGCCGTTGGGGTCGCGCACCTGGAAGGCCCGCTCGCCCCACTCCTCGACGGTGAGCGGCATGGTGATGGTCACGCCCTCGGCCTGGAGGCGGGCGAGTTCGCCCTCCAGGTCGTCGACGACGAAGGCCAGGATCAGGCCACGCGCGTGGTCGTCGCGCTGGTCGGCCGGCAGCGACGGCAGGCCCTGGCGCAGGAAGATGACGTTCATCCCGGCGTCGTCCCTGGTCAGCGACGCGAAGCCGTCAGCGGCCATCGCCTCGCGGAACCCGAAGTGCGTGACGAGGAAACTGCTGGAGGCGGCGACGTCCGCCACGTTCAGCGAGACGGCGGAGGAGGTGATTTTCACGAGCGGCTCCCGGACGGTCGAACTAACTCCTTACATTGTACACCGTACGGAGTACGGATATTCCCGCGAGGCCGGGCGCGGGCGACGACGGACCGTCCGCACCGGCCTTGGGCAGGCAGCGCGGGCGGTGGTGGTGCCGGTTGCGACGGGAGGGGATGAAGCGGGACAGTCAGGAGATGTAGGTACCGGGACACACCCTGGCCCCCACCGGGCGGTTCGCACACCTGTCGGGTAATTTCTGTTGCTGGCCGTCGCCCGCCGAGGAGCTGGCGTCAGGCGGCCCCGCCCGGACAGGAGATATCGCAGGCATGGGTAAGCGGACGGTTCACGTCTCCGACTTGAGTGGCAAGGTGGTCCAGTCCGCCGACGAGGTGGTCCGGATCGTGGTGCTGGACCACCCCGACCTGGTCGCCGGGCCGGTGCAGTTGGAAGCCGAGCCGACCGAGGTCGAGAGCATCGACGACGCGGCGCTCGACGTCGCGGTGGTGGAGATCCACGACGGTCAGCCGGGTGACGCTCCCCGCCGGGTCGTGCTCACCGCCAGCGAGTTCGACGCGCTCGCCACCGACGTGCCAATGGCCCAACTGCTGCGGACCGCCGAACGGGTACGCCCGGCAAAGGCGAGCCGGGAACGGGTCGACTACGCCACCCGGGAGCACGCCGGCAAGCCGCACCGGGGCCGGGTCACCGAGGAGGAGGCGCGGTTGGTGCGGGACCACCTCGACGAGGTCAACAAGCGACTCGCCGACGAGGGGATCCGGCAGATCGACCCCGCCGACCCCGAGCACGCCGCCCGGTACGGCTTCCCGACCGCCTGACCGACCGCCGGGCGGTCCGGCCGCCCCGACCCGGCCACGGGTGACCGGGTCCGGGTCGGAGTCCGGCGGTCCGGGCACCGCCGACCCGGCCACGCCGACCAGCTCGGGGTGGCTCGCTATCCGGCCGCGCCCGCCCCGGCGGTCGCCGCGCTCGACTCCGGGCGCAGCGGGAAGTGGCACGCCACCTGGTGAACGCCGCCGGTCAACGGCGGTTCCGTCCGGCAGATCTCGGCCGCGATCGGGCAGCGGGTGCGGAACCGGCATCCGGTGGGCGGGTTGACCGCGCTCGGCAGCTCACCCTGGATCCTCATGCTCCCCCGGTCCGCGGCGGCATCGGGGCTGGCGGACGGGACCGCGTCGATCAGCGCCTGGGTGTACGGGTGCCGGGCGGACCGGACCACGCTGTGCGCCGGACCGACCTCGACCAGCTTGCCCAGGTACATCACCCCGATCCGGTCCGACATGTAGTCGACGACGGAGAGGTCATGGCTGATGAAGACGTACGCCAGGCCGAGTTCGCGTTGCAGGTCCCGCATCAGGTTGAGCACCTGCGCCTGGATCGACACGTCCAGCGCGCTGACCGGCTCGTCCCCGACGATCAGCCGGGGTTGCAGGGCCAGCGACCGGGCCAGCCCGATCCGCTGCAACTGGCCACCGGAGAACTCGTGCGGATAGCGTTCCAGCACCCGTCGGGAGAGCCCCACCTGGTCGAGCAGGGTGGCGATCCGGGCCCGCCGGGCCGCCCCGTCGCCCACCTGCTGGATCTCCAGCGGCTCGGCGAGGATGGCGTCGACCCGCATCCGCGGGTTCATCGCCGCGTAGCTGTCCTGGAACATCAACTGGACCTGCCGGTGCATCCGGCGGCGTTCCCGCCGGTCCAGGCTCGCGATGTCGGTACCGTCCAGCACGACCTGCCCGGCGGTCGGCCGCTCCAGCCCGACCACCAGGCGGCCCACGGTCGACTTGCCGCACCCGGACTCGCCGACCAGCCCGAACGTCTCGCCCGGCTGGACGTCCAGTGACACCCCGGCGACCGCGCTCACCCGCCCGGCGGCGCGGCGGAACAGCCCGCCACCGTTCGCCGGGTAGTCCTTGACCAGCTCGCGGATCGACAGGATCGGTGCCGGTGCTGCCGACCGGGACTCCGTTGTCCCGGCCGGCCCGGCCGGACGCGGCGCCGGTGCCGGTGCACCCGTCCGGGGCTCGGCCGCCACGGCCGACGTACCCGCCTCGCCAGGGCCGGCGTTCGGCGGCGTCGCGGGGCTGACGGCGGTCGGCGTCCCGGCGGTGGCGGCAGCGGGCGACCCGGGCGCCGGGGCTGACGACACGGTCACCGGGTGCAGGCAGGCGTACTGGTGCGGCCCGGCGGTCAGGGCGACCTCGCTGCTCCGGCAGTCGTCGGTCGCGTACCGGCAGCGGGGCGCGAACCGGCAGCCGGTCAGCGGCCGGGACAGGTCCGGCGGCAGCCCGGGGATGCTGTAGAGCCGGCCGTTCGGCTCCCGGGTCGCCGACTCCGGCAGCGCCTCCATCAGCGCCTCGGTGTAGCGGTGCCGGGGCGACCGGAACAGTTCGCCGGTGCTGGCGGTCTCGACCACCCGGCCGGCGTACATCACCGCGACCCGGTCGGCCCGGCCGGCGATCACGCCCAGGTCGTGGGTGACCAGCACGACCGCCATCCCGAACTCTTCCCGCAGGTCGTCGATGAGTTCGAGGATCTGCCGCTGGGTGGTCACGTCGAGCGCGGTCGTCGGCTCGTCCGCGATCAGCAGCCGGGGCGAGCAGACCAGCGCCATCGCGATGGCGACCCGCTGCCGCATCCCGCCGGAGAGTTCGTGCGGATAGTTGTCGACCACCTTGTCCGGGCGGGGCATCCCGACCCGGCGGAGGATGTCGATCGCCTGCTCCCGGGCCTGCGCCTTGCCGACCCCCTGGTGCACCCGCAGCGGTTCGGCGACCTGGGTGCCGATCCGCATCGTCGGGTTCAGCGAGGTCAACGGGTCCTGGAAGACCATGCCCATCCGGACGCCACGGATCCGGCGTACCTCCTCCGGTGGCAGCGACCGCAGGTCGCGGCCCTCGAAGAGGATCTCTCCGCCGACCACCTCGCCACCCGACGGCAGCAGGCCCATCACCGACAGCGCGGTCATCGTCTTGCCGCTGCCCGACTCGCCCACGATGCCGAGGGTCTCCCCCGGCCGGACCTCCAGGCTGACGTCGTCCAGGGCGTGCACCGTGCCGCGTCGCAGCGCGATGTCGGTACGCAGGTGCCGCAGTTCCAGCAGCGATCCGGACCGGCCGGACACCTGCCCGGTCCCGGCGGTCGAGTTGATCGGTGCGCTCATTTCCCCAACTCCCCCTACCGGCGCCGGAGGCGGACCTCGAAGGCGTCCCTCAGCCCGTCGCCCATGAAGTTGAAGGCGAGCACGATGAGGATGATGGCGATTCCGGGCGGATACAGCAGCCACCAGTGGCCGCTGTAGGTGTCCGCGAGCCCGTCGGAGAGCATCCCGCCCCAGTTCGCGGCCGGCGGCGGGACACCGAGGCCGAGGAAGGACAGGTAGGCGACGTAGAGGATCGCGTCGGCAACCTGGAAGGTCGCGTTCACGATCACCGTGCCGATGGCGTTCGGCACGATGTGCCGGCGTACCGCACGGCCGCCGGTGCCGCCCATCGCCCGCATCGCCTGGACGTACTCCCGGGAGCGCAGGCTCAGCGCCTCGCCCCGGACCAGCCGGGCCGGGCCGAGCCAGGCGAAGGCGCCGATGATGAGGATCAGCATCGGCACGCTCGGCGTGACGATCGCGGCCAGCAGCATGAAGAGGAAGAGCGACGGGATCGACATCATCGCGTCGACCACCCGCATCATGGCGGCGTCCACCCAGCCGCCGGCGAAACCGGCGACCGCACCCCAGACCGTGCCGAGGAAGGTGGCGAGGATCCCCGCCGCCAGCCCGACCACGATCGAGGTCTGGCCGCCGAGCATCAACCGGCCGAGTTGGTCGTAGCCGACCCCGTCGGTGCCGAGCGGGTGCCCGGCGCCGGGCGCCAGGTGTACCTGCGTGAGGTCGGTGTGCACCTGGTCGGTGTGGTAGAAGAGCGGCCCGAGGAAGCAGACCCCGGCGAGCAGCACGAACAGGCCGAGGCCGACCAGGGCCAGCCGGTTCTCGCAGAAGACCGCGACTCCCTGCCGCCACAGGCCGCGTACCGGGGCGTCGTCGGGGGCGGCCGGTTGCGGTGCGCGTACCGGGCCGGTGGCGGACAGCTCGGTCAGGGTGGTCACGAGGTGCTCCCCCGGAGTCGTACCCGCGGGTCCACCGCGGCGTAGAGCAGGTCGGCGATCAGCGCGCCGAGCACCGTCGCCACCGAGATGATCAGGGTGACCCCGAGCAGGATCGGGAAGTCACGCTTGAGCGCCGCCTGCCAGAACAGGTGCCCCATGCCGGGGAAGTTGAACAGCGACTCCACCACCAGGGCCCCGCTGAACAGCGCCGGCAGGTACATGCCGAGCAGGGTGATGACCGGGAAGAGTCCGTTGCGCAGGGTGTGCCGCAGCACCACCCGCCGCTCGGAGAGACCCTTGCTGCGGGCCGTCCGGACGTAGTTCTCGTTGAGGTTGTCGACCATCGAGGAGCGGACGTAGCGCGAGTAGACCGCGATGGTGACGATCGCCAAAGTGACGGTGGGCAACACCAGCCCGGCCGGGTCGGCCAGCACCTCGCCGACGGTGAAGCCCTGCGGCGCCTCCGGCGGCAGGATCGGCCAGAGCTGCGAGAATCCGATGATCAGCATCAGGCCCATGAAGAAGATCGGGGTGGCGTACGCCAGCAGCGACAGCGAGGTGATGGTGTAGTCCGGCCAGCGGTTGCGGCGTACCGCCTGGATCACCCCGAGCGGGATGGCCAGCACGATCGCCAGCAGGGTGGAGAGCAGCGACAGCACCATGGTCTTGGGCAGCCGCTGGCTGACCGCCTCGGTGACCGACTGGTTGAGCTGGAACGAGTAGCCGAGGTCGCCGTGCAGCAGGCGCTGTACGTACATGCCGTACTGCTGGATCCAGGGCCGGTCGTAGCCCATCTCGTGGTTGAAGGCCGCCAACTGCTCCAGCGTCGCCTCCTTGCCCAGCGTCGCCCGGGCGGCGCCGCCGGGGAGCAGGTGCAGCAGAACGAACGCGATCACAGTGACGAGTACGACGACGATGAGAGCCTGGCCCAGGCGCGTGACGAGGTACCGGACCACGGGCGGATCCTCCCCGATCGGGGGCTCCGGCGGCGCTCGCGAGGGCGCCGCCGGAGCCGGGACGGTCAGTTTCTGCCGACTACTTCCAGGACCAGTCCTGGAAGTACATGTTGTTCATCGGGTCCTGCGGTTCGACGCCCTGCAACCCGGACTTGTACGCCGAGATCTGGAACACCGGGTTCGGCATCCAGAGCACCGGCAGGTCCTTGGCCAGGAACTCGTTGTACGCCTTCAGCGCGGTGTCGTCGCCGGAGAACTGGGTGGCCTCGATGAGCTGGTCGGCCTGGGGGTTGCTGTAGCTGCCCAGGTTGACCGGCGCGTCGGTGGCGAAGAGCCGCTCGCCGCTGGCGAAGGCCGGGTAGTACCAGCTGCCCTGGGAGCCGAAGAAGGACATGTCCCACGAGCAGGTCGCCTCGGTCGGCTTGCAGGCCGGGGTGACCGCGACCGAGTCCGGCACCTCCTTGATGGTCAGCTCGATGCCGAGCTTGGCCATCTGCGACTTGATTTCGGCGAACATCTTGGTGGTGGCGGCGAACCCGCTCTGGCTGGTGACGGTGAAGGCCAGCGGGGTGCCGGCGGCGATGCCCGCGCCGCACTGGTTCGCCCCGGCGCCCGCGCTCTGGCAGGTGGTCTGCCCGTCCGGCGTCACCTTCCAACCGTGGGTCTCCAGTAGTTCCTTCGCTTTGTTCGGGTCGAAGGAGTAGACGCAGCCGTTCTCGGCGGAGCCGGCGGTGCCCGGCTTGGGCGGTACCGGACCGCAGGTGGGCTCGGCCATGCCGGACCAGATGACCTTGTTGATGGTCGGCTGGTCGATCAGCATCTGCATCGCCTGGCGCAGGTAGTCCTGCTTGAACAGCACGCCCGTCTTCGGGTTGTTGAAGTTGAGCTGGAGGTAGGTGATGGACCAGCCGTACCAGGGTGCGATCGTGTAGTCCTTGGACTCCAGGTACGACTTCTGGGACAGGTTGGCCGCCGGCACGTAGCCGTAGTCGATCTCACCGGCCCGGAGCACGTTGAACTCGGCGTCGTCGCTGGTGAACGGCCGCAGCACGATCTTCGACAGCTTCGGCTTGTCGGTACCGGAGTAGCTCGGCTGCGCGGCGAGCACGACCTCGCCGTTCGGGACGTACTTCTCCAGCTTCCACGGGCCGCTGTTGACCTTCCAGAGGTCGTTGCTCGCGTACGTCTTGGGGTCCTTCGACGCCGCCATCAGGAAGTCGAAGACCTTCTTCGCCCCTGCCGGGGTCTTGTCCAGGTCGCTCACGCTCGCGGTGGCGGAATCCTTGTCCCAGACGTGCTGCGGCATCGGGGTGATCCGGTTGAGCTGGTTCCCGACGAACCAGGCGGTGTTGTAGACCTGGGTGGTGGTGACCGAGAAGGTCTTCTCGTCCTTGATCGTCCAGGCGGCGATGTTGTCCGGGAAGCCGCCCTTGCGGTACGACGCCCACTTGTCCTTGTTCGCCGTGACGACGTTCCACCAGAAGTCGATGTCCCGGGTGGTGATCGGCTTCCCGTCGGACCAGGTGTTGTCCTTCAGCGTGATCGTCAGGGTCTTGCCGCCGTCGCTCACCTCCGGCGGGTTGGCCAGCGACCGCTCGGTGTCGATGTTGTACTTCGCCGTGCCGTCAAGCTTGTACTGGTAGAGCGGGCGGTACTGGGCGTTGCCGAAAATGGCGTTCTCGCCCTGGGTGAAGCCGGGGGCCGAGATGGGCAGGATCCAGTTCGGGGTCCGGAACGCGACGGTGGCGGTGTCCTTGCCCTGACTTCCGCCCTTCCCCGACGAACTGCTGTCGCCGCTACAGGCGGCGAGGCCCAACCCGAGGGCGAGCGCGCTGGCCACGGCCACGGTGCCGCGGAGTGCGCCCCGGTGGAATCTGCTCCTCATGAGTCTCCTCGATCGATGTGCGCGTGCCCCGCGTCGCCGGGCGCGAGGGGCGTCGCGTCCAGGCCGGTGCTTCCCGAGCGATCAATGCGGAGAATGTATAGGCGATTAAGTTTCTCGTCAACGAAATTAATCTACTTCCTTCGGGGACTTCCGTCAGGCTAGGATCAAAGCCGCCGAAGCCCGTCCGCTACCCTTCGCGGTGATCCCCCGTCCCCTACCTCCGGTAGCCGCAAGGGAACCCGGACGATCCGGCTGGAAGAAGGAGAGGTATGTCGGACCCGTCGATCTCCGCCACCCTGCGCGACCAGACGCTCAGCCTGCTGGCCAGCGGCGAGGCCACCTCCCGGGCCGACCTCGTCGAGGCGCTCCGGGTGGCGCCCTCGACCGTCACCGGGGTGGTGCGCCGGCTGCTCGACGAGGGCGCCATCCTGGAGGAGGGCGTCGGCCGCTCCACCGGCGGGCGACGGCCCCGGATCCTGCGGCTGCGAGGGCCCGAGGGGGTCCTCGCCGTCGCCGAGCTCGGCGCCCGGCACGCCCGGGTCGGCCTCTGCACCCCGGACGGCCGGCTACTCGCGGCCGAGGAGATCGGCATCGACATCGCCGCCGGCCCCGGCGAGGTCTTCGAGGTGGTCGGGGACGCCTTCACCCGGATCCGCGCCGCGACCGCCCCCGGACAGGCCCTGCTCGGGATCGGGGCCGCCATGCCCGGCCCGGTCGAGTTCCCCCGGGGCCGGCTGGTCGGGCCCGCCCGGATGCCGGGCTGGAGCGGCGTCGACGCCCAGGCCGAACTCGGGGCGCGCTTCGGCGTGCCGGTGGTGGTCGACAACGACGCCAAGGCGGCGGCGATCGGCGAGTACGTCACCCGGGGCCGGGACACCGGCGACATGGTCTACGTGAAAGCGGGTACCGGCATCGGCGGCTGCCTGGTCAGCGGCGGCCAGATCTACCGGGGCGGCCGTGGACTCAGCGGCGACGTCACCCACGTACGGGTGGCCGACAGCGGCGAGCGGCAGTGCTCCTGCGGCAGCCGAGGCTGTCTGGAGACCGTCGCCAGCGGTGCCGCCCTCGCCGCCCAACTCGCCGAGCAGGGCCAGCCGATCACCACCACCCGGGACGTCATCGCCGCGGTCGTCAACGCCGAACCGGCCGCGGTGACGCTGGTCCGGCGGGCCGGCGGGCTGCTCGGGGTGGCCCTCTCCGGCCTGGTCAACTTCCTCAACCCCGACGCCGTGGTCATCGGCGGAGCCCTGTCCAGTCTGGACGTCTACGTCGCGGCGGCCCGGGGGATGCTCTACGAGCGGTGCCTGCCGTCGATGACCCAGTCCCTGTCCATCGAGGCCAGCGTCGCCGGCCCGGATGCCGGCCTGGTCGGCCTCGGGCATCTGGTCCGCGCCGTGGCCGACGCCCGACCCGCCTGAGGAGCTCCACCCGTGCACCGTCCCCTGCGGATCGCCATCGGCGGCATCCACATCGAGTCCAGCACCTTCTCGCCGCACCTGAGCACCGCCGACGACTTCGAGGTCACTCGGGGCGACGCGCTGCTGGCCCGCTACGCCTGGCTCTCCCCGGCCCGGCCGTGGGCCGCCGACGTCGAGTGGCTGCCGCTGGTGCACGCCCGGGCGCTGCCCGGCGGTGCGGTCGACGCGGCCAGCTACGACGCCTGGGCCGCCGAGATCGTCGACGGGCTCACCCGGCTCGGCCCGGTCGACGGGGTACTGCTGGACATCCACGGCGCGATGAGCGTGGTCGGCCGGACCGACGCCGAGGGCGACCTGGTCACCGCCATCCGGTCGGTGATCGGGCCGCAGCCGTACGTCTCGGCCGCGATGGATCTGCACGGCAACGTCTCGCCGGTGCTCTTCACCGGCTGCGACCTGCTCACCTGCTACCGCACCGCGCCGCACGTCGACGTCTGGGAAACCCGCGAGCGGGCGGCCCGCAACCTGGTCGAGGCGCTGCGCCGGGGGCAGCGCCCGCACAAGGCCCTGGTGCACGTGCCGATCCTGCTCCCCGGCGAGATGACCAGTACCCGGGTCGAGCCGGCCCGCGGGCTCTACGCCCGGATCCCCGAGATCGAGGCCCGGGACGAGATCGTCGACGCCGCGATCTGGATCGGCTTCGCCTGGGCCGACCAGCCCCGCTGCCGGGGCGCGGTGGTGGTCACCGGCACCGACGCCGAGGCGGCGAGCCGGGCGGCCCGGGAACTCGGCGAGCACTTCTGGGCGGCCCGCGACGAGTTCGCCTTCGTCGCACCGACCGGCAGCCTGGACGAGTGCCTCGACACGGCACTGGTCGCGATCGGGGACCCGACCCGGCGCCCCTTCTTCGTCAGCGACTCCGGCGACAACCCGGGGGCCGGCGGCGCCGACGACGTCACCTACGCGCTGGCCCGGATGCTGGCCCGCCCGCAGATCCGGGACGGCGCGGTCCGCGCGGTGTACGCCTCGCTGGTCGACCCGGACGCCGTGGCCCAGGTCGCCGACCAGCCGCTCGGCACCCCGGTCAGCGTCCCGGTCGGCGGCCGGATCGACACCCGCGACCCCGGTCCGGTACGCCTCGACGGCGTGCTGGAGGCGGTCGCCGAGGACCCGGACGGCGGGCGGTGCGTCAGCGTGCGGGTGGGTGGCCTCAGCGTCTTCGTCACCTCGCGGCGGATGCAGTACCGCCAACTGGCCTCGTACGCCCGGTTGGGCGTGACGGTGGACGACGTCGACCTGGTGGTGGTGAAGATCGGCTACCTCGAACCCGAACTCTTCGCGGCGGCCGGCGACTGGCTGTTGGCGCTCACCCCGGGCGGGGTCGACCAGGACATCGAGCGGCTGCCGTACCAGCGCCTGCTCCGGCCGGTGTTTCCGCTGGACCGCGACTTCGCCGCGGACCTCACCGTGGCGACCCGGTGATTCCGCCAGTCGCCAGCGCCCGGTCCGACGCCTCGCCTCCCGGGGACCCGTCCGCCGGTCGCTGCGTCCTCGCGGTCGACGTCGGCGGGACGACCATGAAGGGCGGCGTCTTCGACTCCGACGGCCAGCTGCGGCACTCGGTCGTGGTGCCGTCCCGGGCCGACGGCGACCCGGTCGGCGCGCTCCGGGACCTCTGCCGGCGGTTGCGCGACGCCGCCCTCGCCGGCGGCGCCACACCGGCCGGGATCGGAGTGGTCACCCCGGGCATCGTCGACGAGGCCGCCGGCCTGGTGCGGTACGCCTCGAACATCCGGTTCCGCGACGTACCGCTGCGCGCGCTCGTGCACGACGACCTGGGGCTGCCGGTGGCGATCGGGCACGACGCCCGGGCGGCCGGCGTCGCCGAGGCGGTGGCCGGGGCCGGCCGGGGGTTGGCCAACTTCGTGCTGCTGCCGCTCGGCACCGGCATCGCCGCCACGGTGGTGCTGCACGGCGAGCCGGTACCCGGCACCGCCTGGTCGGCCGGGGAGGTCGGGCACATGCCGGTGCACCCCGGCGGGGAGCCGTGCCCCTGTGGCCAGCGCGGCTGCCTGGAGGTGTACGCCTCGGCCGGCGGCCTGGCCCGGCGCTACGCCCGGCTCGGCGGCACCCCGGGGCTGGACAGCCGGGCCATCGCCGCGGCCGCCTCGACCGATCCGCTGGCCGGCTCGGTGTGGGACACCGCGACCCACGCGCTGGGCATCGCGCTGGCCACCCTGACCCTGACCCTGGACCCGGCCCGGATCGTGCTCGGCGGTGGTCTGGCCGAGGCCGGTGCCCAACTCTTCGACCCAGTACGCGAGGCGCTGCGCGCGGCGCTGGCCTGGCGGACCGCGCCCGAGGTGGTGCCGTCCGCCTTCGGTGTCCAGGCCGCCCAGGTCGGCGCCGCCATCCTGGCCCGCCGCGCGGCCGGGCTGCCCGTACCGGACGGTTGGGCGGCACCGGTCTCCGCACCCGTCGGCTCCTGAACCGCAGCCGGTCGTCCGGGGACACCAACGGGGGACAAGATCGACGGAACAGGCGCCGTGGCTCATAATCGGTGCGGTGCCGTACCCCGGTACCACGTCCGGCCCCGGGTCGGCCGCCTCGGCCACTCGAACCGACCCGACCGGTGAACCGACTCCTCGGAGGTACCGTGAGCGACACCAGTCCGGCCGCGAAGGTGGACACCAACGTGGCGCACCCCGCCCGCCGGTACAACTACTGGCTGGGCGGCAAGGACAACTTCGCCGCCGACCGGATCTCCGGCGACCAGGTCGCCGCCGTCTTCCCGACGGTCAAGCGGGCCGCGCAGGAGAACCGCAGGTTCCTGCGACGCACGGTCGGGTTCCTGGCCGGCGAGGTCGGCATCCGGCAGTTCCTCGACATCGGCACCGGGCTGCCGACCGCCGACAACACCCACGAGGTCGCCCAGCGGATCGCACCCGAGTCCCGGGTCGTCTACGTGGACAACGACCCGCTGGTGATGTCGCACGCCCGCGCCCTGCTGACCTCCTCGCCGGAGGGCCGCAGCGCCTACATCGAGCGGGACCTGCGGGAGCCGGAGTCGATCCTGGACGCCCCGGAACTGCACGCCGCCCTCGACCTGCGCCAGCCGGTCGGGTTGACGCTGGTGGCGATCCTGCACTTCGTCCGCGACTTCGAGGACCCGTACGGCGTGGTCGCCCGGCTCGTCGCCGCGCTGCCCTCCGGCAGTTACCTGGTGATGTCGCACGGCACCTACGACGGGCTGCCGGCGGAGACCGTCGCCAAACTGGAGGAGGCGAACGCGGCCACCGGCGGTCTGAGCCGGCCGCGTAGCCGGGACGAGTTCACCCGCTTCTTCAGCGGGCTCGACCTGGTCGACCCGGGGGTCGTGCCGATCGGGAACTGGCGACCGGAACCCGGCAGCGCCCCACCCGAGCCGGTCGACATCTGCATGTACGGCGCCGTCGCCCGGATCCCCTGAGCGCCCGGCCACCCCGCGATGGCTCCGGCAGCCGCCGGCACCGGTGCGGCGACCCCGCCACCGACGGCTCCGGCCACCCGGTCACCCCACCGCCACGCCGCCCGCCCCGACCACGCCGGTCCCGGCGCTGCCCCGGCCGGGCAACCCAGCCGTCACCGGCTCGACCCTGCGGTAACGGCCCGACGGGATGGATAATGGATCATGGCCGAACGAAGCCTCGTCCTGCTGGACACCGACATCGGCAACGACATCGACGATGCCGTCTGCCTCGCGTACCTGCTGGCGCAGCCGCGCTGCGACCTGCTCGGCATCACCACGGTCAGCGCCGAGCCGGAGTCCCGGGCGGCGCTGGCCAGTGTGCTGTGCCGGGCGGCCGGGCGCACCGTGCCGATCCTCCCCGGAGCGGCCGAGCCGCTGGCCAGCCCGCCGGTGCAGGGCCCGCCGCCGCAGGCCGCCGCGCTGGCCCGGTGGGAGCACGAGACGACGTTTCCGACCGGAGCGGCGGTGGAGTTCCTCCGGCAGACGATCCGCGCCCATCCGGGTGAGGTGACCCTGCTGGCGATCGGCCCGCTGACGAACGTGGCCCTGCTCTTCGCGGTCGATCCGCAGGTCCCCGCGCTGCTGCGCTCGCTGGTGCTGATGGGCGGCGCCTTCACCTCCGTACCCGGCCCGGAGTGGAACATCCACTGCGACCCGTACGCCGCCGCCCGGGTCTACGCCACGCCGGTGGCGGTGCACCGCTCGGTCGGCCTCGACGTCACCACCCGGGTACGGATGGACGCCGGGGCGTTCCTGGAGCGCTGCGCCAACCCACTGCTGCGGCCGGTGGCCGACATGGCCGCGTCCTGGTTCGCGGAGCGGCCGGAGGTCACCTTCCACGACCCACTGGCCGCAGCCACGCTCTTCGCACCATCGCTGTGCACCTTCGCACCGGGTCAGGTGACCGTCGCCCGCGACGGCGGCCCGGCGGCCGGGACCACCACCTTCCGCGGCACGGACGGCGGGGCTGCCGGGCCCGGCCCGCACGAGGTCGCCATCGACGTACGCCCGCAGGCGGTCCTCGACCACTACTTCGAGGTCGTCGACGCCGCCGGTTGAGTTCTGGCGATAGCGGGTCGAGGAGCGGAACGAGTCGACGATCCCGCCGTGCCAGCCGGCGAACCCGGTGCCGGCTTCGACGGCGGCGACCAGCCCGGCGATCTGCTCCTCGGTGGCGGTGCCCATGGTCCAGCACTGCACGACGAGGTCCACCCGCCGCATCCGTTCGGTGTCGGCGTAGACGTCCAGGTCGTCGCTGCACTCGACGGCGAAGCCCTGCTCGCGCAGGAACGGCACGAACCGGTCGGTGGCCTCGACCGGCGCCCATCCGCCGCGGACGACCAGGGCGCGGCGGTCGACGGTCACGCCGGCACCGTCCACAGTGGTTGGCGGCGGGGCGCGGCTGCCAGCTTGTCGGCGATGGCCCGGTACGCCGGCTTGGCCGCGAGTTCGTCGTCGTAGGCGAGCGGCCGGCGCGGCGCGCCGTCCTCGCGCGGATAGTCCTCCTCCAGCCAGGTGTACCGGTCGGTGAGCCCGAACGCCATCACCGCCTTCACCGCCTGGTGCGAGAGTGCCGCGTCGAGGTAGCGCCGGTAGACGTCGGCGACGGCCGCGTCCCGGACGGCGACGTCGGCGGGCAGGCCGTCGTCGAGTACGTCCAGTTCGGTGATCAGGATCTCCAGCCCCCGGTCGGCGACCTCGGAGAACCAGTTCAGGTAGGCGTTGGCCGCGAACCGGTCGGCGAACCGGTCGGCGAGCAGGTGCGCCTGCACCCCGAGCGCGTGCACCGGCACGCCGTCGGCGAGCAGCCTGTCGATGACCTGGAGCGTGGCCCGGCGCCGGGGACCGGGCTCGTCGCCGTACTCGTTGACGGTCTCGAAGCCGAACTCGTTGAGCACCAGTACCGCCGACGGGTCGGCGTCGTGCGCCACCTGGAACGCCTCGGCGACGTACGACGGCCCGATCGTCTCCCACCACGGCACGTCGGTGCGGAATCCGCGCTGCCCCTCCGGGCTGGTCACCTCGTTGGCCACGCTCCAGGCGTCGACCCGGCCACGGTAGCGCCGGACCACCGCCTCGGCGGTACCGAAGAGCAGTTCGCGGGCCTGCTGCTCGGCCATGCCCCACAGGTCGTCGGAGGTCCATCCCTCGCCGAAACCCTCGTCCCAGACCAGGTGTGCGCCGAAGACCCGCATCCGCTGGCTCTCGGCGTACCCGATGATCTGGTCGGCGTAGCTGAAGTCGAGTTCGGCGGTCGGGGTGGGCTTGAGCCGGTACCAGAGCAGGTCGTCCTCGGTGAAGAGCAGGGTCGCCTCCCGGCCGACCAGATCCAGATAGTCGGTGTCGGGCATGTGCCAGGTCGCCAGCGAGGTGCCGAAGGCGAGGCCGTTGGGCTTGGCGAGCTTCCACAGTGGCGGGCGGGCTGCGCGGTTGTGGCCGGCGGTGGCCGGGCCGGCCACCCCGAGGGCAGCACTGGCCAGGCCGGCGGCTCCGGCCGCACCGAGGATCAGGGATCGCCGGGACAGGCGCGAGTCGTTCATGGGATTGCCTCCTCGCAGGGACGGTGCTACGGGAGTTGCAAAACGATTTGTTCGCCGTGTGGCAGGGAGCCTACGACCGGCCCGCACCGGCGGCAAGAGACCGGCCCCGGAGCTGTTGCCCGGCTCGATTCGGACCGGTTACGCTGCCCGCGGCCCGTAGCCAAACGTTTTGCATGACGGAAGGGGTCCCGCGTGAGTCGGCTTTCCCTGGGGGTGATCGGGCTGGGCGAGGTGGCCCAGGTCGTCCACCTCCCGGTCCTGCGCTCGCTCCCCGAGCTCTACGACGTCACCGCCGTCTGCGACATCTCCCCCGGCCTGCTCGACCGGGTCGGCGGCGGATACGGCGTACCGCACCGGCACGCCGACGTCACCGAGATGCTCGACCGCAACGAGCTGGACTGCGTACTCGTGCTCAACAGCGACGAGTACCACGCCGAGGCGGTGGTCGCGGCGCTCGACCGGGGCGTGCACGTGCTGGTGGAGAAGCCGATGTGCCTCAGCCCGCGCGAGGCCGAGCAGATCATCGCGGCCCGGGACCGGTCCGGCGCCACGGTGATGGTGGGCTACATGCGGCGGTTCGCCCCCGCGTTCGTCGAGGCGACCCGCCGGATCGGCGAGCTGGGCCCGATCAACTACGCCCGGGTGCACGACATCATCGGGCGCAACCAACTGATCATCGACCAGACGGTGCTGGTGGACCGGCCCACCGACGTGCCCCGGTCGGCCGTCGAGGCGCGCTGGGCCAGGGGGCGGGCCCTGGTCGCGGACGCGCTGGGCGAGGTGCCCGACGTGCTCGCCGGGGCATACCGGCTGCTCTGCGGGCTGGGCAGCCACGACCTGTCGGCGATGCGGGAACTTCTCGGCCGGCCGCGCGGGGTGGCCGCCGCCCGGCAGTGGCGGGACGGCCGGTTCCTGGCCGCGCTGCTGGAGTACGACGACTTCCTGGTCACCTACGAGACCGGCGTCGACGAGCAGCTCCGGTTCGACGCGCACATCGAGGTGTACGGCGAGCACGCCTGTATGCGGGTGCAGTACGACACCCCGTACGTGCGGCATTTCCCCACCACCCTGGTGCTGGAGGAGACCCGGGGCGACGGACTGCACCGGTCGGTGTCGCGCCCGCACCTGAAGGACCCCTACACGCACGAGCTGGAGTACTTCCACGAGGTCGTCACCAAGGGCGCTGACCCGAAGACCGGGCCGGAGGACTTCGTCGAGGATCTGGAGCTGTTCGCCGAGCTGATCCGGGTGATGGCGACCCAGCCCGGCACCCGGACGTAAGCGAAGCCGAAGATAGGTCGAGTCCCGCCGGGGATAGTCGCCGCGCCGGCGCCGGCGGCTCGCCTAGCGTCGGATCCGACGAGATCACCGTCGACGGCGGCGGCCCCGGACCGGTCGCCACCGCCGGCGGCGGCCACGGCTATCAGGAGGTGTGCGGTGCTGACCCCGCAGGACGTCGACTTCTACCGGACGAACGGCTACTACCTCAACCGCGACCAGCTCTTCTCCGCCGAGAAGCTGGACGCGCTGGAACAGATCTTCACCGAGCACCTCGCCGACAAGGGCGACAAGCTCTCCGACGAGCTGGACACCCCACACTTCCGCGACCCCCGACTGCTGGACTTCCTGCTCGCCGACGAGGTGCTCGACCTGGTCGAGCCGCTGGTCGGGCCGGACATCGCGCTCTGGACCAGCCACTTCATCTCCAAGGACCCGCTGGTCGGCCGGGCCACGCCCTGGCACGAGGACAGCGCCTACTGGAACGGCCGGCTCAGCGAGTACGACCGGATCGTCACCGTCTGGCTCGCGCTCGGCCCGAGCAACCGGGAGAACGGCTGCATGCGGGTCATCCCGGGCAGCCACGACGGTGGCGGCTTCTCCGAGTACGCGCCGACCGACAAGACGGTGCAGACCTTCCACGCCGAGATCCCCGGGGTGGACGAGAGCCGGGCGGTCTACTTCGAGCTGGAGCGCGGGCAGTGCTCGCTGCACGACGGCCGGATCATCCACGGCGCCCGGCCGAACACCAGCGACGTCCGCCGGACCGGCTACACCATGCGGTACTTCCCGGCCTCCGTGAAGGTGCTGCCGGTGCCGGAGAACGAGGGCTGGCAGATCTGGCTGGCCCGGGGCCGGGACAGCGCCGGCAACAGCTACCAGCCGGACCCGCGGTGAAGCTCGGGCTGCTCACCGCCTGCCTGCCCGGCGAACCGCTCGACGCGATCGCCGGGTGGGCGGCCGGGCACGGCTACCAGGGGCTGGAGGTGGCCGCCTGGCCGCGGGAGCCCGACCGGCCGTGGCAGGCGAGCCACCTCGACGTCGACCACTTCGACGCCGCCGAGGCGGAGCGGGTCCGCGCCCTGCTGGCCGGGCACCGGCTCAGCGTCTCGGCGGTGGCCTACTACGAGAACAACCTGCACGCCGACCCGGCCACCCGGGACCGGATCCACCGGCACCTGCGCCGCTGCGTGGACGCCGCCGCGCTGCTCGGCTGCGAACACGTCGGCACCTTCGTCGGCCGGGACGTCACCCGCACGGTGACCGAGAACCTGCGGCTCGGCGAGGAGATCCTGCCGCCCCTGGTGGCGTACGCGGCGGACCGGGGCGTACGGCTGGTCGTGGAGAACTGCCCGATGGAGGGCTGGCACCCGGACGGCTACCCGGCGAACCTGGCGTACTCGCCGGAGCTGTGGGACTGGCTGGGCGGGCTCGGCCTCTTCCTCAACTTCGACCCGTCCCACCTGGTCTGGCTGGGCATCGACCCGGTCGCGGCGCTGACCGGGCACCTCGACCTGGTCCGGCACGTACAGGCGAAGGACGTGCAGGTCGACGCCGCCGCCCGGAACCGGTTCGGGGTCTTCGGCCAGCTCGTCGGGAAACCGTCGCCGTGGACCAGCGGCTGGTGGCGCTACCGGGTCCCCGGCCTCGGCGAGGTGGACTGGCGCCGGCTGGTCGACGTCCTCTACGAGGGTGGATACCCAGGCTTCGTCTCGGTGGAGCACGAGGACCCGGTCTGGTCCGGCTCGCCGGAGCGGGTCCGGCAGGGCCTGGTGGTCGCCGAACGCACCCTCGGCCCGCTGCTCGTCGCCTGACCCGCCGACCGTATCCATCCACCCACCCCACCGCCCCCACCGCGCAAGGAGCCCGAGGCATGCAACGTGGCGTGTACTTCGACGCCTGGTTCCCCCGACAGCACTGCTACCACCCGAGCCTGCCGCCCCGGCGGCTCCGCATGATCGACGACCTGGTCGACTACCGGGCCACCACCCTGGTCTGGGCCTCCCTCGGCGGCGGCTCGATCTCGCTGCCCTACCTGGAACAGGAGGCGTTCGGCCCGGTCGACGCCCGGGCCCGGTTCTACGGCTTCGTCAACGACAGCGAGTTCATCGCCGCCGCCCAGGCCCGGGGCATCAAGGTCTTCGGGATCGTCTTCGAGGCGCAGGGCTGGGAGTTCCCGGTCGAACTCTCCGCCGAGGAGGACGAGGTGCTCGCCCTCAACGAGCTGCGCGGGGTCGGGCACCGGGACTGGCTCGGGCTGCGGGAGTTCGGCCAGAACCGCTACCCGTTGCTCTGGAAGCCGGTCGAGCACTACTTCCCGGGCGGCCTGGTCAACAGCGACGGCGAGCCGGTCACCGACCTGATCGAGGAGTGCTGCGCCCGGGACATCCGGCAGACCGCCCTGCACGCCCGCTGGGTCGAGTGCCCGGACCGCGAGCACCAGTGCTTCTACATGGACCGGAACAACCCGGTCTGGCGGGAGTACCTCAAGGCGGTCATCCGGATCCAGATCGACGCGGGCGTGGACGGCGTACAGCTCGACGAGACGGAGCTGCCGCTCGGCTCGCTCCAGTACGGCGGCTGCTTCTGCAAGGACTGCATGAAGGGCTTCCGGGCGTACCTCTCCGGGCTGCCGCCGGAGGAACGCGACCCGCTGCTCGACGGGGTCGACCTGGCGACCTTCCACTACGGCGACTGGCTGCTGGAGCGCGGCTACGACTTCACCGACCGGCACGACGCGACACCGCTGTTCGGGGCGTACTACCGGTACCAGTGCGACGCGATCCGCCGGCACTTCGCCGAGCTGGCCGCGCACGCCCGGCAGTACGCGGCGAGCAAGGGGCGGGAGGTGCTGGTCTCCGGCAACTTCTTCAACATGGACCCGCAGTACCTCGGACTCGCCGACGACGTCGACGTGATCGTCACCGAGATGCGCAACACCACCCACCGGCAGCCGGAGTGGTACCGCTACGTCGCCGGCTTCGCCGGGGACAAGGACGTCATCGTGGTGGAGAACCCGTACGGCGGGGTGGTGCCCGAGCTGGTCGAGCTGCTCAAGAACGGCCGGGGGCACGACCTGCTGCGGCTGTCCTGCTACGAGGCGGCGGCGTTCGGGGTGAACATGGCGGTACCGTACGGCTCCTGGATGGGTGCCACCATCGAGGACTCCTTCTACGCCCCGCACGAGGTGGCGGCCGAGATCCAGGGGTTCCTCGCCGACCACGAGCGGCTCTTCGCCCGGCGCAGCCGCAACGAGGTGGCGGTGGTCTACAGCGTGGAGAGCAACCGGGACCTGGTCGCCCGGGCGGACATCGGCGACAACCTGCGCAACGCCCGGGACGAGAGCGTACGGGTGCCGTACCGGGAGGTGACCTCGGCGCTGGCCGGCGCCGCCGTACCCTTCGACGTGCTGCTCTTCCCCGACGACCGCACGGCGCCGGACCGGATCACCGCCGACGACCTGCGGCGCTACCCCACGGTGCTGCTACCGGCCTGCACCCACCTGACCCCGGCCCAGGTGGCGGCGCTGCGCGGCTATCTGGACGGCGGCGGCCGGCTGGTCCGGATCGGCGGGCTCGGCGAGAACCTCGGCGACGCCGACCGGTCGGCGCTGCTCGGCCACCCGGGGCTGACCGGGTCCGGGCCGGCGGACCTGGCGACGCTGCTGCCGCACGGCCGGCAGGTCGAACTTCGCGCGCCGGGCGGCACGGCCACGGTCGCGGCGAACATCGCCGGGCTGGCGGACGGGTCGGCCGCCGTGCACCTGGTGAACTACGACTACCGGGCCGACGACGACCGGGTACGCCCGGTCATCGACCTCGACCTGCGGGTACGGCTGCCGGAACGGCTGCCGGCGGCCACCGCGTACGGCTGCGACGGCACGGTCACCGCGCTGGACGTACGGGTCGACGGCGGCTTCCATGCGGTGCGGCTCGACGCGCTCGGCCCGTACGCCGTCGTGGTCTTCACGGCCGGCCGGGCAGCAGGTTGAGGAGAGGGGTGCGGGGATGCGGATAGCGGTGCTGACCGGTCCGGAGCGGTTCGAGATCGCCGAGGTGCCGCCGCCGGAGATCGGCCCGGACGAGCTGCTGGTGCGGGTCGCGGCCAGCGGGGTCTGCGCGTCGGAACTCGCCGCCTGGGGCGGCGACCCGGCGGTCGAGTACCCCCGGCACCTCGGCCACGAGGTGAGCGGCACCGTCGCCGCGGTCGGCGCCGAGGTCGACTCGTTCGCCGTCGGTGACCCGGTCGGGGTCTGGGTCACCTCGCACGGCTTCGCCGAGTACGTGGCCGCCAAGGCCGCGCACTGCCGACCGGCCGGCGACGTACCGCTGGACGAGGTGCTGGCCGAGCCGCTGGCCTGCGCGGTCAACGCGGTGGAGGAGGCCGACGTGCGGCTCGGCGACGACGTCGTGCTGATCGGTGCCGGCTTCATGGGCAACCTGGTGCAGTCGCTGGTCCGGCTGCGCGGGGTCCGGCAGCTCGTGGTAGCCGACACCCGGCCGGACGCGCTGGACCGGGCCCGGGCGCTCGGCGCGACCCGGGTGGTGGACGTCCGGCACGAGTCCCTGGCCGAGGTGGTCGGCGAACTGACCGGCGGGCGGGGCGCCGACCTGACGTTCGAGTGCACCGGCGGGCAGGCGGCGCTGGACGCGGTCGGCGAGGTGACCCGGATGAGCGGCCGGATCGTGCTGGTCGGCTTCCACCAGGGCCGGCCGCGCCAGATCAACCTGGCGCACTGGAACTGGATGGCCTTCGGCATCGTCAACGCGCACTACCGGGACGTCGGCACCATCATGCGCGGCATGACCGTCGGCATGCGGCTGCTGGTCTCCGGGGCAGTGTCGCTGCGCACCCTGGTCACGCACCGGTTTCCGCTGGCGGAGGTGGACGCCGCCTTCCGGGCCGCCCGGGACAAGCCGCCGGGCTTCGCGAAGGCGACGGTGACCTTCGACTGACCGTCAGGCGGAGCGCCGGACCACCAGCGGGCAGGGCAGCACGATGGTGCGGCCCTCCCCGGTGTACTCGCCGGTCATCCGGCTGAGCAGCAGTTCCCCGGCGCTCTGCCCGGTCTGGTACGCCGGGTTGCGCACCGTGGTGAGCGGCGGGTTGACGATGGTGGCCGCGTCCACGTCGTCGAACCCGACGACGGCGACGTCGTCCGGCACCGCCAGGTCCCGCTCGTGTGCGGCATCGATGGCGCCGATCGCGGTCAGGTCGTTGGCGCAGAACACCGCGTCCGGACGGCGCTCGGGCGGCAGCGCCAGCAGCCGGTGCATCGCGGCCCGGCCACCCGGCCGGGTCCAGTCGCCCCGCACCATCAGCTCCGGCTCGACCGCGAGCCCGTGCTCGCGCAGGGCCCGCCGGTATCCCTCGTCGCGCGCCGAGCCGGTCGCCTCCGGCCCCTCGATCATGCCGATCCGGCGGGCGCCCCGCCGGATCAGGTGGCTGACGGCGGCGTGCGAACCGACCCCGTCGTCCGGGGTGACCAGGTCGACGTGCGGGTCGTCGTCGAGGGCGCCGCCGACGCAGACGGCGGGGATGCCGAGGCCGGCCGGACCGGTCCGCAGCTCGGCGGTGACGTCGCCGGCCGCCATCACCACCCCGTCCACCCCCCGGTCGAGCACGTCGGCCAGGAAGGCGTCCTCCCGTTCCGGTACGCCGTCGGTGTTGCAGACGTAGCTGCCGTAGCCGGCCCCGTCGACCGCGTCGGCGAGCCCCCGGGTGAGCACCGCGTAGAACGGGTTGGTGATGTCCGGTACGACCACCGCGACCATCCGGGACCGCCGGGTACGCAGGCTGCGCGCCACGTTGTTGGGGCGGTAGCCGAGCTGCCGGATGACCGCGCGGACGGTCTCCTGGGTGGCCTCGGCGACCCAGCGCTTTCCGGAGAGCACGTGGGAGACGGTGGTCGGGCTCACCCCGGCCAGCTTCGCCACCTGCACCAGGGTCACCCGGGTCTCGTCGGGCCCGGGTGCCGGCGGGCGTGTCTCGGACATCGACCTCGCCCTCTCGCGTCGTTGACCGCTGCGGTGTCGGTCCGTACGGTAGCAAAACGTTTTCCTGCGCGGCCGGACGGAGGAACCCGATGACCCGACTCCTCGACCGGTACATGATCGACGGGCTGGTCGCCGACGGGCTGGTGGCGGGCGGTTCCGGGGTGCGGGTGATGCGCCCCGAGTTGCGGGACGTACCGGCGCACTGGCACGACTACTACGAGCTCGGCTACGTCCTGGACGGCACCGCCCGGCACGTTGTCAACGGGCTGCCCCGGCCACTCCGGCCGGGCGGCGTCTTCCTGCTCACCCCGACCGACTTCCACGAGCTACACGTCACCTCGGAGACGCCGCTGACCTGCTACAACGTCGTCGTCGAGCCGGATGTCGCGGAGCGGTGGCTGGATCGTGCCGTGCCGGCCCCGCCCGGCGTCGCCGGCCCGCCCTGGCTCACCGACGACCCGTCCTTCGGCCCCGACTTCGACCGGCTCTGGCGGGAGTCGTCCGGCCGGCGCCCCGGCGCGGCGGCGCTGGCCGATGCCGTGCTCGGCTGCATCCTGATCGAACTCGCCCGGCGCTGCGCGGACCCGGTCCCGGCGGGGACGGAGGCGCCGGCCGGGCCACGGGGCGGCGCGGATCCGGCCGGCGGCGACATCCGGCGGGCGGTGCAGTACATCGAGCGGCGGTTTCGCGAGCCGCTGACCCTGGCCGAGGTGGCGGCGTACGTGCACCTGTCCCCGAACTACTTCAGCGAGCGGTTCGGCCAGGTGGTCGGCACGTCGTTCCAGAGCTATCTCCAGGCCCGGCGGCTGCGCTTCGCCCGGTCGCTGCTCGCCTCGACGAGCCTCGGGGTGACCGAGATCTGCCACGCGGCGGGCTTCAACAGCCCCTCGCACTTCGGGCGCGCGTACCGGCGGCGGTTCGGCGCGGCGCCGTCCGCCGGTCGTACCCCGGATCCGTCCCCTGAGGAGCCGGCGGCGTCCGGGCCGGGCTGACCGCGGCCAGGTGAACCGCTGATTACCAGGCTGTTGCGTTTGTTACCCAAGATCTCTTGACATCGCTGGCCGGGCGGATGACCCTAGCCGCAGCATGCCAAACGTTTTGCACCTAGGTACAGCCGTGACCCCACGACATTGGCGGCAACGACATAGGGAGCTGATCCGATGAAGCATCGCTCGCCCCGCAGATTCCTCGCGGTGGTCGCGGCGGCCACCACCGCCGCCTCGGCCCTGGTCGGCTGTTCCACCGGCGGCTCGTCCTCCACCGAGCACGGTGCCGGTGAGGGACCCGTCCCCGAGCCGACCGCGCCGGTCACCATCTCGTTCGCCTCCTGGGTCGGCGAGCAGCCGGAGATGAAGAAGCTGGTCCAGCAGTTCCAGACCGAGCATCCCAACATCAAGATCGAACTACAGAACGTACCCGCCGAGGAGGCGAACGAGAAGCTGACCGCGCAGGTCGCCGGGGGCAACCCGCCGGACGTGGCCTTCATCGACGCCAGCACCACGGCCAACTTCGCCTCGCGCAAGGCCCTGGTCAACCTCGACAACTACCTGCGCCGCAGCGAGATCGTGAAGGCCGACGCCTACGTGCCGGCGTTCAAGACCTTCACCACCTACGAGGGCAGCATGTACGGGCTGCCCTTCGACGGCGAGTCGACCGCGCTCTTCTACCGGACCGACCTGTTCGCCGCCGCCAACCTGACCGGCCCGCCCACCACATGGGAGCAGTACGAGGCGGCGGCGAAGGCGCTCACCGACCCGGCGAAGCGGACCTACGGCCACGCGATGTTCGCCAGCTCCCCGGAGGCGGCGTACTACTGGTACCCCTGGCTGTGGCAGAACGGCGGCAAGCTGCTCTCCGACGACGGCAAGGAGGTGCTGTTCAACAAGGCCGAGGGGAAGCGGGCCGCCGAGTACTACGTCAACCTGGCGAAGTACGCGCCCAAGGACTACCTCAACTCCAACTCGTACGACGGCCGCCAGGCGTTCGCCAACGGCCAGGTCGGGATGTACGTCGCGGGCTCGTGGTTCGCCGGCACCCTCGCCGACGAGTTCCCGGCGATCGACGGCAAGTGGGCCACGGCGCCGCTGCCGCAGGGCTCGGCCGGCTGCGGCACCACGATCGCCGGTGACGCGCTGGTCATCTTCAGCCAGAGCGAGCAGACCGACGCCGCCTGGAAGTTCGTCGAATTCCTCTCCAAGCCGGAGAACGTCGCCCAGTGGACCTACAAGTCCGAGGACGGCACCACCCTCCCGCCGATCACCAGCCTGCTGGACTCCCCCGACCTGGTGAAGACCAAGCCGGTGCTGGAGGGCTTCGCCGCCGCCATGAAGTGCGGGGTCAGCAACGTGTTCGCCAACCCCGACTGGCCGAAGATCGAGGAAGCCCTCAACGAGCAGCTCGCCAAGGCGATCTACGGCGAGCAGACGGCCGCCCAGGCACTGGACGCGGCCGCGGCGGAGGCCGAAAAGATCATCCGATGAGCGTACGCGGCAAGCTCCGGCGGGCCTGGCGGGAGCGGTCGGCGTACGCCTTCCTGGCCCCCGGACTGATCCTCTTCTCGGTCTTCACCGTCTTCGCGCTCGGCTTCGCGTTCTACCTGACGTTCCGGGAGTGGAACATCCTGGAGCCGGAGAAGCCCTTTGTCGGGCTACAGAACTACCGCGACATGGTGCAGGACGAGGACTTCCGCCGGTCGATCATCAACACCGCCTACTTCACCGGTGCCTCGGTGCCGCTCGGCATGGCCGTCGGGCTGGGCGTCGCCCTGCTGCTCAACCAGCCGATCCGGGGTCGCGGCCTGCTGCGTACCCTCTACTTCCTGCCCAACATCACCCCGTTCGTGGTGGCGGCCATCGTCTGGAAGTGGCTCTACAACGGTGACTTCGGCCCGATCAACTTCTACCTGCTGAAGACCCACCTGATCAGCGAGCCGCTGGTCTGGCTGTCGGACAAGAACCTGGCGATGCCGGCCGTGGTGCTGATGAGCGTCTGGGCCAGCGTCGGCTTCTCGATGGTGGTCTACCTGGCGGCGTTGCAGGCCATCCCGACCCAGCTCTACGAGTCGGCCCGGATCGACGGCGCCGGTCCGTGGGCCCGGTTCCGCTACGTGACGCTGCCGATGCTGGCCCCCTCGACCCTCTTCCTGATGGTGATGGGGATCATCGGCTCGTTCCAGGTGTTCACCCAGATCTACATCATGACCGGCGGCGGCCCGGTCAACCGGACCACCACGATGGTCTATTACATCTACGAGGCCGCCTTCAAGTTCTATGAGATGGGGTACGCCAGCACGCTCGCGTACGGGCTGTTCGTACTCCTGCTGGTCTTCACGGCGATCCAGCTCCGGCTGTACCGGAAGGCGGACCTGTGAGCGACCCGAACCAAGGAGCCGCCGTGACCGCCACCGTGCCGGACCCCCCGGTAGCACCGACCCGCACCTCCGGACCGGCCCGCCGGCCGGTGCTGGGGCGCCGGCTCTGGCTGGCCGTCTGCTATCTCATCCTGGTGCCCGGCGCGATCCTCTTCGTCGCGCCGTTCGCCTGGCTGGTCAGCGCCTCGTTCCAGCACGTCGGCGACATCTTCTCCTGGCCACCGCAGTGGATCCCGAAGGATCCGACCCTCGACGGCTACCGGGGCTTCTTCGGGATCGGCAAGGCCGGCGAGCTGGCCCAGGGCAGCGAGGGCGCCTGGCGCTGGTTCCTGAACAGCGCCTTCGTCGCCACCTCGGTGACGCTGCTGCAACTGTTCTTCAACTCGCTGGCCGCGTACACCTTCGCGAAGCGGAAGTTTCCCGGCCGGGACGCGATTTTCCTGCTCTTCCTGGCCACCATGATGGTGCCGCCGCAGGTGACCCTGATCCCGAACTACCTGGTGCTCAAGCACGTGCCGTTCTTCGGCGGCAACGACGCGCTCGGTGCGGGCGGGCACGGCTGGCTCGACTCGTACTGGGGGCTGATCCTGCCCGGCGCGGTCAGCGCGTTCGGCATCTTCCTGCTCCGCCAGTACATGCTCGCCATCCCCGACGAGTTGCTGGACGCGGCCCGGATCGACGGTGCCGGCGAGTTCCGGGTCTTCTGGCGGGTGGTGCTGCCGCTCTGCGGTCCCGCCCTCGCCGCCACGGCGATCTTTACCTTCACCTATGCCTGGGAGGACTTCCTCTGGCCCCTGATCGTCATCTCCAGCTCGGACAAGTACACCGCTCCGCTGGGTTTGGCCCTGTTCGTGGTGAAGAATCGGACATCCTGGAACCTGCTGATGGCCGGCTCGGTCGTCGCCACCCTTCCCATGATCGTCACCTTCCTGGTGTTCCAACGCCGGTTCATCCAGGGCATATCGATGAGCGGACTAAAGGGATGACCGAAAACGACGGCCGCCCGACCGGCGCGGCCCGGGCGCTGGTCGAGGAACTCCTGAACGACGGCGGCGGGGTGCTCCGGCTCGCGCCCGCCTTCGTCGCCCGTGACCTGGTGCCGCCCGGCCGCCGGCTCGGCCTGGCCGAGGACGCCTACGACCTCGGTGACCGGGGCTTCGTCTGCGAGCGCTGGCTCGGCTCGACCACCCGGGCCGACAACCGGATCGGCCCGCCCGACGAGGGGCTCGGCCACGTCGTCGACCGGGACGGGCGGGCCCGGCTGACGCTGCGCGACGCGGTACGCGCCGACCCGGCCGCCATCATGGGCGCGGCGTACGCGGCGAGCCACCCGCAGGGGCTCGGCCGGCTCGCCAAGCTGCTCGACTACGGCGCGCGGATCCCGTACCACATCCATCCGCCGCAGCGCTTCGCCGAGCTGGTCGGGCGGCGGTCGAAGGACGAGGCCTACTACTTCCCCGCCGGGGTGGAGCCCGGCCCGCACCCGGAGACGTTCTTCGGGGTGCATCCGTGGATCGTCCGGGAACGGGCGTACGAGGTGCTGCTGCCGTACCTGGTCGACTGGGACAGCGACCTGATCCTCCGGCACGCCCGGGCCGACCTCCAGGTCCCCGACGACGGATTCGGCGTGCCGTCCGGGGTGCTGCACGCACCCGGCACCGCGCTGACCGTGGAGCTTCAGGAGGACTCCGACGTCTTCGCCATGTTCCAGGCGCTCAACGCCGGCCGGATCATCTCCAAGGAGCTGCTCTTCAAGGACGTCCGGCCACAGGACCGGCAGGCGCACGGCGAGCGGTTCCCGCTCGGGTTCGTGGAGTGGGAGCTCAACGGTGATCCGTACTTCTACGAGAACAACCACCTGCCGCCGCGCCCGGTCGACCCGGACGGTGCGACGGACGGCGGCCGGGAGTGGTGGATCTTCTACAACACGCCGAAGTTCAGCGGAAAGAAGCTCGTGGTGCCGCCCGGCCGGACCCACCACTGCACGGAGCGCGGGGTGTACTCGATCCTCGTCTGGTCCGGCACCGGACGGTACTGCGGCCACGACGTACGAGGCGGCGACGCCGACCGCGACGAACTGCTCGTCTCGCACGACGTGGCGACCGCACCGCACCCGGTGCAGAACACCGGCGAGCAGGACCTCGTGGTGTTCAAGTTCTTCGGCCCGGACGTCAACGACGCTCCGGTGATCCCCCGGACCACGGCGACCTGACACCGGGGAGCCGCGAGCGGCACCGGCTTCCGATCGGGGGGCTCATCCGGGCGGCGGCACCGGTGCCGGTGTGGCAGTCCCCCATCGCTGCGGCGGCGACCGTCACACCGCTGGCCGTCGCCTTCGTTCCGCATGCCCGGAACCCCGGATGCCGGTCGTGCTGAAGATCCGTATCCGCTGGTAGCCCCGTCGGTAAGGGTGCCCCGAACCGACTCCGGGAACAGTCGAGGCTTGTCAGCCTCATGTGAAATTGCATACTGTAGTCAGCATAACGCATACGGGAAGGCACGCCGCTGCTGCGTCGCCTCGGCGCCGCGCGGACGTCGTACGAGAAGGGAGCAGCCCGTGCGAGTTGCAGTGCTCGGAGCCGGCGCCATCGGCGCGTACGTCGGTGCGTCCCTGTGCCGGGCCGGGGTGGATGTCCAGTTGATCGCCCGCGGCGCACACCTGGCCGCGCTGCGGGCACACGGAGTGCGGGTACTCAGTCCCCGGGGCGACTTCGCCGCGCACCCGCACGCCACCGACGACCCCCGGGAGGTCGGGCCGGTGGACTACGTGTTCCTCGGCCTCAAGGCGCATTCCTACGCCTCGGCGGGGCCACTGCTCGAACCGCTGCTCGGCCCGGAGACCGCCCTCATCGCCGGGCAGAACGGCATCCCGTGGTGGTATTTCCACAAGCTCCCGGGGCCGTACGAGGGCCAGCGGATCGAGGCGGTCGACCCGGGCGGGGCGACCTCGGCGGTGATGGCCCCGGAGCGGGCGATCGGCTGCGTGGTCTACCCGGCCACGGTGATCGAGTCACCCGGGGTGATCCGGCACCTGGAGGGGACCCGGTTCTCCATCGGGGAGCCGGACGGCACTATCTCGCAGCGCTGCCAGCGGTTCAGCGACGCGATGGTGGCCGGCGGACTGAAGTGTCCGGTCGAGCCACGGCTGCGGGATGATATCTGGATCAAGTTGATGGGTAACGTGTCGCTGAACCCGATCAGCGCCCTCACCAGGGCCACCATGGCGGAGATCTGCGAGAGCCCGGGCACCCGCCGGGTGGTCGAGCAGATGATGGCGGAGACGCTCGACATCGCCAGCCGGGTCGGCAGCACGCCGGAGATCTCGATCAGCAAGCGGGTCGAGGGGGCCCGGCGGGTCGGCCACCACAAGACCTCGATGTTGCAGGATCTTGAGGCGGGCAAGGAGATGGAGCTCGACGCCGTCGTCGCCGCCGTCGTGGAGATCGCCGACATCACCGGTGCGCCGGCACCCACGCTGCGCACCATCTACGCCGCGACCGAACTGCTGGCCAAGACCATGGCCCGGCCGGCGCCCACCCCCAGCATGACCGCGGCCTGACCGGTCGCCACCACCACCGGCGTACCGGCGAGGCGTCGGCGCAGGTATTGCACTCGGTCTGCCGACAGAATACTGTATGCAGACTTCCTAGCTGGTCCTTCCGGGCACCGGGATCCGGTGCCGGTCAGCCATCGACGGGACGCACCGGACCTATCGACCCCCGTCCCGGCCGGCGATCTCGCCAATCAACAGGACACCCGACGCCCTGGAGGCTCCCGTGACCCTGATCCGCAAGCCAGGTACCGACTGGGGTGACGTCTTCGCCCGCTGCCGTGAGACCGCGCCGGAGGCCTTCGCCGAGGACCGCGTCCGCAACTACTGGGGCGGCCGGTGGCGTCCGGACGGCGACCCCGTCCCGGCCACCTCGCCGGTCGACGGCAGCTCGATCGCCGGCCCGCCCCGGCTGACCGCGGCCACCGCCACCGAGGCGGTCCGGGCCGCCGCCGACACCCACCGGAGCTGGTCGACCGTGCCGCTGGCCGAGCGCAAGGCCCGGGTCACCGCGACACTCGACGCCCTCGCGGCACACCGCGACCTACTGGCGCTGCTGCTGGTATGGGAGATCGGCAAGCCGTGGCGGTTGGCCACCACCGACGTCGACCGCTGCATCGAGGGCGTCCGCTGGTACGTCGAGGAGATCGACTCCATGCTCGCCGGCCGCTCCCCGCTGCCCGGCCCGATCAGCAACATCTCAAGCTGGAACTACCCGATGAGCGTCATCATGCACTCGGTGCTGGTGCAGGTGCTCGCCGGCAACGCGGTGCTGGCCAAGGCGCCGACCGACGGCGGGGTGAGCTGCCTGACCCTGGCCGTCGCCCTCGCCGCCCGGCACGACCTGCCGATCACCCTGGTCAGCGGCGGCGGTGCCGAACTCTCCCCGGTGCTGGTGGACTCCCCCGAGATCGCCTGCGTCTTCTTCGTCGGCGGCCGCTCCGCCGGCAGCCAGGTCGCCACCGGCCTGCTCAACTCCAGCAAGCGGCACGTGCTGGAGCAGGAGGGGCTGAACTGCTGGGGTGTCTGGGAGTTCAGCGACTGGGACACCCTCGCGGGCAACGTCCGCAAGTCCTTCGAGTACGCCAAGCAGCGCTGCACCGCCTACCCCCGGTACGTCGTACAGCGGTCGCTGTTCGACCAGTTCCTGGCCGCGTACCTGCCGGCGGTCCGGGACGTCCGGTTCGGGCATCCGCTCGCCGTCGAGCCGGGACAGGACGGCTTTCCCGACCTCGACTTCGGTCCGCTGATCAAGGACACCAAGGCCAAGGAGCTGACCGACGCGATCGACGCGGCGATCGCCAAGGGCGGCGTACCGCTCTACCGCGGCTCGCTCGACGACGGACGGTTCCTGCCCGACCAGGACCGGTCGGCGTACCTGGCACCGGTGGCGATCCTGGCCCCGCCGCCCTCCTCCCCGCTGTTCCACGCCGAGCCGTTCGGACCGGTCGACACCATCGTGCTGGTCGACACCGAGGCCGAGCTGCTGGCCGGGATGAACGCCAGCAACGGCGCGCTGGTCGCCTCGCTGGCCTGCGACGACGAGGCGACCGCGCAGCGGCTCGGCGGCGAGTTGCGGGCCTTCAAGGTCGGCATCAACCGGCCCCGGTCCCGGGGCGACCGGCAGGAGGTCTTCGGCGGCCGGGGCGCCTCCTGGCGGGGCGACTTCGTCGGCGGCGCGCTGCTGGTGCACGCGGTGACCGAGGGCCCGCCCGGCGAACGCCGGTACGGCAACTTCCCGACCCACGCCCACTACCCGGAGGTCTGAACCCATGGCCAAGATTCCCTGCATGGAGGCGGTCGTCTCGGTGCTCGCCTCGGAGGGCGTGGACATCGCGTTCGGCTGCCCCGGCGCCGCGATCCTGCCGCTCTACGCGGCGCTGCGGCGCAGCGACATCCGGCACCTGATCGTCCGGCACGAGGAGGGTGCCACCCACATGGCCGACGGCTGGGCCCGGACCAACGGCCGGGTCGGCGTCGCGATCGGCACCTCCGGCCCGGCCGGTACCAACATGATCACCGGCCTCTACACCGCGCAGGCGGACTCCATCCCGATGGTCTGCATCACCGGCCAGGCGCCGACCGCCAAACTGCACCAGGAGGCGTTCCAGGCGGTCGACATCGTCGAGATCGCCAAGCCGGTGACGAAGTGGGCGGTGCAGGTCAAGGAGGCCGCCCAGGCGCCCTGGATCTTCCGGGAGGCGTTCCGGATCGCCCGCTCCGGGCGGCCCGGGCCGGTCCTGATCGACCTGCCGATCGACGTGCAGCGGCAGGAGATCGAATGGGACGCCTCGATCGACGCCCCGCTGCCGGTGCCCCGGGTCGAGCCGCACCTGCCCCGGGTCGAGCGGGCCCTGGACATGCTGCTCGCCGCCGAGCGGCCGCTGATCCTGGCCGGCGGCGGGGTGATCATCGGCGAGGCCACCGACCTGCTCCGCGAGGTCGCCGAGGCGCTGAACATCCCGGTCCAGGTCACCCTGATGGGCAAGGGCGCCATCCCGGAGGACCACGACCTCTTCGCCGGGATGACCGGCATCCAGACCACCCAGCGCTTCGGCAACGCGTCCTTCCTGGAGTCCGACCTGGTGCTCGCGCTCGGCGCCCGGTTCGGCGACCGGCACACCGGCGACCTGGAGACCTACCGGGGCGACCGGAAGTTCATCCACGTCGACATCGAGCCGACCCAGCTCGGCAAGGTGTTCGGCCCCGACCTCGGGATCGTCTCGGACACCGGGGCGTTCCTCGCCGTGCTGCTGGACGCCGTACGGCGCCGGGGTGTGCACCGGGACCGCGGCGAATGGGTCTCGCTGGTCCGCAAGCTGCGCGAGACGCTGCGCCGCCGGGACGACTTCGACGCCGTACCGGTGAAGGCGCCCCGGGTCTTCAAGGAGATCAACGAGTTCTTCGGCCCGGACACCTACTTCGTCACCGCGATCGGGCTCTACCAGATCTGGTCCGGACAGTTCCAGAAGGTCTTCAAGCCCCGGCACTACCAGGTCTGCGGTCAGGCCGGTCCGCTGGGTTGGGAAATCCCGGCGGCGATCGGGGTGAAATCCGCTAAACCCGACGCCGAGGTGGTCGGGGTGGTCGGCGACTACTCGTTCCAGTTCCTGGTCGAGGAACTCGCGGTCGCCGCGCAGTACAACATCCCGTTCGTACTGATCATGTTGAACAACGAGTATCTCGGGCTGATCCGGCAGGCGGAGATCGGCTACGAGATGAACTACGAGGTGGACATCCACTACGACGAGTACGGCACCGACAATGTGAAGGTGATGGAGGCGTACGGCTGCGCCGGCCGCCGGGTGCTGCGCCCCGACGAGATCGCCGACGCGCTCGCCTGGGCCAGCAAGGAGGCCCGGCGGACCAGCCGTCCGGTCCTGGTCGAGGTGATGATCGAACGGGAGGCGAACACCGCGCACGGGCTCTCCATCGCGCAGGTCAACGAATTCGAGCCGGTACCGGAGATCGAGTACCGGGACCCGGTCTCGGGCTGAACCGGCCCCAGGTGGGTCGCGACGGACAGTGCGAAAGGTGAACTCTTTCCACCTGTGCGCGCGGCGCCCGCGCCCCGGCTTCCACCTGCGGCCACGGCGAACCGCGTGGAGAGGTTGACAACGGGTTCGGTGCACCGGAACAGCGGCGGGGTGGGCAGCCGGATCGCCCACCCCGCCGACGCGACCGCGATCGGCGCCACGCACGCGCCGATCGATGCTTTTCCGGTCGCCGGCACGGCGACCGACGATTGCATCTAGACGACTGTATGCTATAGCCAACAACGGAACGCCCGATCGGTTTCTTTCGCAGCCGGAGGTAGTCCATGACCGAATGGGGAGGCTCGGCCTCGCCTGCCGGCGCCAATGGTGGTCGACGACGACTCACCGCGGCCCGCCGCGAGCCACGGGCCGCGCGACAGCCCCTGGAGCGCCCCGCGCCGCTACGCCAGGCGGTCTACGACGTCATCGCGGAGATGATCATCAACCGCGAGCTGCGTCCCGGCGAGCACCTGGTCGAGAACGAGCTCGCGGCCCAGCTCGGCGTCAGCCGGCAGCCGGTACGGGAGGCGCTGCAACGGTTGCAGAGCGAGGGCTGGGTCGATCTGCGCCCGGCGCTCGGCGCGTTCGTGCACGTGCCGACCGAGGAGGAGGCGGACCAACTCCTCGCCACCCGTACCCTGCTGGAGTCCGAGTCGGCCCGGCTGGCCGCCCGGCAGGCCACCCCGGAGCAGGTGGAACGGCTGCGCGAGCTGCAGAACGCCGGCGAGAAGGCGCTGCGCGACGACGACCAGGTGGAACTGGTCGACGCGAACGCGGCCCTGCACGCGTACGTCGTCGAGATGTCCGGCAACAAGGTCCTCGCCGAGCTGATCGCGATGGTCGACCGGCGGGTGCGGTGGTATTACGCCCCGATCGCCCGGTCCCGGGGTCGGGAGGCGTGGGACGAGCACGCGGAGCTGATCGAGGTGATCGCCAGCCGCAACGGCCGGCGGGCCGGTGAGCTGATGCGCCGGCACACCGAGCGGACCCGGGAGAGCTACCACCAGCGCCGCAAGGAGGCCGCCGAGCGGGAAGCCCTGGGCTGACCCGCTCCCCCGCGCACATCCCGCGCCGCATGTCCCGTCAAGCAGGGCGGGACGTGCGGCGTTTCCACGGGTACGGGCGCGCACCGCTTCCGACCGGCGCACCGCGGCTGCGGTACGGTGGCGCTGCGGCTGGGCCTTGGCGGTGCCGCTCAGCCGACCCAGCACGGCCTCTGGGACCTGCCTGGCCGGGGGGATGGGCCCCGGAACGGGCGGCTGCGCGATCAGGGTCTCGGCTACGCCTTGGGCGGTAAGGTCTGCGATCATGACCTTCTCCCGTGCGCGGACCAAGGCGATCACCTATACCTGCGTCTGGGGCGGATCGCTGGTTCTGGGGCTGATATTCACGATTCCTTACGCGCGAGCCCAGTCGTCGGGTATCCCGACGACGGCGAAGGTGGAGGAGTGCCGCCTCGTCGACGGCGCGGCTCCTGGAAACTCTGACCTGGTCTGCACCGGCTCCTGGGCAGTTGATGGTCGACAGCGTTCCGGGGAGGTCACCGGCCTGGGAGTGGTTAACCATGAGGGCAGCACCGTCCGAGCACGCGTGGTCGGTGACACGGCATATGTCGAAACCACGTGGGTCGGCCCGCTGGTTGCGCTCGCCCTGATTGGAGGGGGCCTGGGAATCGTCCTTCACCTGGGTCTCTGGTTCACCTTCCGGAAGCATGAGAGGGAATCGTGAACCAGGAGAAGCGAGGGCTCGGTGTAGTCGATGGGCGTGGATGCCTTGGCGGGTGGGGCATGGGGGGCGCACGGGCGCACCACGAGGGAAAGTCCCCCTCGAATACGGCCCCCGCGGGTGTCCAAGCTCGACCGACGTCCCCTCACAGGCGGATGGATTTCTTGTTCATGAACTCCTCGATGCCGGCCGGGCCGAGTTCCCTGCCCATCCCGGAGCGCTTGATCCCGCCGAACGGCAGGTCGGCCTGCGACCCACCAGCGCTGTTCAGATACACCATGCCGGACTCGATCTGCCCGGCAACCCGGCGCAACCGGTGGGGATCCGTGCCCCATACGCTGGCGCCGAGCCCGAACGGCGAGTCGTTCGCGATCGCGACCGCTTCCTCCTCGGTCTCCGCGCGAAAGACCAGCACGACAGGGCCGAAGATCTCCTCGTAGTAGGCGTCCATCTCGGGGGTCACGTCCGTGAGCACGGTGGCCTCGAGATAGGCGCCGGGCCGGTCGATACGACGCCCACCGGTGCGTAGCGTCGCGCCCTGCCGGACCGCCTTCTCGATCTGACCGGCCACCTCGTCGGCCGCCGCGACCGACGCCAGCGGCGGCAACTTCGTCGCGGGATCGCCGGGGTCGCCTGGCACGAAGGTCTCGGCCACGTGCTTGGTCAGGCGGTCGACGAACTCCTCGTAGATGTCGGCGAGCACGATCATCCGCTTCGGCGAGTTGCACGACTGGCCGCAGTTGCGCATCCGGGCAGTCGCGGTGGCCTTCACCGTCTTGTCCATGTCGTCGGTGTCCAGCAGGATCAGCGGGTCGGAACCGCCCAGCTCCAGGACGACCCTCTTCAGATTCTTCCCGGCCTCGGCGGCGACCGAGATGCCCGCCCGCTCGCTGCCGGTCAGGGAAACTCCCTGGATGCGGGGGTCCGCGAGCATCTGGGGAATCTGCGCGCTGGACGCGAAGATGTTCACATACGCGTCGTCAGGCACCCCGGCGTCGTGCAGGATCCGCTCGATCGCGGCTGCCGACCGAGGGCAGATCGAGGCATGCTTCAGCAGGATCGTGTTGCCGAGGACCAGGTTCGGCGCCGCGAACCTGGCGATCTGGTAGCAGGGGAAGTTCCACGGCATGATGCCGAGCAGCGGCCCGATAGGGTTCTTGGTGATGACGGCCTTGCCGCCCCTGATCTCCAGCGGCTCGTCGGCCAGCAGCGAAGGACCGTTGTCCGCGTAGTACCGGAAGATGTCGACGACAACGCCGACCTCACCGCGGCCCTCGTTGATCCGCTTGCCCATCTCCAACGTCATCGTCGCCGCCAGCTCGTCGGCGCGCTCGGCGAACAGGTCCGCCGCGCGTGACACGATCTCGGCCCGCTCGGCGACCGGCCGACGCCGCCACGACACGTACCCGCGGTGGACGCGATCGATCGCCGCACGGACCTCTCCGTCGGTCGCGTTCTCGATCTCCTCGACCAGTTCACCTGTCGCTGGGTCGGTAACTGTGTACATAGAGATCCAAGCCTCCGTTCTCTAACCAACGCTGCGCCGGGCACTCCGTCATTGGTCTGCGCAGTCGTGTCCGGATCGATCAGGCCGAGTCCGGCGGCGGCCCGTCAGCCGCCCGGCGGATCCGCACGGGCAGTCGGCACCCCGGGCGGATCCGCCGGGCGGCCCGAGCACGATGCGGGGGACGTGTCGCGTACCACGGCGAGCACGCGGTCGCGCATCGACGGGCCGCCCACCCGCACCGCGGGTTTGTCGAAAGCGGCGGCTGGTGTTGCTCAGGATGCGCGGGCCGGCCGAGGCACCCGAGCGGGATGTTCGACGCCCTCCTCGCCGACCCGGGCGGTACCCCGCGGTGCGGCCATCGCTGCGCGCCTTGGGATCCGGGGGAAGCCGGTCGTCCTCACCGCTGCACCGTGATGCCCTTGGGGTTGAGGTGAGCGATGTTGCCGCTCTCGGTTCCGTCGGTGGGGTCGATGACGCAGTCGATGAGCGCCGGCTGGCGTTGTGCCAGGGCCTCGCGCAGCGCGGCGGTGACCTCCGCCGGCGTCGTCGCCCGATAGCCCTTGCCCCCGAATGCGGCGATCATGAGGTCATGCCGGGCCCTGAGGGCGGTCGGTGCCGGGTCCCCGGACGGTGACGCATCGTCACCGCGGTAGACGCCGCTGTTGTTCAGCACGACCGTGACGACGGGCAGGCCGTAGCGGCAGATCGTCTCCAGCTCCATGCCGCTGAACCCGAACGCACTGTCGCCCTCGATGGCGACGACCGGGTCTCCGCTCTCGACCGCGGCGGCGATCGCGTACCCCATGCCGATGCCCATCACGCCCCAGGTGCCGCTGTCCAAGCGGTGTCGCGGCACCCGCATACCGATCGTGTTGCGCGCCAGGTCCAGCGCGTTCGCGCCCTCGTTGACGACATAGGTCTGCGGGTTCTCCCGCAGGACGTCGCGGATGGCCTGCAACGCGCCCAGGAACTTCATCGGGTGTGCGGTTTCGGCGGCCTTGAGGCGCTTGGCCATCTTGCCGACGTTCTCCGCGGAGCGGGCCGAGAGCTCGTCCCGCCACTGGGTCGGGACCGCGATCTGGCCGGGTGTGGTCCGGTCGATCAGGGCCTGCATCACCGAGCCGACGTCACCGACGAGCGGCGCCGCGATGGGTTGGTTGCTGTCCAACTCGGTGCTGGCGATGTCCACCTGGATGAACTTGGCGTCGGAGTTCCACTGCGGTGCGTCGCCGTGTCCGAGCAGCCAGTTCAGGCGCGCACCGACGAGCATCACGACGTCGGCCCGGCGTAGGGCCAGTGACCGGGTGCTGGCCACCGACTGCGGGTGGTCGTCGGGCAGCAGGCCCTTCGCCATCGACATGGGCAGGTAGGGCACACCGGTGAGCTCGACGAACTGGCGGATCTGATCGTCCGCCTGCGCGTACGCGGCGCCCTTGCCGAGCACGACGAGCGGCCGCTGGGCGCTGGCGAGCAGTTCGATCGCGCGGTCCAGGGCCGCGGGTTCGGGTACCTGACGCGGTGCCGGGTCGACGACCCGCCACAGTGACGCCGCGCCCAGATCCGCGTCGATGACCTCGCCGAGGACCGCAGCCGGGATGTCGAGGTAGACCCCTCCCGGCCGTCCGGACACGGCAGTGCGGATCGCGCGGGCCACGCCGCGGCCGATATCTTCCGCCCGGTGTACGCGGTATGCCGCTTTGGCAAACTGTCGAGCCGCCGCCAACTGGTCCATCTCCTCGTAGTCGCCCCGCTGCAGATCGACGAGGTGCCGCTCGCTGGACCCGGAGATCTGCACCATCGGGAAGCAGTTCACGGTGGCGTTGGCCAGGGCTACCAGCCCGTTGAGGAATCCCGGAGCGGAGACCGTGAGGCAGATTCCCGGCTTCTTCGTCAGGAACCCGGCCGCCGCCGCCGCGTGCCCGGCGGCGCTCTCGTGCCGGAAGCCGATGAAGCGGATGCCGGACGCCTGCGCCAGGCGGGCCAGGTCGGTGATCGGGATGCCGACGACGCCGTAGATGGCGTCGACCTCGTTCAGCTTGAGCGCATCGACGACCAGATGGATCCCGTCGGTGAGTTTCTGCGCACCTACGAGGTCGCCAGCGTCTGACTCCCGGAGGGAAGCGATGGTCATGATCAGAGTCCTCCATCATCGTCGTGCGACTTCTGCGTACAATATGTAGTTTTGCTATCGATCGTCGAGGTTGACGTGACCGGCGACGGCGACGACGGGCACTGCGCGCACGGGAAGCGACGTCCTCCCCCTCGCTGTCCCTAGAAGTGCATACCGTATGGGGTAGGCAATAATCGTGGACCATGTAACAGCGAGGTGTCTAGGGGTAGCAGGGACGTTTTCCGGGCAGCCTGGCCCGTACCGGCACCGAACTGGTGGTCGCGGACCGGTCGGCGACGCGCGGTGGCTTTGGTCACTAGGCCGGTTTTTTGTATACCGAAGGCGGTATCCTGGAACCGTCGAACAAGGACCTGTCGCCGGACAGGACGAGCGCGAGGGTTTCTGGTGACGCGGCACCGGGTAGGTCCACACAGGAGCCGGCGTACCGTTACACCATGGTCCGGGCCGCGAGGCGGCGGCCCAGCACGGCCGCCGCGGGAGACCCCCGCCGGTCATCGATCCCGGCGACAGACATAGATCCGGCCGCCACGCGACGAGGCGTGACGGCGGAAGATCCGGCGACCCGGGGTGTGCCCGGCCCCACCAGGCACACCCGGGTGTCCTGCCGGACCACCGTCCCGGACGGTCTCAAGCCGTCCGGTCCGGTGCGCACGGTCCCGGGAAGCGTCGTTTCCCGGGAAGACCGACAAGCAGGAGTGATGTTGTCATGACCACCTGGCGAACGTTCTCACGTTCCCTGACCCGACTCTCCGACCGGCTGTCCCTGCCGACCGGGTTCCCGGCTGACGGTCGCTCCCTCGGGCTCGGCCTGGCGGCCGCGCTGGAGAACCAGCGTCGGGCCGCCCGGCCGAGCGACGAGGAGATCGAGCGCTTCCTCCGTGGCTCCGCCGCGGACGAAGACCTGATCGAGGTCTGACGACCGGTCAGACCGCATCCCGGTCCGCCGTCACGGTGTCGTGGGCACCGGGGGCCTCGGCCCCCGCCCCCTCCGTGGCGGCGGACGGCCGTTGCGACTCGTCCCGCCGGGACTTCGCCAGGCTCGCCACGGTGGTGACCAGCAGCGTACCGACGATGACCCCGAGCGAGACGGCGATCGGCACCGACGGCGCCCAGGAGACCCCGTCGTGGTGCGCCGCCTCCAGCACGAGCTTGACGCCGATGAAGGCCAGGATGAACGCCAGGCCCTTGCTGAGGTACACCAGCCGGTCGAGCAGGCCGCCGAGCAGGAAGTAGAGCTGCCGCAGGCCCATCAGCGCGAACGTGTTCGCGGTGAAGACCAGGTACGGCTCCTGCGTCAGTCCGAAGATCGCCGGGATCGAGTCGAGCGCGAACAGCAGGTCGGTGGTGCCGATGGCGATCATGACGATCAACATCGGGGTCACCAACGTCCGACCGTCCACCCGGACGAACACCGACGCGCCCCGGTACGACTCCGTGGTCGGCAGGATCCGCTTCGCGGTACGGAGGGCGAAGTTCTCGGAGAACTCGTCCTCCTGCTGCGGACCGACCAACTTGATCGCGGTGTAGATCAGGAACGCGCCGAACAGGTAGAAGAGCCAGTCGAACCGGGCGACCGCCTGGGCGCCCGCCGCGATGAAGATGCCCCGCATCAGCAGCGCCAGCACGATGCCGATCAGCAGTACCTTCTGCCGGTAGCGGACCGGCACCGCGAACCGGCTCATGATGATGATGAAGACGAACAGGTTGTCGACGCTGAGCGAGTACTCGGTGAGCCAGCCGGCGAAGAACTGGCCGCCGTAGCTGACCCCGGCCGTGGCCATCACGACGAACCCGAAGGCGACCGCGGCCAGTACGTAGAAGCTCACCCAGGCCACGCACTCCCGGAAGGCCGGCTCGCGCGGATTGCGAGCGACCAGGTAGAAGTCGAAGGCGATCATCGCCAGGAAGCCGACGATCGTCACGGCCCATACCCAGACCGGCAGGTTCACAGCTCTCCCTTCGCTCGGAACAGGGCCGGTCGGCCGTTACCCCGGCCGGCGGCCCGGGCCCGCCTACGACTCTCCCGGGCCTTCCACTGCGCCTCGGCGTGCTGGAGGTAGAAGGCGTACAGCCGGTCGGCCGCCGGGTTACGGTGCCGGACCCGGCGCAGCCAGCCCGGCGCGATCCGCTCGTGCAGCCAACTGAACCCGATCGCGAAGCCGAGACTGACGATCGCCTGGTAGGCGAGGAAGCCGAGCAGGTCGGGCGGCAGCGCCGGCCGGCCGACGACCATCAGGCCGACCAGCATCTCGTGGGCGACCCGGGCGACCGGGAACCCGATGAACCAGTAGAGCGCCGCCGGGGCGAAGACGCCCGGCGAGGCGACGCCGGCGCCCAGCAGCAGGCTGAAGCCGCCGCCGAGCAGTACCAGCGGCAGACCGAGCCCCACGCCGTGGGCCAGGGCCCAGTCGAACGGTTGGCCGGCGAGCAGGGCGAGCCCGACGGCCGCCACCCCGGCGGTCGCCCCGATGCCGGCTCCCGGCAGGGCGAGCTCACCGAGGTGGCGTACTTTGTGGCCGGTCACGGCGTTCCCTCACTCCGCTTGATCATGACAACTCCTCCCGTCACCTCAGTCGATGACCACGCCGAACCGGACCAGGCTGTAGATCAACATGCCGAGGTAGAACACCGCGCCGAACCCGATCACCGCGTTCTGCACGATGCCCGGCCGGATCGGCTTGGGGAGCATCCGGTTGTTGACCAGCAGCAGCACGACGCAGTAAGCGCCCATCGCGAAGGTGGAGAGGAAGGCCAGTACGTCGAGGATCGCGCCGGGGCCGTCCGCCGGACCGAAGTTCAGGATCAGGATGCCGAAGGCGATGACACCCCAGAGGAACCCGGCGTACAGCTTCGACATGCTGAACCGCTTGGCCCCGGGTACGAAGTGGTAGGTCATGTCCGCCTGGCCCCGGGAGAACGAGTCGAAGAGGCCGAGCGTGGCGTTGAGACCGATCAACGCGATGAAGCCGAGGAAGACCCCGTGCAGCACCGGCGCGCCGGCCGAGGCGAACGCGTCGGCCATCGCGGTCAGCGCCGCCTCCCGCTCACCGTCGCGGATCACGTCCCCGACGCCCGGGTTCTCCCGGACGGCGGTCTGGGCCAGCACCGTGAACGAGATGGTGACCAGCATCGTGACACCCCAGAAGAGCAGCAGGGCGTCGAAGGTGACCCAGCGCCGCCAGCCCTTCCACTTCTTCATCTCCTCCGGGCTGTCGGTGTCGAACATGAAGCCGCGGGACGGCATCTCCTCCTGCTCACCCGCGTGCCGCAGGCCACGGATCTTCGGGATGTGCGCGCCCATGCCGGCACCGGAGTCCCGCAGGTGCAGCGTGTACCACATCTGCTGCATCCCGGACGGGCCGGCGAAGGCGATCGCACCGACGATCACCGGGAACCAGGCCGCCGACATCGCCTCGCTGGGCAGGTAGCCGAAGTGGAACATCCCGGCGAGGGTCGAGGTGACGTCGCTCCACTGCCCGACGATCGAGGCGACCACCGAGGTGCCGACCACCAGTACGCCGATCAGGATGCCGAGCAGGCTCTCCAGCAGCGGATAGATCACCTTGGCCAGGCTGAACACCACGCCGACGAGGATCAGCCCGACACAGGCACTGACCGTCCAGGGTATCCCGGTCACCTCCTCGAAGGCGGCGGCGCCGGTGGAGAGGTGTCCGGGCCAGATGTAGACCAGGATCGCCACGCTGAAGAAGAACCACATCAGTGGTTTGAAGACCCGGGCGGCGCCGAAGAAGATGCTCTCCCCGGTGGCCATCGCGTACCGGGCCATCTCCAGCATCACGAACGCCTGGAGCGTGACACCGATCAGGAAGAGCCACCGGATCTCCGGTCCGAAGATCAGGACCAGCCGGGGCCACATGTACGACTCGCCCATGCCCACGCCGAGCGCGACGAGGAACACGGTCGGGCCGAGCAGGTGGATCGAGGGCGGAGCCTTGGGCAGCTCCCGGATCGGCATCGGTTCGAGTTTTCCGGCCCGCCACACCCGTTCCTCGGTGGGCGGGGCCGGCGGGGTACCGCCGCGCTGCTCGGGCAACGCGGCGGTGCCGGCCGCCGGGGTGGTGCTCGTCGGCTGAGTTGGGTAAGGGCTGTTCGAAGCGTCCACGCTGGACCTCCTGGGGACTGTGACGTCGTACGGAGCCGGAGGACGGGCCGGTTCCGACGCTGGTGTCCGTTGACCCTTGGCCGCGGAGCGGGTCGCCGTGTCGCTTAGTGGCCCCTCCAACTGCCTGGTCGGGTGGAACTGTCGTGCATTGCTCAGCGGCCGTCCGGTTGGCCGCCCAGCAGACCGGCGGAACGTGCCCACCGGTACTTGGCGCCGAGCACCGCGACCGGCTTCTCCGTGGTGTACGGATAGGCGACGATCCCGTGCCGGTACAGGTGCTCGCTGGCCTCCTCGACCTCGACGTCCCCGGCGAGTGAGGCGACCACCGGCTTGTGGATGCCCTTGGCCCGGAACTCCTCGACCACGTCGACGACCAGCTCGGCGAAGACCATCGGCGGGGTGACGATGGTGTGCCAGTAGCCGAGGATCAGCGAATGGATGCGGGGGTCGGACAGGCCGAGCGCGATGGTGTTGCGGTAGGTGGACGGCGGCTCGCCGCCGGTGATGTCCACCGGGTTGCCGGCCGCGCCGAACGGCGGGATGAACGCGCGGAACGCCTCGTCCAGGTCCGGCGGGATCTCCATCAGGGTGAGCTTGTTGTCCACGCAGGCGTCCGAGAGCAGTACTCCCGAGCCGCCGGCGCCGGTGATGATGACGACGTTCTCGCCCTGCGGGGTGGGCAGCAGCGGGATGCCGCGGGCGTACTCCAGCAGGTCGTTGAGGCCGGGGGCCCGGATCACGCCGTTGGAGCGCAGGATGTCGTCGTAGACCTTGTCGTTGCCGGCCAGCGCCCCGGTGTGTGAGCTGGCCGCCTTCGCGCCCTGGTCGGTGCGGCCCGCCTTGAGCACCACCACCGGCTTGGTCTTGGAGACCCGGCGGGCGGTGTCGGCGAACGAGCGGCCGTCCTTGAGGTCCTCCAGGTGCATGGCGATGAGCTGGGTGTTCGGGTCACTCTCGAAGAACGTCAGCAGGTCGTCCTCGTCGATGTCGGCCTTGTTGCCCACCCCGACGATCGCGGAGACGCCCATCCGGGCGGCCCGGCTGAAGCCGAGGATCGCCATCCCGATGCCGCCGCTCTGCGAGGAGAGCGCCACCCCGCCCTTGACGTCGTACGGGGTGCAGAACGTCGCCGAGAGGTTCTCCGGGGTGTAGTAGTAGCCGTAGATGTTCGGCCCGAGGATGCGTACCCCGTATTCGCGGGCCACCTTGACCACCTCGGCCTGCAACTCGTGGTTGCCGGTCTCGCCGAAGCCGGACGGGATCAGGATCGCCCCGGCCACCCCCTTGGCGCCGACCTCGGCCAGCGCCTGCGGCACGAACTTGGCCGGGATGGCGAAGACCGCCACGTCGACCGGACCGGGCACGTCGGAGATGCTCTTGAACGCCTTGCGGTCCAGGATCTCGCTGGCCTTCGGGTTGATCGGGTAGATCTCGCCCTGGTAGCCGCCGTTGACCAGGTTCTTCATCACCGAGTTGCCGATCTTGCCGGCCTCGGCGGAGGCGCCGATCACCGCGACCGAGGCCGGCCGCATGATCCGGTTCATGCTGGCCAGGATCTCCTCGTCGGTGAACCGCTCCGGCTGGGTCGCGGCGGCCGGGTCGACCAGGATCCGCACGTCCACCGCGGTCGCCCCGGCGGCGGTGGCCAGCACCGGGTTGAGGTCCACCTCGGCCAGCTCCGGGAAGTCGGTGACCAGGTTCGACAGCCGGACGATCAGGTCGGCCAGCACCTCCCGGTTGGCCGGCTCGGCACCGCGTACGCCGCGCAGGATCTCGGCCGCGGCGATCCCGTCGATCATCGACAGCGCGGTCGCGGTGTCGGTCGGGGCGAGCCGGAACTGGACGTCCTTGAGCACCTCGACCAGTACGCCGCCGAGCCCGAACGCGACCACCTTGCCGAAGGTCGGGTCGGTGACCGTACCGACGATGACCTCGTGGCCGGAGTCGAGCTGCTGCTGCACCTGCACCCCGACGATCTTGGCATCCGCCTTGTACGCCCGCGCGTTGCCGAGGATCGTGTCGTACCCGGAAGCCACCTCCTCGGCGGTGCGCAGCCCGACCAGCACGCCGCCGGCCTCGGTCTTGTGCAGGATGTCCGGCGAAACGATCTTGAGTACCACCGGCAGGCCGATCCGCTCGGCCAGCGCCACCGCCTCGTCGGCGCTGCCGGCCAGGCCCTCACCCGGGGTGGCGATCCCGTACGCCTCGACCACCAACCGCCCCTCCGGAGCGGTCAGCGAACTCCGGCCCTCCGCAGCGGCCTGGTCCAGCACCCGCCGCACTGCCTCGCGGTCGTAGCTGCTGTCGTTGGATGGCATTACGTCGTCTCCTTCAGGAACGCCGGTGCCGGCGGGGCCGGCGGCCGGGGAACGTGCGGGTTCTGGTCGGACGGGACCGGTGGTGGCGGTGCGGTGCCGGACGCCGCCGGCGCGGCGCCCGGCCGCTCAGACGGCGCCGGCGGCACGCAGCTCGCCGACCTGCTCCTCGGTGTAGCCCAGCTCGCCGAGTACCTGGAGGGTGTGCTCACCGAGCAGCGGCGAGCGCTCCACCTCGACGTGCGAGTCGGAGAGCTTGATCGGGTTGCCGACGGTCTTGTACGCCCCCCGGGCGGGGTGCGCGACCTCGACCACCGAGCCGAGTTCGGCGAGGGTCTCGTCCTCGATCAGCTCCCTGGTCGACATGATCGGCCCGCACGGGATGTTGTACGCGTTGAGCTTCTCCATAACCTCCTGCTTGGTGTGCCGCTCGGTCCACTCCTCGATCAGCGCGAACGCCTTGTCGAGTTTGTTGAGGCGCACCTGCGGCGTGCTCCAGGCGGGGTCGTCGGCCAGTTCGGGCTTGCCGATCAGCTCGCAGATCGGCTTCCAGCCCACCGGCTGGATGATCACGTAGATGTAGTCGTTGGGCCCACCGGGCGCACACCGCACCGCCCAGCCGGGCTGTCCGCCGCCGGAGGCGTTGCCGGAGCGCGGCACCTCGTCGCCGAAGGTCTCGTTCGGGTACTCCCCCAGTGGGCCGTGCGCGAGCCGCTGCTGGTCGCGCAGCTTGACCCGGCAGAGGTTGAGCACCGCGTCCTGCATGGCGACCTGCACCCGCTGGCCCCGCCCGGTGCGGGTGCGCTGGTAGAGCGCGGCGAGGATGCCGGCGACCAGGTGGATGCCGGTGCCGGAGTCGCCGATCTGCGCTCCGGTGGCGGTCGGCGGCCCGTCCTCGAATCCGGTGGTGCTCATCGCCCCGCCCATCGCCTGGGCGATCACCTCGTACGCCTTGAAGTTGGCGTAGCGGCCCGGCCCGAAGCCCTTGATCGAGGCGTAGACCAGGCCAGGGTTGATCTCCTGTAGCCGCTCCCAGGGGAAGCCGAACCGCTCCACCACGCCGGGGCCGAAGTTCTCCACCAGGATGTCCACTCCGGACACCAGCCGGGTGAAGACCTCCTTGCCCTGCTCGTGCTTCATGTTCAGGGTGATGCTGCGCTTGTTGCCGTTCAGCATGGTGAAGTAGAGGCTGTCCACGTCCGGGATGTCGCGTAGCTGGGTCCGGGTGATGTCACCCTGGCCCGGTGCCTCCAACTTGATCACGTCCGCGCCCAGCCACGCCAGGATCTGCGTGGACGAGGGGCCGGACTGTACGTGCGTCATGTCGAGGACCCGTACGCCCTCCAGTGCCTTACCCATGCCAACCTCCTGTGCGCGCCCCGCCGTGCACTGCCTGCCGTGGAGCTGAACCTCGGTTGCCCTGCCGTTCGCGGTTGCCGTGGACCGGTTGCCCGGTCCGCCCCCACCTCGGGATTGCATACCGTATGGGGTAGGCAATATCGTGGCGCATGTAACAGCGGAGTGTCTAGGGGGTAGCGGGACGTTTTCCGCCGAAGCCAGCGAGGCCAGGCGGTACGGTCCCCGCTCGTCGACCCGGGCCAGAGCCCGGTTCCGCTGCCCAGCACCCCATCGCCGGTCCGATCTCCACGTCCGGTCCGATCGCCACTCCCCTGTCTCTCCGCCCGCCCGTCCGGGAACGGCCCACGCATCGGGCGGAGGCAACCCACCGAAGGTCGAGAAGAAGGGAGGCCCGGTGGACCTGTTGGAGCACCAGGCACAGGAACTCTTCGCCAAGCACGGCGTACCGGTCAGCCGCAACCGCGTCGCCAGTACGCCCGACGAGGCCCACGCGGCCGCCGCCGAGATCGGCGGACGCGTGGTGGTCAAGGCCCAGGTCAAGACCGGCGGCCGGGGCAAGGCCGGCGGGGTCAAACTGGCCGACGGACCGGACGCCGCCCGGGACGTCGCCACCAAGATCCTCGGCATGGACATCAAGGGCCACACCGTGCACCGGGTGCTGGTCACCGAGGCCAGCGACATCGCCGACGAGTACTACGTGTCGTTCCTGCTCGACCGCTCCAACCGGTCGTTCCTGGCCCTCGTCTCCGCGCAGGGCGGCGTCGAGATCGAGCAGGTGGCGGCCGAGAACCCGGAGGCGCTGGCCCGGACCTGGGTGGACCCGGCCGGCGGCTTCGACCTGGACAGCGCGCGCCGGCTGGCCGCCGCCGCCGGCCTGCCCGACGAGGTACGCGAGGACGTGGCCCGGGTACTCGTCCGGCTCTGGAACGTGTTCCGGTCCGAGGACGCCACCCTGGTCGAGATCAACCCGCTGGCCCGGCTGGCCGACGGCAGCGTACGGGCCCTGGACGGCAAGGTGACGCTGGACGACAACGCCCGGTTCCGCCAGCCGGGGCACCCGCAGTACGTCGACGTCAGCGCCACCGACCCGCTGGAGGTCAGGGCGGCCGAGAAGGACCTCAACTACGTCAAGCTGGACGGCTCGGTCGGAGTGATCGGAAACGGCGCCGGTCTGGTGATGAGCACCCTCGACGTGGTCGCCTACGCCGGCGAGCAGTACGGCGGGGTCAAGCCGGCCAACTTCCTCGACATCGGCGGCGGCGCCTCCGCCGAGGTGATGGCGAACGGACTGGAGATCATCCTCGGCGACCCCGACGTACGCAGCGTCTTCGTCAACGTCTTCGGCGGGATCACCGCCTGCGACGCGGTCGCCGACGGCATCGTCGCGGCGGTCGGGCTGCTCACCGCCCGGGGCGAGACGATCACCAAACCGCTGGTCGTCCGGCTCGACGGCAACAACGCCGCGCAGGGGCGGCGGATCCTCACCGAGGCGGCGCTTCCGGGCGTACGGCTGGTGGACACGATGGACGGTGCGGCGCGGCTCGCCGCCGAACTCGCCGGCAAGGGGGCGTGACAGCCATGGCAATCTTCCTCACCGAGAAGAGCAGGGTGCTGGTCCAGGGCATCACCGGTACCGAGGGCACCAAGCACACCCGCCGGATGGTCGCGGCCGGCACCAACATCGTCGCCGGGGTCACCCCGGGCAAGGGCGGCCGGGACGTCGACGGCATCCCGGTCTTCGACACCTGCGCCGAAGCGGTCAAGGCGACCGGTGCGGACGTGACGGTGGTCTTCGTACCGCCCCGGTTCGCCAAGGCGGCCGTGGTGGAGGCGGTCGACGCCGGCCTCGGCCTGGCCGTGGTGCTCACCGAGGGCATCCCGGTGCACGACACCGCCGAGTTCTGGGCGTATGCCCGGGCCACCGGCAACCGGACCCGGATCATCGGGCCGAACTGCCCCGGACTGATCAGTCCCGGTCAGTCCAACGCCGGCATCATCCCGGCCGACATCACCAAGCGGGGCCGGATCGGCCTGGTCAGCAAGTCCGGCACCCTGACCTACCAGATGATGTACGAGCTGCGCGACTTCGGCTTCTCCACCTGCGTCGGCATCGGCGGCGACCCGATCGTCGGCACCACGCACATCGACTGCCTCCAGGCGTTCGAGGACGATCCCGAGACCGAGGCGATCGTGATGATCGGCGAGATCGGCGGGGACGCGGAGGAGCGTGCGGCGGCGTACATCGCCGCGCACGTCAGCAAGCCGGTGGTGGGCTACGTCGCCGGTTTCACCGCCCCGGAGGGCAAGACGATGGGGCACGCCGGGGCGATCGTCTCCGGCTCGTCCGGCACGGCACTGGCCAAGCAGGAGGCGCTGGAGGCGGTCGGGGTCAGGGTCGGCCGGACGCCGTCCGAGACCGCCGCACTGATGCGCGAGACGTTGCTGGCGCGCTGATCCGCGAGGCGTTACCGCTGCGCCGAGCCGCGAGGCGTTATTGATGCGCCGACCGTCGGCGGAGAGGCCGGGTGCCGGGTCGGACGGACGCGACCGGCACCCGGCGACCGCCGTACCCGAAGGTCGGCGCCGGTCCGGGCGGAGTCCGAACCTCCGCCCGGACCTCTCGCACGTCCCGGCCCTGGTTTCCGCTGCCGGCGGCGATCGGGTGTTCGCCCGCGCTCGGTTGCCGAGTCGGAGGCACCGGCCCCGGCTGGCGGCCGCGGGCACGACGAAGCCGCCGCGGCCGGACGGCCGCGGCGGGCTGATCGGGGTCAGGCCGACAGGGTGGTCGGAGCCCGCCGGGTCAGCCGGTGCGCTCCGGCGTAGACGTTCATCGAGCTGCCGCGGAGGAAACCGACCAGGGTGAGCCCGGCATCGGAGGCCAGGTCGGCGGCGAGCGAGGAGGGCGCGGAGACCGCGGCCAGCGCCGGGATGCCGGCCATCACCGCCTTCTGCACCAGCTCGAACGAGGCCCGCCCGCTGACCATCAGCACGGTGCCGCGCAGCGGCACCCGGCCGTTGCGCAGCGCCCAGCCGACGACCTTGTCCACCGCGTTGTGCCGGCCGACGTCCTCACGCAGGCAGTGCAGCCGCCCGTCGGCGGAGAAGAGCGCCGCCGCGTGCAGCCCGCCGGTGCGGTCGAAGACCCGCTGCGCGGCCCGCAGGGTGTCCGGCAGCGTGCTGACCACCTCGGGGTCGAGCCGCATCGGATCGTCGGCCACCGACCAGGCCGCGATGGTACGCACCGCGTCCAGGCTGGCCTTGCCGCAGAGTCCGCAGGACGAGGTGGTGTAGAAGTTGCGCTCCAGCGACGGGTCCGGTGGCGCCACCCCGGCCGCCAGTACCACGTCGACCACGTTGTAGGTGTTGACCCCGTCGGCGGTGGCGCCCGCGCAGTAGCGGATCCCGGCGATCTCACCGGCGGCGCGTACCACGCCCTCGCTGACCAGGAAGCCGGCCGCCAGGTCGAAGTCGTCGCCCGGGGTCCGCATCGTCACCACCAGGGACCGCCCGTTCACCCTGATCTCCAGCGGCTCCTCGGCCGCCAGCGTGTCCACCGGCTCGCTGACCACACCGTCGACGATCCGGACCAGCCGACGTCGACTCGTCACCCGTCCCATTCCGCCCCACCCCGATCCTCGCTCGGTCTCACCCGCCCGGTCGACCCCGTTCCACGGTAGGGCCGACCGGGCCTCGCCCGCACTAGAGCCGGTCCGCGCGAAGCGGCGACGGCAGCCGGACCACCGCCAGTCCGGGCTGGCGCATCCAGCGGGTCAGCGCCGCGCCGAACAGGCCCAGCGAACCGGCCACCAGGAACGGGACCACCGAGTCCGGAGTGGTCACCACCAGCCCGGCGAGCACGATCCCGAGCAGCCCGCCGACGGCCTTGCCGGTGTAGACGATGCCGTAGTTCGGCACCGTGGCGGCGTCACCGAACCAGTCCCGCACCAGGCTGACCAGCAGCGAGTAGCCGGCTCCGGTGCCCGCACCGGCCAGCGCGGCGAAACCCACCACCGCGGCCGGATGGTTGTCGTTGGCCGCCGCCGCGAGCAGGCCGAACTGGGCGATCCCGCCGACCAGCAGGGAGAGGCCGAGAGTGCCGCGCCGGCCGATCCGGTCGGAGAGCGAACTGGTCACCGCCCGCCCGATGCCGTTCGACACGGCCAGCGCGCCGATCCCGGCCACCAGGGTCAGCGCCGGCAACCCCTGGGTGTACGCGGCACCGGCCAGGTACGCGATGTCGAACAGCGCCATCGTCGCGGTGAGTACCACCACCACGAACATCAACGGCAGCATGCCGCTGCGTACCGCCGCGCGGGGCGGGTAGGGCCGGGCCGCCGGGCGGTTGTGCGGGATGCTGCGGTTGAGCCGCCGGTCGACCGCCCAGCGCTGCGGGTCGATGTGTGCCGGCCACCAGTTGCGCGGCGGCTTGCGCATCAGCACGCCGCAGCCGGCCACCACGGCGAAGACCGCAGCCGCGGTACCGGTCAGCACGGCCGACCGGTTGCCGGCGTCCAGGCCGTAGCCGGCGAGGACGACGAACGGGATCGACCCGTAGCCGAACGCGGCGCTCACCACCGCCACCCGGCCGGCGATCCGCTCCGGGAACCACTCGGTGACACAGGCGATGCAGGTCATGTAGACGAGTCCGGCGCCGACGCCGCCGAGCACCGAGTAGCCGAGCAGCACGGTGCCGAGGTCGGCGCGGTGCGCCAGGGTGAGCAGGGCGGCGAGGCAGCAGGCGGCGCCGACGAGCATCGGTACGGCCAGCCGCCCGCCCAGCCGTTGGTACCACCACCCGGCCAGGGGCGAGCTGGCCGCCTGGCAGACCACCCAGAGGCCGAGGACGCCGAACGCCTGCCACAGGCTCCAGCCGTTCGCGTCGAGCAGGGTGGGCAGGGCGGCGCCGTAGCCGTACTGGAACAGGCTGATCGCCAGCATCGCGGCCCAGGGCAGCAGCAGCATCCACGCCCGGGACCGGCCCAGCAGGGCTCGGTCGGTCTCGCCGACCCGGTAGCGGCGGCCGTAGAGGTCGCTGATCTCGCGCACCGCCGTGTCGTTGCTGGAGTCCGTCATCTGGTGCCTCCAACTGGCCACTGTATACTGTATGTTGAGTGCACTATTCTCTACCACCGACGGGCGACTGTCCAGGTCGATCCACGGGCGAGCGGATCGGCTGGCCGGGTTATCCGAGGTCATGACGTCGACGGCGCAGCGAGGAGATGGGCATGAGCGTGCTGGACGAGTGGACCCGACAGGCCATCGAGGAACTCGGTCTCGACCCGGACGTGCTGGACCAGCGGCTGGTGCTGGACGTCGCCCGGGACGTGGCGCACGGCGTGACCCGGCCGGCCGCACCGCTCGGCACCTTCCTGCTCGGCGTGATGGTGGGCCGGGGCGCGACCCTGCCCGAGGCGGCGGACCGACTGACCCGGCTCGCCGAGGGGTGGCAACGGCGGGACGCCGGACGATGAGCGCCGTCGCCTGGCCCGAGGCCCGGCGGTACGCCCGGGACGCCGCCCGCCCGCTCGGCCCGGTCCCTCGGCCGCTGCCCGACGCCGTCGGCTCCGCCCTGGCGGTCCCGCTGGTCGCCCTCTCCCCGCTGCCGGCGTACCACTCCGCCGCGATGGACGGGTACGCGGTGGCCGGTCCCGGCCCGTGGCAGCTCACCGGGCGGGTACTGGCCGGGGATCCCGGTGTCCCGGCACCGCTGACCGACGGAGACGCCGTCGAGATCGGCACCGGGGCCGTGGTGCCGGCCGGCGCCGACGCGGTGCTGCCCTACGAGCGGGCCACCCGCACCGGCCGGACGGTGCACGGCGAGATCGAGCCCGGCCGGCACGTACGCCGCCGGGGCGAGGACTGCCCGGTCGGCCAGGAGGTGCTGCCCGCCGGTACCGTCGTCAACCCGGTCGTACTCGGGCTGGCCGCGAGCCTCGGGCACGACACGCTGACCGTGCACCGGCGACCCCGGGTCGGCATGGTGGTCACCGGAGCCGAGCTGCGTACCGCCGGCATCCCGACGGCGGGACAGGTCCGGGACGCCATCGGGCCGATGCTGCCGGGGCTGGTCCGGGCCGCCGGAGCCGAGCTGGCCTGGTCCACCCGGATCGCCGACGACGCGTCCGCGCTGGTCGCCGCGTTGCTGCGCTCCGACGCCGACGTGCTGGTGGTCTGCGGAGCCACCTCGGCCGGCGCCGCCGACCACCTGCGTCGGGCCCTGGACACGCTCGCCGCCGAGGTGCCGGTACGCGGCGTCGCCTGCCGGCCGGGACACCCGCAACTGCTGGCCAGCCTGCCGGACGGCCGGTTCGTGGTCGGCCTGCCCGGCAACCCCTATGCGGCCCTGGTCGCCGCGCTGACCCTGCTCTCCCCGTTGCTCGGCCGGCTGGCCGGGCGTACCGAACCGGCGGCCCTGACCGCGACGCTGGCCGGGCCGGTGGCACCGCACGACCGGGACACCCGGTTGGTGCCGGTGGCCCGGGTCGGCTCGGCGGCGCTGCCGGTCGGGCACGACCGCCCCGGTTCGCTCTGGGGCGCCGCCGGGGCGGACGCGCTCGCGGTCGTGCCGCCGGGCTGGGCCGGCGCCGAGGTCGAACTGCTCCCGCTGCCCGCCGCCGAGACCGCGCTCCCGCTGCCGGCAGTGGCCCCCTGGCGCCCGGGCGTTGCCGCCGCGCCAACCGGACCGGCTCAGCGATCCGGCGAGATCGCCAGCGTGTCGGCGGCACCGTAGTAGCCATCAATCCTTGACGACTCGGCAGAAAGATCGTTAGCGTCTCGGCTGACAGCGGACATCCTATGTCCGGTTCTCCCGAGAGGGGCGCATATGTCAGCAAGGACGAACCGCAGGAGCCGGCTCAGCCAACCCGCGATCGCCACCGGTTGCGCCGTACTGGTGGCAACGTTGACCGGCGCGAGCGCGCCGTCGGTCGCCGCAGACCGAACCCCGGCCGGCAACACCGCCCGCTGTGAGGTCTCCATACCCTTCACGTCCGGCACCGAGGGATACAACGGCTTCCGGATCCCGGCGATCGTGACGACACGCTCCGGCGCCCTGCTCGCCTTCGCCGAGGGGCGACTCAGCTCGCTCGGCGACGCCGGCAACATCGATCTCGTACTGAAGCGGTCGACCGACGGCGGCTGCACCTGGGGACCACTACAGGTGGTGCACGACAGCGGCACCAACACCGCGGGCAACCCGGCCCCCGTGCTCACCGCGACCGGACGGGTGGTTCTGCTGACGACGTACAACGGCGGCGAGGCGTCGGAGGCCGAGATCATGCGCGGCGAGGTCCCGGCCGAGCAGAGCCGGCGGGTCTTCGTCCAGTACAGCGACGACGAGGGCGCCCGATGGTCGGCGCCGCGCGAGATCACCGCGCAGACCAAGGCCGCGAACTGGCGCTGGTACGCCACGGGACCGGGCCACGCCGTCCGGTTGACCCGTGGACCGCACCGGGACCGGCTGGTCGTGCCCGCCAACCACTCCATCGCGCCGCCGGCCGGCTCACCCGACCTCGGCACCGAGGCCAAGTACTACGGCGGACACGCGCTCTACAGCGACGACGGTGGTGAGAGCTGGCGGATCGGATTCGTCGACGACAACCCGGACGGCTATCTCAACGTCAACGAGAGCACTGCCGCCGAACTCCCCGACGGCCGGCTCTACCTCAACACCCGCGAGCACAACGGCACCGCGCCGGGCAACCGGGCCGACGCCTACAGCCGTGACGGCGGCCAGAGCCTGGAACTGCCGTACCGTCCACAGGCGACCCTCGTCGGACCGGTGGTGCAGGCGAGCGTACTCCAGTTGTCCGGGGCGAACGCGCCGCTGCTGTTCTCCGGCCCCGCCGAACCGGCGGCCCGGGCCGCGCTGACGCTGCGGGTGAGCACCGACCACGGCGTTACCTGGCGGCCGGCGCTCGCCCTGTCCGGTCTCCCGGCCGGCTATTCGGACCTGGTCCAACTCGATGCCAGGACCGTTGGCGTGCTCTACGAGACGGGCAACTTCGGCCCGTACGAGACGATCACCTTCCGGCGGATAGCGACCCGCCAGCTCTGAGGGCGCGGCACCAGCCGGCGCGACCGCCCGGGCTCTGCACAGTCGGACGAGCCGCGGGTCGCCCGCGGGCGCTCGGCTCGGCGAAGCTTCCGGAAGACGGCGACACCCGGGCGGTCCGCCTCAGCGACGGCGGGGCGGGCCGGCCGGGTCCAGCCAGTCGGCGGCCAGCCTCGCCGCGACCTTCCCGACCAGCTCGGCGGCCCGGTCGAGGCAGGCCGCCGGGTCCGGTTCGAGGTCGGTGAGCGGATACGCCGCCCGGATCCCGGCGTCCCGCAATTCGTCCGGTCCGACGCTGACCCGACCGGCGACCGCCACCGTCGGTACACCGGCCCGACCGGCCGCCCTGGCCACCCCGACCGGCGCCTTGCCGTGCAGGCTCTGGAGGTCCAGCGATCCCTCGCCGGTGACCACCAGGTCCGCCCCGGCCACCGCCTCCGGAAAGCCCAGCAGCTCAAGCAGCAGCTCGATGCCGGGCCGGAACCGCGCCCCGAGGAAGCCGAGCGCGGCGAAGCCCACCCCGCCGGCCGCGCCAGCGCCCGGCCAGGCGCTGACCGGCTGCCCCGGGCAGCCATCCGTACCGATCAGCTCCACGTCCCGTACTGCCGCCTCGGCCAGCCCGGCCCAGCGAGTCAGGCCGGCCTCCAACAGCAGTACGTCGTCGGCGGTCGCGCCCTTCTGCGGGCCGTAGACGGCGGCGGCGCCGTTCGGGCCGAGCAGCGGGTTGTCCACGTCGCCGGCCACCACGAAGCGGGTACGCCGGACCGCCGGATGCAGCCCGGTCAGGTCCACCCGGTGCAGCCGGCGCAGCGCCGCACCACCGGGCGGCAACTCGGCGCCCCGCTCGTCGAGCAGGCGTACGCCGAGCGCACCGACCAGCCCTGCCCCGCCGTCGGTACTGGCGCTGCCGCCCAGCCCGAGCACCACCTCCGGGCAGCCGTACTCCAGCACCGCCCGGATCACCTCACCGGCACCGCGACTGCTCGCGTGCAGCGGATCGGGTACCCCGGCCGGCAGCCGGCGCAGCCCGCAGGCGTCGGCCAGCTCGACCACCGCCACGCCGTCGGCGTACCCGAAGGCGGTGTGTACCGGGATCCCGGTCGGACCGGCGACGGAGACCGGGATCCGGCGGAAGCCGGCCGAGACCGCCGCGTCGAGAGTGCCGTCGCCGCCGTCGGCGACCGGGAAGCCGCGTACCTCGATGCCGGGGGCGGCCCGGTGCAGCCCGGCGGTCAGGTGCCGGACGACCTCGGCGGCGGTCAGCGAGCCCTTGAACTTGTCCGGTGCCAGCAGTACGTGCCCCATCGGCGCGACGGCCCGGCCGGGTCAGCCGGCCGACCGGCCGGAGAGCTGCTCGACCAGTTTGAGCAGGGCGCTGTGGTCGAGGCCGCCGTCGCCCTGTGCCTTGAGCGCGGCGATGAGCTGGGCGACAGCCGCGCCGAGCGGGATCACCACGCCGGCCTCCCGGGCCGCCGAGGTGACGATGCCCATGTCCTTGTGGTGCAGGTCGATCCGGAAGCCGGGCTGGAACTGCCGGGCCAGCATCCCGGCCGCCTTGCGATCGAGGATCCGGTTGCCGGCCAGGCCGCCGGCCAACACCTTGACCGCCGCCTCGGTGTCCACCCCGTACGCCTCGAGGAAGACGATCGCCTCGGCGACCAGCTCGATGGTGCCGGCGACGATGAGCTGGTTGGCCGCCTTCACGGTCTGACCGGCACCGGCCGGGCCGACGTGCACGACGGTGCCGCCCAGCACCTCCAGGATCGGCCGGGCCGCCGCGAAGTCCTCCGGCTCGCCGCCGACCATGATAGAGAGGGTGCCCTCGATCGCGCCCGCCTCGCCGCCGCTGACCGGGGCGTCCAGCACCCGCACGGAGCGGGTCCGGGCGGCCTCGGCGACCTGCCGGGAGGTGCCCGGCGAGATGCTGCTCATGTCGACGTAGAGCTGGCCGGGGCGGGCGTTGGAAAGGATGCCGGAGTCGCCGAGGGCGACCGCCTCGACGTCGGCCGAGTCGCGGACCATCGTGATCACCACGTCGACCTGCTGCACCAGTTCGCCGACGCCGGTGGCGACCTTGCCACCGGCCTGCTCCAGGGCGGCGTTGCGGGCCGGGCTGACGTCGTAGCCGACGACGTCGTGACCGGCCTTGATCAGGTTGACGGCCATCGGGCCGCCCATGATGCCGAGGCCGATGAAACCAATGCTGGTCATCTCAGCGATCCCCTTCGTTGGTCTGGTCGGCGCCGCCACCCCGGCGGTGCCGGGGCAGCCACTCGAAGCTCTCCGCGCTCGGCCCGCTGGGCAGGTATTCCAGGCCGATCCAGCCGCGGTAGCCGGCCCGTTCGAGCTGGTCGAGATGACCGTCGAGGTCGATCTCGCCGGTGCCCGGCTCGTGCCGCCCGGGCGCGTCGGCGATCTGCACGTGCCCGATCCGGTCGGCATGCTCGGCGAGCACTTTCGGCACGTCGTCGCCGTTGACGGTGAGGTGGTAGAGGTCGGCCAGGAAGGCCAGGTTGCGGATGTCGCGCTCGACCAGCAACTGGTCGAGCACCGCGACCGCGTCGGCGGCGGTACGCAGCGGATAGGGCTGCGGGCCGCTGACCGCCTCGACCAGTACGGTGCCGCCGATCCGGGCCACCGCGGCGGCGGCGAAGGCCAGGTTGGCCACCGCCGCCTCCTCCTGGGTGCCGGGGTGCACCTCGGGGATCCGGTTGCCGTAGAGGGCGTTGAACGACCGGCAGCCGGTGGCGGTGCCGATCATCGCGACCAGTTCGACGTTCTCCCGGAACTCGGCGGACCGGGCCGGCCAGGAGACGACTCCCCGGTCACCACCGGGCATGTCCCCGGCGAAGAAGTTCAGCCCCACCAGTTGGACGTCGGCGTCGTGCAGGGCGGCGAGGAACGCCTCCACCTGGGAGGCCGGGGGCACCGCCTCGGCGAACGGCCACCAGAACTCGACGGCGTCGAATCCGGCCGCCTTCGCCGCCGCCGGCCGCTCCAGCAGCGGCAGCTCGGTGAAGAGGATCGAGCAGTTCACGTCGTAGCGGAGCTGGTGTCCGGGCACGGACCCTCCCTGGCGGCTCGGCGACCCTGCTATTACCTACAGAATTCTGTATGCAGTATGGAAGCGAGTCAAGGCATACTCCCCTGCCGCAGGGTGTTTGTCGACCACCCCCGTAGCCCTCCGCTGTCGTTGCGGCCTGTGGCGGCTCAGTCCGCCCGGCTGGTCCGCCTCGCGAGGTCGAGGAACGCCTGCCAGCCCGACGTCCCGAAGACCAGCATGCCTCCGTCGCGGTCCTTGCTGTCCCGCACCAACACTCGGCCGGAAAGGTTGTCGGCCACCTCGACGCAGGATCCGGTATCGCTGTGTGACGACTTGTGCCAGTTCGGGGTGGTGTTCACGTCCACTTCTCGACCGCCCTCATGATCAACTCTAGGCTCTGGTTGCTGGGTAGAGCGTAGTCCCGGATCGCTTCCCAGACGCTCTCAAGATCCGTCACGGCGTCCGGGCTCTCGACGACGCGACCCTCCAGGTGCCCTTCCAGGAAGCCGACCGATCGACCGTCCACGGTCGCGATGGCCAGCGCGCCGTCCATCCCCACGTAGGCGCCGGCCTCGAACGGGACGACCTGCACCCGCACGTGGGGACGATCACACGCCGCCATCAGGGCTTTCAACTGGTCGCGCATGACGTCCGCGTCCCCGACCCGACGGTGCAGAACCCCTTCGTCCAGTACCGCTACCAATTGGCAGGGGTCCGGCCGACGATGCAAAATCTCCTGTCGACCGAGCCGGGTCGCCAGCATGTCGTCCACGGTGTCCGGCTGGAAGCGGTAGCCCGTCAGGACCGCCTGCGCGTACGCCTCGGTTTGGAGGATGCCCGGCACCAGCAGTGGGTGATAGACCCCGAGCAGGCTCGCTTGGCCCTCCTGCTCGATGAAGGGTCGATACCACACCGGGACGAGTTCCCGCTTCACGAACATCCGGTAGAACTTCACGAAGGCGGTCCCGAAGGCGCGATCGACCGCTGCCAGATAGTCCGGGAGAGCTGGCCGCTCGCCTCGCTCCACGGCACCTACGTGCTTCGCGGAGAAGTGGATCCGGTCTCCCCACGCCTCTTGGGTCAGGCCGAGAAGTTCCCGGGTCCGGCGAAGGTCATCTACCAGATACTCGCTCGCAGACATAGGCGTTCACATCCCCCAGATCTCTTCCATCCTGATGGTCATTTCCATCGGCTACCCGTGACCATCCAGCATCTTCCGTCAACCAGGGACGACGGTCCAGCGCAGATTAGACAGAGAACGCCATAAGCCGCCCATCGATATGAGAGAAAACGGTTCAGGTTGAAGAGATTCGATAAAAGTGGACTCCAAACAGGTCGTGGCCCCGCGCGACGCGCGGGGCCACGAGGTGAACGCTCGGTGGGCGGGGCCGTCAGCCGGTCAGCAGCCGGGCGGCGGCCAGGGCGAGCGGGTCGAGCGCCTCGGGCTCGGCCTCGGCCCGGAGCCGCAACTCGGCCCGCATCCGCGGATCCCAGAACGCCCGGATGTGTTCGGCGATCGCCGCCGCCGCCTGCTCCGCCGGCTGGTGGTGGAACTGCACGGCGATCTCGTTGGCGAGCCTGACCTGTGGCGACATCCCGGTGTGCGTCGTCATCTCAGTCCGCCATCGCCGGCAGCCGGGTCTCCGACTCGGTCGCCTCGACCGGTGCCGGCGGGTTCTTCAGGCCCACCTGCACGGCCGTGACCTTGTATTCCGGGCAGTTGGTCGCCCAGTCGGAGTTCTCCGTGGTGACCACGTTCGCCCCGGTCACCGGGTGGTGGAAGGTCGTGTAGACCACCCCGACCGGCATCCGGTCGGAGAAGACCGCCCGCAGCGAGGTGGCGCCGACCCGGCTGGCCAGGGTGACCTCGTCACCGTCGTTGATGCCCCGGACCTCCGCATCGTGCGGATGGATTTCGAGTACGTCCTCCGGGTGCCACGCCACGTTCCCGGTCCGCCGGGTCTGCGCCCCCACGTTGTACTGGCTGAGGATCCGCCCGGTGGTCAGGATCAGCGGGAACTTGCGGGTGCTCCGTTCCCGGGTCGGCACGAACGGCGTCTGCACGAACCGGCCCTTGCCCCGGACGAAGCCGTCCATGTGCATGATCGGCGTGCCCTCGGGGGCGTTGTCGTTGCAGGGCCACTGCACGCTGCCCAGCTTGTCGAGCTTGTCGAAGGAGACCCCGGCGAAGGTCGGGGTGAGCGCGGCGATCTCGTCCATGATCTGGCTCGGGTGGTCGTACCGCATCGGGTACCCCATCGCCTGGGCGATCTCGGCGACGATCTCCCACTCGTGCTTGCCGGTCTTCGGCGCCATCACCGGGCGTACCCGGTTGATCCGGCGCTCGGCGTTGGTGAACGTGCCGTCCTTCTCCAGGAAGGAGGTGCCGGGCAGGAAGACGTGCGCGAACTTCGCCGTCTCGTTGAGGAACAGGTCCTGCACCACGAGCAGTTCCAGCGCCTCCAGCGCGGCGGTGACGTGCTTGGTGTTCGGGTCGGACTGCGCGATGTCCTCGCCCTGCACGAAGAGCGCCCGGAAGCTGCCCTCGATCGCCGCGTCGAACATGTTCGGGATCCGCAGCCCGGGCTCGGGCAGCAGGGTACTCCCCCACATGTTCTCGAAGACGCCGCGGACCACGTCGTCGGAGATGTGCCGGTAGCCGGGCAGCTCGTGCGGGAAGGACCCCATGTCGCAGGAGCCCTGCACGTTGTTCTGCCCGCGCAGCGGGTTGACCCCGACGCCCTCCCGGCCGATGTTGCCGGTCGCCATCGCCAGGTTGGCCATTCCCATCACCATGGTCGAGCCCTGGCTGTGCTCGGTGACGCCGAGGCCGTAGTAGATCGCCCCGTTCCCGCCGGTGGCGTAGAGCCGGGCCGCGGCGCGCAGCTCCTCGGCCGGTACCCCGGTCAGTTCCTCGACCGCCTCCGGGCTGTTCTCCGGCCGGGCGATGAACTCGGCCCAGCCGTCGAAGTCCTCGCAGCGCTCGTCGACGAAGGTGCGGTCGACCAGTCCCTCGGTCAGCACCACGTGCGCCATCGCGTTCACCACCGCCACGTTGGTGCCGGGGGCGAGCTGGAGGTGGTGGGCCGCCTCGATGTGCGGGGAGCGGACCAGATCGATCCGACGCGGGTCGATCACGATCAGTTTGGCGCCCTCGCGCAGCCGGCGCTTCATCCGGGAGGCGAAGACCGGGTGCCCGTCGGTCGGGTTCGCCCCGATCACCATGATCACATCGGACTTGGCCACCGAGCGGAAGTCCTGGGTACCGGCGGAGGTGCCGAAGGTCTGCTTCAGGCCGTACCCGGTCGGCGAGTGGCAGACCCGGGCGCAGGTGTCCACGTTGTTGTTGCCGAACGCGGCCCGGATCATCTTCTGCACCACGTAGACCTCCTCGTTGGTGGTACGCGAGGAGGTGATGCCGCCGATCGCCCCGACACCGTGCCGGGCCTGGATGTCCTTGAGCTTGGCCGCGGTGTAGGAGATCGCGGTCTCCCAGTCGACCGGCCGCCACTCGTCGGTGATGCTCTCCCGGAGCATCGGGGTGAGCACCCGGTCCGGGTGCGTGGCGTAGCCGAACGCGAACCGGCCCTTGACGCAGGAGTGCCCCTCGTTCGCCCCGCCGTCCTTGTAGGGCACCATCCGGACCAGCTCGGCACCGCGCAACTCGGCCTTGAACGAGCAGCCCACGCCGCAGTACGCGCAGGTGGTGACCACGCTGCGGGTCGGCATGCCGAGCTGCACCACCGACTTCTCCTGGAGCGTCGCCGTGGGGCAGGCCTGCACGCAGGCGCCGCAGGAGACGCACTCGGAACTCATGAAGTCGGTGCCGCCGGCCGACACCTTGGAGCCGAAGCCCCGCCCCTCGATGGTCAGCGCGAACGTCCCCTGCACCTCACCGCAGGCCCGGACGCAGCGGGAGCAGGCGATGCACTTGGACGCCTCGAAGTCGAAGTACGGGTTGCTGGAGTCGGTCTTCTCGTCCAGGTGGTTGGCGCCGTCGTAGCCGTACCGGACCTGGCGCAGCCCGACCACGCCGGACATGTCCTGCAACTCGCAGTCGCCATTGGCCGAGCAGGTGAGGCAGTCCAGCGGGTGGTCGGAGATGTACAGCTCCATCACGCCCTGGCGGAGCTTCTCCAGCTTCGGCGACTGGGTGGTCACCTTCATGCCCTGGGCGACCGGGGTGGTGCAGGACGCCGGGGTGCCGCGCCGGCCGTCGATCTCCACCAGGCAGAGCCGGCAGGAGCCGAACGCCTCCAGGCTGTCGGTGGCGCAGAGCTTGGGGATGTCGATCCCGCTCAGCGCCGCTGCCCGCATCACCGAGGTGCCCTCGGGAACGGCGACGGGGTGGCCGTCCACCTCGACGGTGACGGTCGCCGGGCCGGGCTTGGCCGGAGTACCGAGATCGGGTTCCTTCAAAAGGCTCACGGTTTGGCCTCCTCGTATCGGCCGGCGGACTTCTCACCCCTCGCGGTGAAGTCGTCCGGGAAGTGCAGCAGTGCGCTGCGTACCGGCATCGGTGTCAGGCCGCCCATCGCGCACAGCGACCCCTCGGTCATCAGCTCGCAGAGATCACCCAGCAGGGCCAGGTTGCCGTCCGGGTCCTGGCCGGCGGTGATCTTGTCGATCACCTCGACGCCCCGGACCGCGCCCACCCGGCAGGGGGTGCACTTGCCGCAGGACTCCTCGGCGCAGAACTCCATCGCGAATCTCGCCATCGCCGCCATGTCGACGGTGTCGTCGAAGACCACGATGCCACCGTGGCCGAGCATCGCGCCGGCCGCGGCGAAGGCCTCGTACTCCATCGGCAGGTCCAGGCCGGTCCCCGGCAGGTACGCCCCGAGCGGGCCGCCGACCTGGACGGCGCGGACCGGCCGGCCGGTGCGGGTGCCCCCGCCGTAGGTGTGGATCAGCTCGCCCAGTGTCATGCCGAACGCGGTCTCGAAGATGCCGCCCCGGGCCACGTTGCCGGCCAACTGGAAGACCTGGGTGCCCCGGGACCGCTCCACCCCGAGCGCCTGGTAGGCCGCCGCCCCCTCGGCCAGGATGGTCGGCACCGAGGCCAGGGTCAGCACGTTGTTCACCACGGTCGGCTTGCCGAACAGGCCGGTGATCGCCGGGATCGGCGGCTTGGCCCGGACCATGCCGCGCTTGCCCTCCAGGCTCTCCAGCATCGCGGTCTCCTCGCCGCAGATGTACGCACCCGCGCCCACCCGGACGTGCAGGTCGAAGCGGAGCCCGGAGCCGAGGATGTCGCCGCCGAGCCAGCCCTGCTCCCGGGCCACCGCGATGGCCTGGCGCATCGTCCGCACCGCGTCCGGATATTCCGAGCGGATGTAGACGTAGCCCTCGGTGGCGCCGACCGCGTGCGCGGCGATGGTCATCCCCTCGATCAGGGTGAACGGGTCGCCCTCCATCAGCATCCGGTCGGCGAAGGTGCCACTGTCGCCCTCGTCGGCGTTGCAGCAGACGAACTTCAGCTCGCCGGGAGTGTCCAGCACGGTCTTCCACTTGATCCCGGCCGGGAAGCCGGCACCGCCCCGGCCGCGCAGCCCGGACTCGGTGACCTGGGCGACCACCTCGGCCGGGGTCAGTTCCAGGGCACGGCGCAGCCCGGCCAGGCCGCCGTGCGCGACGAAGTCGGACGGGGAGAGCGGGTCGGTGACCCCGACCCGGGCGAAGCAGAGCCGGGTCTGGTCGCGCAACCAGGGCAGTTCGGCGACGACGCCCTGGCACAGCTCGTGGTCGGCGCCGTCGAGCAACCCGGCCGCGACCAGGTCGGCGACCGCCTCCGGCTCGACCGGGCCGTACCCGATCCGGCCGCGCCCGGTGACCACCTCGACCAGCGGTTCCAGCCAGAGCATGCCGTGCGAGCCGTTCCGGACCACCCGGACCGGCCGGCCCGCCTGGGCCGCGACCCGCTCGATCTCGGCGGCGACCAGGTCGGCGCCGACCGAGAGCGCGGCCGAGTCGCGGGGTACGTAGACCGTAACCGGGGCCGTCATGCGTCCACCGCCTTCGTCACCAGGGCGTCCAGCCGGGCGGGGGTGAGCCGCCCGTGCACCCGTTCGTCGATCTGACCGGCCGGGCCGAGCGCGCAGTTGCCCAGGCAGAACACCTGCTCCAGGGTGACCGAACCGTCCGATGTGGTCTGCCCGACCTTGACGCCCAGGGTCCGCTCCGCGTACGCCACGAGCTGTTCGGCACCGACCGACTGGCAGGCCTCGGCCCGGCAGAGCTTGACCACCGTCCGCCCGGCCGGCTCGGCCCGGAAGTCGGTGTAGAAGGTGACCACGCCGTGCACGTCGGCGCGGGAGATGTTCAACTCGCTGGCCAGCACCGGCACGACGTCGGAGTCGACGTAGCCGAACTCGGCCTGGATCCGGTGCAGGATCGGCAACAGCGCACCGCGGTCACCACGATGCGCGGCGACCAGCGCGCGCACCCGATCCGTCACCGAGGGGTCCGGACTGGCCACGGCGATCCCACCTCCACTCGTGCCGACTGGACCTCCACCATACGTCGCCTTGGATACCGTATGCAATATCGCCGGGACGGGCTCCGGCAAGCTGGGCACTAATTGATCAATTTCTAGTATCGCCTGCGGAAAGGCCTTGCGACAGGGGGTGTTCCACTCGGGACCACGGTGCCGGCGTACCAGCCCGGGCCAGGATTCCGGCGGCGGCGACGCAGCAGACTCCGCCGACCGTGGCCAGCACCGGCGGGTAGCCGCCGGCGACCTGGAGCAGCCCCGCCGCGCCGAGCGGCGCCACCGCCCTGACCAGGGTGACCGGGGCGGCGAGCAGGCCGGCGACACTGCCGTACGCGGCGGTGCCGTACCGGTCCGCGAGCAGCGCCGGGGCGGCGAGGCTGGCCACCCCGAACCCGAGCCCGAACGCGGTGACCGCGAGCGCGGCGCCGACCCGGGTGGTGGCGGCCAGCGGCAGGCAGAACGCGGCGGCGGCCTGGATGCCGAAGACCGTCGCCACCAGAGTGGTCAGCCGGACTCCACGTTGGGCGGCGGCCAGCAGCAGCCGCCCGGTCACCGACATCACGCCGAGCAGTCCGGCCACGGTGGCGGCGAAGGTGGCGGGATGGCCACGTTCGACGAGGAAGCCCACCAGGTGCACCGTCATGGTGCTCATCGCCCCGCTGTGCGCGACGAACGCGACCGCGAGACACCAGAACCGGCCGTCCCGCAGCGCCGCCCGGACCACCGCCGCCCGCACCGCCGGATCATCGCGCGGGGCGGGGTCCCGCTCGGAGGCGGCCAGCGCCGAGGCGCGGGACTTCGCAGAGGTCGCCGCCGACCGGGGCGGCCGCCGCAGCACGAGCGCGTGCAGCGGTACGGCGACCAGCCCGTAGCCGCCGGCGAGCACGAGCAACGCGGTCCGCCAGTCGTACCGGGCGACCAACTGGCCGGTCAGCGGCAGGAAGACGGTGCTGGCGAAGCCGGCCACCAGAATCATCCCGAGCAGTGCCCGGGACCGGCGGGCCGGGTCGAACCAGGAGATGATGACGGCGGTGGCCGCCTCGTACAGCACCATGGCCATGGTCAGGCCGAGGCCGATCAGCACCAGGTAGAGCTGGGCGACGGTGCGTACCTGGGACCAGGCGACGAGCAGGCCGGTGGCGAGCAGCGAGCCGACGGTCATCAGCCCCCGCCCGCCGTACCGGTCCAGCCACCGGCCCACCGGCACCGCCAGCACCGCCCAGCCGAGCAGGGCGCTGGTGAAGGCGCCGGTCAGCACCGTGGCCGAGGTCTCCAACGACGCGGCCATCGGGTGCAGCAGGACGGCGAAGGGGTAGTAGAGGGTGCCGTACCCGACGGTCTGGGTGACGGCCAGCGCCGCGACGATCCGCCAGCCGGGGAACCCGCTCCGGCGACCGGCACGGAGCCTGCTCCGGCGACCGGGGCGTGACAGGTCGGTGCCGGCCACCTCGCGGAATCAGCCGATCACCGGACTGCGCCGCTCCAGCAGCACCACGTCACGCCACTTGCCGTGATGCCGCCCGACCCGCTCCCGTACGCCGACGACCCGGAAGCCGGCCCGCTCGTGCAGGGTGAGGCTGGCCGCGTTCTCCGGGAACACCCCGGACTGGATCGTCCAGATCCCGGCGGCCTCGGTCGAGGCGATCAGCCCGTCCAGCAGGGCCCGCGCCACGCCCCGGCCCTGGGCGGCGGGGTGTACGTAGACGGAGTGTGCGACCACCCCGGCGTAGACGGCCCGGGCGGAGACCGCGGTGACCGCCACCCAGCCGAGCACCGTACCGGCGTCGTCCACCGCGACCAGCCGGTGCGCGGCGAGCCGACCGGCGTCGAACGCCGGCCAGCTCGGCGCGGCGGTCTCGAAGCTGGCCTGCCCGGTGTCCAGCCCGGCCTGGTAGATCGCCAGTACCGCGGCGGCATCACCCGGCTCCATCCCCCGGATCCGCATCAGCATCCTCCGATCCCCGTCGGGGCGGGCCTGCCCATCACCACGTCGGCCGCGGAGGGAAAGCAGCCGACGCAGATCTCGTTGATCCGGTAGTGCCGGGCGGTGCCGACCTGTTCGACCAGGACGAACCGCACGTCGGCGAGGATCTTCAGGTGCTGCGACACCGTGGACTGCGCCAGCCCCACCGCCGCGACGAGTTCGCCGACGCTCATCGGCCGGCCCTCCCGGGCCAGGTACGCCACGATCTGCACCCGGCTCGGGTCGGCCAGCGCCCGGAACCAGGACGCGTACTCGACCGCGACCGACCGGTCCAGCAACTCGGCCACCAGCTCCACCTTCATCGTTCGCGGACGATTGATGCTGCCACTCTATCGGAGCCCGAGCCGGGCGTCAGTCGGTGAAGTGTGGATTTCCGGCGGTCAGCCGGAGGGTGAAGGCACCCTGGCTCCTGGTGAGCACCACGTGGTTGCACGACTGATAGGTGATCCACAGGCCGAGCCCACCCGTGCCGCCGTCGGCCGCCGGCAGCAGCCCGGCGAACGGGTCCTCCGGGCCGCCACCGCCGTCGCTGACCGCAACGACGATGCGGTCCATGCCGGCCCAGAGCCGGAACCGGACCGGCGGGCGGCCGTGCCGCAGCGCGTTGGTCACCGTCTCGCTGACCGCGACGACCAGGTCCTCGACCTCCTCGGTGCGGAGCACTCCAGAGTCGGCCTCGTAAACCGCCTGCCGGGCCCGGATCGGGGACGGATCGACGAGTTCGACGAGCGGTGGCGTCCGCTGGAGCGGATCGGGCAGCGGCGGCCGCTCCTCCGTCAGGTACGCCTTCGGCTCGGTGTACGTCTCACTGGGCCGGCGGCCGTCCGCCGTGACCACCCGCGGGTGGGTACGCAGCACGTCCGCGAGCACCGGCGCCGGAGTGATCCGGGTGTCGTACGCGCACATGCTCCAGAGCGGGAAGCTGTCGTACGCATAGTTGATCGCCGATTCGTAGCGGGCCCACCAGTCCCAGGTCGCGCCGAGCGCGGCCGGCGGCACCTCCCCGATGATCCGGATCTGCCGGGCGCCGTCGGCGACGTATCCGGCCAGCATCCGCTGGTAGCTCCGGATCGCGGCGGCGGGGCGGGCGTAGAGATCGCCGCCGGGCAGGAAGGTGACGCCCGAGCCGGCGGGCAGCGCGGCCCGGACCAGCGCCCCCGTCCGCTCGCCGAGGGAGACCACCGTCGGCTCTCCGGCCGAGACGCCGCCGAGCAGGAACGGCAGCACGACGGCGAGCAGCTCGTCGTCGGAGCGGTACGGCACGGCCTCGTGGTAGTAACCCTGGTGGCCGGCGGCGGCGCCTGTCCTCATCGAGCCGCCTCGACCCGCACTCCGGACAGCCCGAGCAGTTCGACGAGGCGGGCGGCGGCGCTCCACGAGGTCCCCGGTACGACGGTCAGGACCTCCGGGACGTTGGTCACCGGGTGCAGGCAGGCCAGCTCGGCGACCGTCCGGTCGATCATGCTGGCGCCCACATCCGAGAGTCTAGGCCGCGCCAGCTCGCCGGTCACCCGCCGGGTAACCGGCCCGTCGCCCTCTGATCCGGCGGTGACCTGGGCCGGTCCGCGGGTTTGCCGGGGCGGCACCCGGGTAGGCGCCTGTCTCCTATCACCGTCGCCGGTCGGAAGGGGCGTGCGATGAGCGGTCCGGGGCAAACCGTCGGAAGTCAACCGTGGCTGCACCAGCACGACGGGCGGATCCAGGAGTTCGGCACCGTACGGCAGTTTCCGCTCGGGCTCTCCTCGGACGCCCGGATGTACTCCTGCCAGCGGCTCAACCGGGTCCTGGCCGACACCCAGATTCTGTACGCCCTCTACAAGAAGCATCACTGGTTGATGCGCGGGCCCACCTTCTACCAGCTCCACCTGCTGCTCGACAAGCACGCCGGCGAGCAACTGGCGCTGGTCGACATGCTCGCCGAACGGGTGCAGACGCTCGGCGGGGTGGCGATCGGCGACCCCCGGCACGTCGCCGAGATCACCCGGATCCCCCGGCCGCCGGACGGGGCCGAGCAGGTGCCGGTGATGCTGTCCCGGCTGCTGGAGGCGCACGAGATCATCCTGATCGAGGTACGCGACGCCGCCCGGCGGGTGGCCGAACTCGGCGACGACGGCAGCAACGACGTGCTGGTGTCGAACGTGCTGCGGACCGGCGAGCTTCAGGCGTGGTTCCTCGCCGAGCACCTGGTCGAGGTGCCGCTGGCCCGGACCTGACCGGAGGACTAGCTCGGATAGACCTCCAGCTCGGAGAGCTGACCGGCGGGCCAGCCGGTGTTGCCGGTGAACTCCAGCCGGACGTACCGGGTCGGGGTCGCCGGGAAGGTGACCGTGACGGTGTTGCCGCTGGCCGGGTTGAACTGCCGCCCGGCCGAGGCCGACAGGGTGGTGAAGGAGCTGCCGTCGGTGCTGCCGCGCACCGCCAGGGTCTGGGTACGGGTGCCCCAGGCGGGCGAGGGTGGCAGCTTCAGCACCAGCCGCCCGACCGCCGTGCTGGCCCCGAGGTCGACCTGCACCCACTGCGGGAAGACGTGGTTGGGACTCTCCCAGTAGCTGTCCGGGTTGCCGTCCACGACGTTGCCCGAGCCGTAGTTCTGGGTGTGCCCGCTCTCGGCGGTCGGCCGGCCGCGCGCCAGGTTGGTGGCCGGGGCCGGGTCGGTGGTCACGGTCACCGGATTCGACGGCGCGGAGACGTTGCCGGCGCCGTCCCGGGCGACCACCGTGAAGGTGTAGCTGGTCGCGGGGTGCAGCCCGGTCACCTGGTACGACGTGCCGGTCGGCGAGCCGAGCACGCTCGAACCCTGCCGGACCTGGTAGCCGGTCACCCCGCCGTCGTCGGTCGACGCCGTCCAGGCCAGCGAGACGCTGCTGGCCGTCTTCGCGGTGACGGTCAGGTTGCCCGGTGCGGTGGGCGGGGTGCCGGTGCCGCCGGCCACCGGCGGGGTCGGCCGGACCGGGGTCAGCGCGAGCTGACCCTTGAGCATCCGGCCACCGTCGGCGGTGATCCGCAGGTAGTAGTCGGACGAGCAGAACGTGCCGTCCTCGTCCAGTGCCCGGATGCCGGCTCCGGCCGGAGTGGTCGCCTGGGTCTCGCTGGTCTTGGCGATCTGGTTGCCCTCGTTGAACTCGTCGAACATCGAGACGTAGAGGCCCTGGGCACCGAGCCGGATCATGTTGTAGAGGTGCCGCCAGTAGAAGTCGCCGTGCCGGCGGTGCCCGGAGGAGAGGTCGCCCGGCATCACGCACGGCTGGTAGTCGATCCCCCGGGCGTTGCAGTCGGCCTGGTCGGGCTGGTTGACGTTGGTGTAGAACCAGTCCAGCCCGTCGAGGGTGCCGGTGCGGCCGACCATCCACGGCGAGATCATGTTGAACGCGTGGTAGACGTCGAGGAACCCGGGCCGGGAGTCGTTGATCCCCTCCCGCCAGTACGTCGGCACCCCGCCGATCACGTAGCAGCCCTGTGCCTTGAACCAGTTGACCACGTCCAGGCAGGGCGCCGGCGGAAACGGGCGACCGGGGTCGTTGAAGCCGAAGCCCCAGATGCAGACGACCGGCTTGCCGTTCTGCCGGGCGTACGCCGCTGAGGCGGTGTGCGCCGACATCTTCGTCGACCAGTCGACCTTGATCTCCGGCTGGAAGTTCGTCCAGCTCGTGACGTCGTACATGATGTAGTACTTCCGACCGAACCGCTCGGCCGCGTCCCGGACCTTGGCGGCCATCGCGTCCCGGGTCGGTCCCTCGTCGCCCATCGGGTTGAACCGTTGCAGCGCGGCGGTGTCGCAGTTGTGGTCCCGCATCCACCGGAAGTGCGTGTCGACGGTCTGCTGGTCGTAGGAGGAGAACAGCTCGGCCGGCGCCCCGTTGCCGAGGTTCGGGTACGCCGTCGGGTAGCCCCGGCTCAGCTCGCGCATGTCCGGCCAGGAGACGATGGTGGTGTTGCTCGGCGAGGGCGGCTGGAACCGGTCACGGCTCCAGTGCCACCAGCCGCCGATCGGCGCGCCGTCGCCGGGGCAGGCGAACCAGCCCTGGTAGCCGACCGAGATCTTGCCGACCACGTCGCCGGGCGGACTCGCCGCGCCGGCCGGGCCGGTCATCGCCGCGAGCAGTTCGGTGGTGGAGACGGCGGCCAGGGCTGAACCGGCCGCTGCGGACATCAGGAATCGTCGGCGTGCTACCGCCATGGCTGCCGCTCCTCGGGGGGAAGGGATGCGGGTCGATGCCTTAGCCTGCCAGGACCCGACACATTCTCGCAATAGTCCGACGCAAGGCTGAAAGATGCGGGACAGAGAACGGAAAGAAGAGAATCGGTTTGGGCTCAGTCCCGGCCCGACCGCCGGTCCCGGCGCGGCTGGATCCGGGCCCGCGCCCGGGCCACCTTGACCGCCCGGGTCAGGGTCTCGATGTCGTACGCCCCGTAGTGCCGGCGGTCGTTGATGAAGAAGGTCGGGGTGCCGGAGACTCCGCTGACGTCGGCCGAGTCCACGTCCTTGGCGACCCGGGCCGCGTGCTCGTTCGTCATCAGGTCCGCCTGGAACTGCTCCTGGTCGAGCCCGAGCTGGCCGGCGTACCCGACCAGGTCGTCGAGGCGCAGCCGGTCCTGGTGGTCGAGCAGCAGGTCGTGCATCTCCCAGAAGGCGCCCTGGGCGGCCGCCGCCTCCGCCGCCTCCGCCGCGAGCTGTGCCTGCGGATGGACGTCGGTCAACGGCAGGTGCCGCCAGACGTAACGCAGGTCGGCGTCGGTCAGCAGCTCGCGTACCGCGGGTTCGGCCTGGCCGCAGTACGGGCACTGGAAGTCGCCGTACTCGACCACCGTGACGGAGGCGTCCGCCGGACCGCGAACATGGTCCCGGCGGGGGTCGACCGGCGGGGCGAGGTCGAGGAGCTGGTCCGCGTCGCCGAGCAGCGCACGGGTCCGTCGCGGCTTCGGCAGCGCCGCGGTGATCCGGAAGACGACCCAGGTGAGCAGGGAGGCGACCACCGACGCGGCCAGCACCCCGATCTTCGCCTCGGCGAGTTGGTCGCCGCGGAAGGCGAGCGTGGCGATCAGCAGCGACAGGGTGAAGCCGATGCCGGAGATGGTGCCGCTGGCGAGAACGCCGGCCCAGCCGACCGACGGCCGGATCCGGCCCCCGGAGATCTGCTGCACCAGCCAGGAGACCCCGGCGACCGCGACCGGCTTGCCGACGACGTACCCGAGGAAGACGCCGAGGGTCACCGGGGCGGTGACGGCCCGGGAGAGGAACTCGGCGTCGAGCGCGATACCGGCGTTGGCCAGGCCGAAGAGCGGGACGATGAGATAGCTCGACCACGGGTGGTACATCCGCTGGAGCCGGTCGTTGGGCGACAGGGAGCGGGTCAGGCCGATCGTGGCGCTGCGGGCCAGTTCGGCGGTGGGCTGCTCCCGGAACAGCTTGAACAGGCCGCTGGCGTACTCCAGGGCACCCCGGGCCGGCGAGTACGCGGTCGCGGTGAGGCCGATGGCGAGCCCGGCCACCACCGGCTCCACCCCGCTGGCCAGCAACGCGGCCCAGAGCGCGACGCAGAACGGGAGGTAGACCAAGCCGCGCCGCACCCCGAGCGCCCGCAGCCCGAGCAGTACCGCGAAGAGCCCGATCGCCACAACCAGCGGCAGCACGTCGACGTGCTCGGTGTAGACCACCGCGATCACGACCAGCGCCACCAGGTCGTCGACCACGAACACCGTCAGCAGGAAGATCCGCACCTGGTCGGGTACGCCACGGCCGAGCAGCGAGATCAGGCCGAGCGCGAGCGCGGTGTCGGTGGACATCGCCACGCCCCAGCCGTGCGCCCCGGGACCGCCCCGGTTGACCAGCAGGTAGATCCCGACCGGGACCGCCATCCCGACCACGCCCGCCGCGAGCGGGAGCACGAACCGCCGCCGGTCCCGCAGGTCGCCGAGGTCGAACTCCCGGCGCGCCTCCAGACCCACCACCAGGAAGAACAGGGTCATCAGGCCGCTGTTCACCCAGGTACGCAGGTCGTACGCCACGCCGACGCCGTCGAGCCGGATCGACAGCTCGGTGCCCCACACCGCCTCGTACGACGATGTGTGGATGTTCGCCCAGACCAGCGCCGCGGCGATGGCCGCCACCAGTATCCCGGCGCTGCCCGACTCGGTACGCGCGAACCGCCGCAGCGGCGCGGCGATGTCCTGGGCCCAGGCCGTCCGGCCGGAAAACCGGGACGAAGGCGGATCGGTCACCGGTATCCCCCGTCCGGTCAGCCATCTGCGCCCGGAGGCACGAACCCGACACACGAGCCTTCCGGGCGGGAACCCGGCCGCGCCTCGTCCGCGCCCGCTCCGGGTCTCGACCCCCGAGATTTACCACGTTCCGGCCGGTCGGCTGGGCCGCTCCGCCGAACCGTGTCGGGGAATCCGCACCCCGGAGCGGGCGTTGTGCCGGACGGAAACCGCGGAGAATCCGCCGGTAGCAGACGGAGGGGAGCAGTCATGAAGGTCCGCAGCTCGCTCCGGGCGTTGAAGCAGAAGCCGGGCTCGGTGGTGGTACGCCGGCGCGGCCGGGTGGTCGTGGTGAACCGCGCCAACCCGCAGTGGAAGAGCCGCCAGGGCTGACACCGGCCCGCCAGGTGCCGGGCGGAGTTCGCCGAGGTCATCCGGTGGCCCGTCCCGCACCTGCCAGTCGGGCGTGCGGTCCGGTGCCCGGCGGGACGAACGCGGCCGGCCAGCGACGCGGGTAGATATATTGTGTCGGTTCCACCACACTGAGCCTCTTCCACCTACCCCTTGCGCTGCGGTGGACGGCAGGGTCGGACGCGGTGCGTGAGCGTCGCCCGGTTCAGGTGGAGAAGGTTCACTGCGCAGGCCGATGTCCGCGAGGCATGGAGGACGGGTGACCGACTGGTCGGGCGAACGATCGCCGGGACTGTCGCACCGGGACGTGGCCCGGGTGGAGACCGTCGCCGAACTGGCCGCGCTGCTGCGTCAACTCCGGCGCCGGGAGGCCCGGCTGGAGGGGGCGAGCCCGCTCACCTACCGCGATCTGGCGGCCAAGACCGGCTGGTCGCGGGGCATCCTCGGCGAGTACTTCGCCGGCCGGGTGCTGCCGCCCACCGACCGGTTCGACATCCTGATCCGGCTGCTCGGCGCCACCCCTGCCGAGCAGGGCGCCCTGGCCACCGCCCGGGACCGGGTCGAGGAACGACGCCGGTCCACCGGATCGGCCGGTCCGGTCGCCCCGGCCGTCCCGTCCCCGCGCCAGCTTCCGCCGGCCGTGCCCGGTTTCGCGGGCCGGGCCAGCCAGCTCGCCGAACTCGACCGGCTGCTGGAGGCCGATCCGGCCGCGCCGGTAGCGCTGATCACCGCCGTCTCCGGCACGGCCGGGGTCGGCAAGACCGCGCTGGCCCTGCACTGGGCGCACCGGGTCGCCGACCGGTTCGCCGACGGGCAGCTCTACCTCAACCTGCGCGGCTTCGACCCGGCCGGAGCGCCGGTCGCCCCGGCCGAGGCGGTCCGTACGATGCTCGACGCCCTCGGAGTGCCGCCGCAGCGGATCCCCGCGACCCTGGACGCGCAGGCGGCCCTCTACCGGGGGCTGCTCGCCGAACGGCACGTGCTGGTGGTGCTCGACAACGCGCGGGACGCCGACCAGGTACGCCCGCTGCTGCCCGGTGGCCCCGCCTGCCGGGTCCTGGTGACCAGCCGCAACCCGCTCGCCGGCCTGCTCAGCACCGGAGGCGCCCGACCGATCACCCTGGACCTGCTCACCCGCACCGAGGCCCGGCAGCTACTGGCCGCCCGGATCGGTGCCGCCCGGGTGGCGGCCGAACCAGAGGCGGTCGACGACATCGTCATCGCCTGCACCCGGCTACCGCTGGGGCTGGCGATCGTGGCGGCCCGGGCGGCGCTGCACCCCGAGTTTCCGCTCGGCGCGCTGGCCGGGGAACTCCGTGACGCTCGGGGCGGACTGGCCGCCTTCGCCGGCACCGATCCGGCCTCCGACGTACGCGCGGTCTTCTCCTGGTCGTACCGGGCGCTCAGTTCCGCCGCCGCCCGGCTGTTCCGGCTGCTCTCCCTGCACCCCGGACCCAGTGTCGGCGCACCGGCGGCAGCCAGCCTCGCCGGCCTGCCGCCGCACCAGGTCCGGCCGCTGCTCGCCGAGCTGACCGACGCCAACCTGGTCGCCGAGCAAGGCCCCGGCCGGTACGCCTGCCACGACCTGCTGGTCGCGTACGCGGCCGAGCTGACCGCCGGGATCGACCCGGAGCAGGAGCGGCGGGCCGCGAGCCGCCGGGTACTCGACCACTACCTGCACACGGCGCACGCCGCGGATCGCCGGTTGGACCCGCACCGCGACCCGATCCCGCTGCTAACCGCCTCGCCCGGCGTCACACCGGGGCAGATCGCCGACCACGGCGCCGCTCTTGCCTGGTTCGACGCCGAACTGCCGGCGCTGCTGGCGAGCGCGGAGGAGGCCGCCACCGCCCGGCTCGACCGGCACCTGTGCCGGCTGACCCGGACCATGGCGCACGCCCTGGAGCGCCGGGGACACTGGCACCGGTGGGCCGCGGTGCAGGAACTCGCCGTGGCGGCGGCCCAGCGGCTGAACGACCCGGCCGAGGAGGCACACGCCCGGCGGAGTCTCGGCCGGTCCCAGGTCCACCTCGGACGGATCGACCGGGCCACCGACCATTTCGAGACCGCACACCGGCTCTACCGGCTGGCCGCCGACCGGCTCGGACAGGGCCGGATCCAGTTCGACCTGAGCTGGATCGCGGTCCGGCAGGACCGCTACCCCGACGCGCTGCGGCACAGCAGGGAGGCGCTCGCGCTGTTCACCGCCGCGGGAAGCCGCTCCGGACAGGGTCGGGCGCTCAACAACATCGGCTGGTGCCTGAGCTGGCTCGGGCAGCACGAGGAGGCCGTCGACTACTGCCGACGGGCCCTCGACACGCTGCTGGAACTCGACGACCGGTTCGGCGCCGCCGACGGCTGGGACAGCCTCGGGCACGCCCAGCACGAACTCGGCCGGTACCGGGAGGCGGCCGAGTCGTACCAGCAGTCGTACGCCCTCTGGCGGGAGTTGGGCCACCGCTATCAGGAGGCGGACCTGCTGGCCCGGCTCGGCGACACCCAGTCGGCGATCGGTGACCTCGACGCCGCCTCGGACACCTGGCACCGGGCGCTCGACATCCTGGACGACCTCGACCACCCGGACGCGGAGCAGGTGAAGGCCCGCCTGCACCGGGTCGGCCGGGCACCGGACCGCTGACCCCGGCATCCGGAATCGCCCCTCGATCGGACCCCGCCCGGCCGAGCACGCTCCCCGCACAGCCCGCAACTCCGGCGCGCCCCGCGCGTCGGTCGGGTCGGCCGGGTGGAGCCGTCCGCCCGGATCTCCGCGCGGCGTCCCTGGTGCGGATGCCGGGTCGACGCGTGACCACGCCGACCCGGGCCCGCCCGGACACCCCCTCGCCGTCCGGGCGGCACCCGGGGCGGCCACCGCCGCCGGCCGGCCGCGCGGCTGGCGATGGCGAATCCGCGCCGGAGGGTCCGGCCGGCGGTGCCCTCCGGTGCCGCCGACGGGTGCGCGCGACCGACCCTGCCGCCCGGCGGGACAGAACTCCCGGGATCTTGGACCGGGTTGGACACGGTTGGACATGGCAGGCGGTCAGCGGCCGGGATGGGCGGACGCCCGGGCGCCCGGGTCGCGGGATGGGACGCCACGCTCGCCGTCACCGCGGCCGAGCAGACCCCGTCGATCCAGTAGCTCGCGGGCGGGCGGCGTGCCGACCGTTCGGGGTCGGCAGGTCCGGGTCGACAATACGATCCATTCGTCGAGCGACATGCCGGAATCGGGGGTCACTCCTCGACGGCGGAGATCGGATCCGGCATCGCCGATAGCTTCCGCTACCACCAGGGCACGCGGAATGCGCCGGCGGCGCGCAGGGGCCGGCGCATTAACGCCTGGAATGCGTACGCCAGGACCGGCGGCGGACTTCCGCCGGGTGTTTGCGCGGGAGCGCGCCTTGCAGGTGGCTATTGCGCGGGCAAGCCATCGGCGCCGATGTCCACCCCTGCGCCGGACCACTTTCCGGCGATCACGATTTCCGGCTGGTACGCCGGGCTTGCCGGCACCGCCGGTACGGTCAGTACCGGCCGGACGTATGGCCAGAATCGCCTTGGTCGACAGGGCGGAGCGCTCCTGACCTGCTCCTCCATGATCGACAGTCCGAACCGGACCGACCCACCCGGCCGACGGCGATCGGCGGCGGTGACACCCCGGTCGGCCGACCGGAACAGACTTTCGGCCAACCCGTCGTACGGACGAACAAGTCACCCGACCGAATCGTTCCGCGACATCGACCGGACAGCCGGAACGATGGTTTTGTGTGAAAAAAAGCAGACGGTACGCTGGCCCGCACTTGAGGCCGTGGATAAGCTGCCTCCCGATTGCGCGCCACCCGATTAGCGCCACCCATTGCAAGCCCGCCCGAGTGCGCCAGGGATGCCGATGGACTTCTTTTCCCGCAGACGCGTCGAGAAACGCCATGATCAATCCACTACCGGCCTGCGCCGATCCGGCGACCTCCGGAGCACACCGTTGCGCAGGGCAAGGAAGCCTCGGCACTCCGGTCTGTTCGCGGCCGTCAGCCGGCTCGACACCGAGATCGACCCGGCGGCCCGCGCCGAGCTGGCCCGCTGGGTCCGGGAGCAGTACGAGACCGAGTACGGGGACATCCCGCTGGGCTTCATGGCGCGCTGCTACCTCGGCCCGCCCTACGTCGACCACCGGCTCGACCTGCTGCACGACATCGTGGAGCACTTCGCCCCCGCCGACGGAGTACCCGAGCCGTTCGCCCAGGCCAGGATGCTCGCCCGCAACGACGCGTACGCCTTCGTCGAGGTGTACGCCAGCGGCGAGATCCGGCCCGTCTTCGCCGACGGAACCGTCGTCTCCGACAGCGGCGGATCCGCTCCCGTCTAGCCGATTTGGACCGCCCATGTCTGAGATAGATCACCACCTTCGTCGCCAGGTCAACGAGGTGCAGCACGCGGTCGCCGCGCTGGACCACACGTTGGGCCTGGTCAACCAGCAGGTCTACGACATCGGCAACAAGCAGCAGGAGTCGCACGACAAGCTGCTGGAGCTGCGCGACGAGTTCCGCCGCCATGTCGCCCGGACCGAACGGATCGCCAACCTCCAGCGCGCCGAAACCCGGGTCGGGGCGTTGCAGGGCGAGCTGGAGCACCAGTTCGGCCACCACAAGGTGGTCCGGCGCACCGCGGTCGGGATGCTCCAGGCCTTCGACGTGGGGCTGGTCTCCGAGGAGACCGTCCGGGAGGTCGGCGAACAGCTCATGGTGCAGACCCCCAGATACTGGCTCGCCCCGGTGCTGGTCGCCCTCGCCGCGTGGGCCGGCGACGACCAGGACCTCTGCGGGCGCGCGATCGAGGAGGCGTTCCGCCGGTCACCGGACCGGACCTCCCTGTTCATGGCCCTGGTGCTGCGCCGCCAGGGCCGGCGGGCCAGCTCGGTGCGCTGGCTGCGGCACTACCTGGCCGCGCAGGACCCGGCGGCGCTGGGCCGGGACTTCGCGGTCATCCTGGAGGCGATCTCGCACGGCGCCTTCGGTCCGGCCGGCCTCGAACTCGTCCGGGACTTCCTCGACCGGTGCCGACGGCAACTGCTCTCCGACGAGTCGATGCAGCGCGCCCAGGTCGACCGGTGGCGGCACGAACTGGAGAGCCTGGTCGGCACGGTACCGGCCGCGGCCCGGTTCCCCCGGCTCGCCGAGGTGTCGCCGCAGTGGCCACAGATGGACACCGCGCTCGTCCGGGCCGAGAGCCACCGATCGGTGGTGGACAAGTACACCGCGATGCTGGCCGAGGAGATCGTGCCGAACGACCGGCTGGAGGACGCGGTCGACGACATCCTGGACCGGCTGGTCGCCGAGTACGACACCGAGGAGCTGCCACTGCGCCGGGAGCTGGCCCGGAGCCAGGCGGTCATCGCGCACGACGGCGACCTCGAAGCGGCCACCCGGACCGTCGACGCCGGGTCGGCCGCGCTGGAGAGCACCCTCGACTACCTGACGATCCAGACCACCGCCGCGCTCGACCCGGCCGCGATCGGAGTGTCCCGCTCGACCCAGCGGATAGCGGTCTCCGCCTGCCACGAGTGGCTCGGCACCGCGCACGCCGAGTTCACCCGCGACTACCGCCTGGTCGTACCGTCCGACGTGGAGGCGGCCTTCGAGGGGACGCACAACCCCGGCGCGCAGGCGTTCCAGCTACCGAGGTGGACCGGCTCGTTCACCCGGCCGTTGGAGGACCTGGAACGGTCCCTGGTGGACCACTGGGACCGGCACGGCAAGCCGTACATCGACGGGTTCGCGTTCAACTGGGGTAAGGCGCTGGTGTTGCCGATCGCGGTGCTGAGCGCCGTACTGCTGGTCTTCGGGGTATGCGGCAGCATCGGGTTCGGCCTGCTGGCGGCCGTGCTCGGCGGCGGCATCTGGGCGCTGGTGCTCTACAGCCAGTCCCAGGCCGCGCAGCGCCGGCAATCCGAAGCGGCGGAGTTGATCGCACGGGCCCGGCAGGACTCGCTCGCCCAACTGCGCGGCGCGCACGCCGAACTCACCGACTGGACCAGCCAGTTCAAGGCGGCCGACGGCACGGAGGCACAGGTCCGGACGCTCATCGCCGAACTCGCCAGCGCCGGGCAGACCGTCTCGCCGTACGAGCGGCGCACCGTCGCGGCCGCCGAGCAGGGTCACCGCGCAGACAGGAGCATGGCATGAACACCTCCCCCGACGCTCCGGCCGGGCCGACACCGGCGCCCGCCGCCGTACCGTGGGCCCGCCAGCCGGCCGTACCCGGGCAGCGCGCCACCGCCCGGACCCGGCGGATCGCCGACGGGCTGCCCGGCTGGGAGCCGCTGCCGCCCGGCGAGATCCTCGTCCAGCGTCCTCGCGGGCAGTGACGCGGTGTGGGGCGGCGGTGGACAGTACGCGGCCTGGGCCTCGTTCCTCGAACGCTGGGCCGCGGGTGAGCGGGTCGACCCGGACACGCTGCCGGCGCTGGAGCCGGCGGACTTCCCCGGCGACGGTTGGGAGCGACTGACCAACCGGATCAGCGACGCGCTGTCCCGCCGGCTCCGGTCCTGGTCACAGGCGCTCGCCCGGTCGATGAGCCAGTCCCGGGACGAGTTCGAGGCGGCCCGGGCGCTCGGGCACGCCCGGTGGAGCCTCCAGCCGATCCGGGCGCTGGCCGGACACCCCGGCCTGCCCACCGAGCTCGCCGGGAAACTGGTCGAGGCGGTGGACCGGGGGGTGCGGGCGGCGCAGCAGTCGCTCGTCGACGACCTCGACCTGGCCCGCCGCTCCGGCCTCGACGAGCGGATCGTCCAGGCCCGGCTGCGGACCGTCCGGGACAACCCGTTGACCGTGCTGGTCGGGCAGCCGGCCGAGGCCGAGCCACCCGGGCCGGCCGGATGGTACGCCGACCCGACCCGGACCACCCGACGCCGGATCATCGCCGACTGACTCCCGCACCCCGCCCCCGTGGCCCTGACCCGTTCCGGAAGGAGCGAGCGTGTCCAACTACGCCGAGTCCCGTCGGGACCTCGACAGTTACATCGCCGCCCGGGTACCCCTGATCGGCGTACGCACCATCGAACAGGTCAGGGCGATCCGCCTGGTCAAGGACGTGGCGGCGAACCCGAAGCGCAGCCAACTGCCGTTCTGGATCTACACCCGGGCCACCGGCATCCGCGACCTGCGCAACAACTCCTCCGCCCAGGAGGACCGCTCGCTGGTCGGGGCGATGGACTTCGCCGCCGCCCAGTTCACCAGCCGGGCCAACGCCACCGTGGTGCTCGTCGACCCGGACGACCTCGGCGACGACAACGCCGCCGCCCGGCACGTCGCCGAGCTGGCCCGGCTCGCCGACGCCAACTCCGGCAGCATCATCGTGGTCACCGACACGCCACTGTGGAGCGGCTTGCAGCGGCTGGGCATGAGCGTGACGCTCGACCTGCCGGACGCCACCGAGATGTACGAGGTGATCGTCGACTTCCTCGGCGACCACCACGGGGTGGTGCCGATCGCCTGGACCGAATCCGACGCCCGGCGCGCCGCCGAGTTCCTGGTCGGGGTACCGGAGGGGACCGCGGTCAACGTACTGGCGACGATCGTGACGAAGGGCTCGGTGGACCGGGAGGACGTCGAACGGCTCGCCGAGTTCAAGGACAAGCACTTCGGTGACCTGGCCGGGCTGGAACGCGTACACCTCAAGGAGGCCGACCACCAGGTGGGCGGGCTGACCAGCCTGCGGAGCTGGCTGCGGCGCCGGCACCAGATCATGGTGGCCGACCTGCGCGGCACCGAACTCCGGCCGCCGCGCGGAGTGCTGCTGGTCGGGGTACCGGGCTGCGGCAAGTCGCTGTCGGCCAAGGCCGTCGCCGCGCAGTGGCGGCTGCCGCTGTACCGGATGGACCTCGCCGCCATCCTCGGCCAGTACGTCGGGCAGTCCGAGGGCCGGCTCCGGGAGGCGCTCGACACGGCCGACCGGGTGGCACCCTGCGTGCTCTGGATCGACGAGATCGAGAAGGGGCTGGCCGGGCAGAACGACAGCACCGGCGTGGGCCGGCGGATGGTCGGCCAGTTCCTGTTCTGGCTCCAGGAGTCCCGGTCCCGGGTCTTCGTCGTGGCCACCTCGAACGACATCCGGTCGCTGCCACCGGAGTTGCTCCGCAAGGGCCGCTTCGACGAGCTGTTCTTCGTGGACCTGCCGGACGCCGAGGACCGTGGCGACATCGTCCGCCTCTACTACCGCCGGTACGTCCGGCAGGAGCCACCGCCCGAACTCGTCGACAAGCTCGTCGCGCTCTCGGACGGCTTCGCCGGCTCCGACATCGAGGCCGCGCTGCACGAGGTGGGCGCCGAGGTACTGCTGAACGGCGGCACCGACGCGCTGCGCCCGGAGTTCGTGCTGGACACCTTCGCCAACACGTACCCGCTGAGCCGGACGAACCCGGAGCAGATCGAGGAGATCCGGGCCTGGGGCCGGGAGCGGGCGATACCGGCAGGACGGTCGATCGGGGCGTCGAGCACCGACGGCGGGTACCCGAAGCGTCGCGTGCTGGTGGTGGACGAGCCGTGACCGGCGACGACGACGGCCCGGCGCCGGCCACGCCAGCCGTCTGGGACCTGCGGAACCTGGTCGGCGACCTGGCCGACCGGGGCCCTGCGGTGCCGCCCACCGTCCAGGCCGATGCGACGGTCGGGGACGGCAGCGCGGCGACGAGCGACGGTACGACGGTCGGGGGCGGCGCGGCGACCGGTGTCGCGCCCCGGTCGGGGAACGAACCGGTGGTCGGGGCCGATTCCGGACTCGTCGGCGGCCTGCTGGCCGGAGTCGGCTCCGCACAGGGGATCGGCCCCGGTGGCGCCCTGCCCCGGATCGCTCGGCTGGCCGGCGTGATGGTGCTGGTGGCACTGGCGGTCTCCGCCGCCGTGGTGCTGGCGGCCGGTGAAGGGAGCGACGGCGGCGCGGACCCGGCAGCCGAGGTAGCCGGGCCGGACGCGGCCGAGCCGACCGGCTGGCGGGCCACCGAAGCCGGCCCGGCCGCATCGGGCTGGACGGAGGCGCCGGCCGAACCGGGCTCGACGGATACGCCGGCATCGGGCTGGACCACCGCACCGGCCGGTTCGGAGTCGACCGCCGGGGCCGAGGCGGCAGCCCTGGCGGCGCTGCACGAGCTGCGGCTCGGCGACCAGCCGCTGATCCGGCTCGACGGCCGGTACGCCGCCCAACTGGCCTCGAAGAGCGTCGGCATCGTGGACCCGCGGCAGGTGGCGGCGAACGGCTCGCACACCTTCCACGCGGTCGACATCCTGGCCGAGCACCGCCGGATCCGGGCCGAGACCGCCCGGGAGGCGCCGGTTGTGCTGCTGCTCAGCACCGACGTCGGCAAGCGGCAGTTGTACCGGGGCCAGCCGCTCTGGATCACCGTGGCGCTGGTCGCCGCCGACCGGCCGGCCGACGTGGTGGCCTGGTGCGCCGAGCGCTTTCCCGAGTTGACCGGTGCGGCGCTGACGAACCGGTGCCTCCCCCGCCGCCTGGAGCCGTGACATGCCCGACGATTCCCCGCCGCCCTGGGCCCGGCGCCGCCGGCCGGCGGCGCCGGGCCCCGACCGCAACCTCCCCGCGCCGGAGGCCACCTCCACCACCGTCGCCGGATCTGCCGGGCAGCCGCCCGAAGCCCCGCCGGTCGCCGAGGGCCACCGACCCGCCGCCGGGAACGACGCGCTCTTTCCCGACCGGCCGCCCGACGGCGACGCCTATCTGTTCCCGCCCACGCCGGCCCGGAGCCGGGTTCCCGAGCCCGACTCCGAGCCCGCCGGCTCGGCGGGGACCGGCCCGGCCCGGGAGCGGCGCCGGCTGACCGAGGCCGGCCCGCCCCCGCCGGGACCGGCCCTCAGCCGGACCGCTGCGCAACCGCCGGCCGGCCCGCAACCGCCGGCCGGTCCGCAACCGCCACCCGGTCCGCAACCGCCACCCGGTCCGCAACCGCCACCCG
>NZ_JBDJAV010000029.1:0-126589 GCF_039649625.1 Plantactinospora sp. ZYX-F-223 | reverse complement strand
TCCGAACCCCGAGCTCCCGTTCCAGCCGCTGGATCGACTGGCTCAGCGGCGGCTGGGCAATGCCGAGGATCTCGGCGGCCCGACCGAAGTGCAGCTCCTCGGCCACCACCACGAACTGCCGAAGGTGCCGGGCCAGGTCCACCCGGACGATGATATGAGTTCGGATATCGGAGCCGCCCGCCGGCCGGCTATCGTCGCCAGGTGCCGACCGGACGTATCACCCGGATATTCGACGCTGTGGGGGTCGACGCCCGGCTGCACGTCACCGACATCGACAGCGGGGCCGAGCTGGGCATCGGCGCCGACGACCAGGTCGTGCTCGCCTCGATCTTCAAGATCCTGCTGGTCCTGGAGTTCGCCCGGCAGGCCGCCGCCGGGCAGCTCGACCCGACCGAGCGGGTGGTCGTGCGCGCCGAGGACCGGTTGGGCGGCTGGGGTACGGCCGGCTGTGCCGACGACGTCGAGGTGTCGCTGCGGGACCTGGCGTACTTCGCCATCACGGTCACCGACAACAGCGCCGCCGACCTGCTGCTGCGCCGGGTCGGTCCGGACGTGCTGCCGCTGCTCGCCGCCGAGCTGGGATTGACCCGTACCCGGATCCTCGGTGGGCCCCGGCAACTGCTGGAGTCCATGTACGCCGACGTCGGCGCGCGGGACGACGCCGAGTTCGCGCAGATCTTCCCGCTGCTGCCGGAGGAGCGGATCCGGGCGATGCGGGTGCAGGACCCGGAGCGGACCACCTCCAGCACGGCCCGGGACGTCACCCGGCTGCTCGGACTGATCTGGCGGGACGAGGCGGCGCCGGCCCCGGCGGGTGCGCTGGTCCGGGAACTGATGGGCCGGCAGCTCTTCTGGACCCGGATCGCCTCCGGCTTCCCGCCCGGCGTACGGGTGGCGGCGAAGACCGGCACCCTGCCCGGCCTGCACGCCGAGGCCGGGGTCGCGGAGTACCCGGACGGCGGCCGGTACGCGATCGCGGTCTTCGCCCGGACCCGGCGGCTGGCCACCCGCCGGATCGACGTCGACCTGGCGATCGGCGAGGCGGCCCGGACCGCCGTCGAGTCCCTGCGCGCCCGCTGACCGCCGCCGCCCGCCTGGAGCTGGGCTGATATCCGAACGGATATCGAGCGCCCCGCCACCCGGGGCGGTGCCGGGGAGGTCAGGCCCGGAGGAAGCGGTCCACCGGGAGCGGCCGGTCGGCGATCCGGATGTCGCCGATCCACCCGTAGAAGCCCTGCCGCACGATCCGGTCGTGGTGGCCCGCCCCGACCAGCCACGGCTCGCCGGAGGTGGCCAGCCCGGACACCGGTACGGAGGGGTTGCGGAGCAGCCGCGCGCCCTCGACGTAGAGGGTGCTGAGCCGGCCGTCGTTCACCACCGCGACGTGGCACCACTCCCCGGCCGGCAGTTCGTGCCCCCAGTTGGCGACGATGCCGTCCAGGTCGACCGGGAAGACGGCCCACTTCAGCATCATCCCGGCGGAGAGCCCGAGCAGCGCGATCGGCTCCGCCGGGTCGGCCCCGGTCTTGCCGGCGTCCCGGCCGGCACCGAACCGGCTCAGGATGCCCATCCCGTCCGAGCCGCTCTCCCAGACGTCGGCCGGCAGCTTCACGAACGCCTCGACCGTGTAACCGTGCGCGAACGTCGCCGCGTTCAGCGGTGCGCTGTCGACGGTACGCAGGTAACCGCCCTGGGCCGGCTGACGGCCGCCGGAGAGGCCGCCGGAGAAGAAGAGGCTCGCGTGGGCCGGCTGGTCGTCGTGGTGTTCGGCCGACCAGCGCAGCGCCTCCGGCGGGCTGCCAGGCAGGCTGAGCCGGGTCAGGTGGTTGCCCCGGCCGGAGAGATCCTCGACCCGGAACCCGTCCGGCACCGTCTCGCCGTCCGGGCGCCCCTGGTCGAACCGCCAGTACGCGACGGTGCCGTCGCCGACCACGGCGGCCGGCCCGCGCGGCGGGCGCCGGGTGACCGGGGCGAAGCCGGCGAACCGGTCGGCGAAGTCGACCGCCAGGCTGAACCGGTTGGCCGGGTCGGTCAGCTCGATCTCCCGCCGGGCCAGCGCGTTGCGCCGCTCCGCCGGCTGGCCGAGGATCCACGGCGACAGCGTCTCGACGTCGATCGTGTTCCGGGCCAGGTCGAACGAGTACAGCCGGACCATCCCGCCGCCGCCGTAGTAGCGGTTCTGGTAGTTGGTGATGTGCACCTGCACGTCCCGCCCGGCGGCGTTGCGCAGCACCAGCCGGCCCGGCGGCCAGTAGTGCCCGTTGAGGGTGAGGAAGATCTGGTCGCTGCCACCGACCAGCCGGTCCCAGAGCCGCTGGCCGTGCTCGGAGAGCCAGGTCGCCCCGGTCGGGTCGGCGTCCGCCAGGTCGTGGGTGGTCAGGATGGCCGGGCTGGTCGGATGCGCCGCCAGCACCGACCTCGCCCAGTCGAGCGTGCCGTCCGACGGCCGCCAGTCCAGCGCCAGCAGCAGCCACTCGCGCCCGGCGGCGGAGAATACGTGGTACGTGTTGTAGCCGTCCGCCGTGGCCCCGCCGTACGTCGGCAGCCGGCGTACCCGGTGTGGCCCGAAGACCTCCAGGTAGGAGCTCGGTCCACGCTGGTCGGTGGTGGACGCGTCGATGTCGTGGTTGCCGGCCAGCACGCTGTACGGCACCCGGCGCCGGTCGAGGATCTCGAAGACCCGGCCCGCCTCGGCCAGCTCGGCGGCGGCCGCGTTCTCGACGATGTCCCCGAGGTGGGCGGTGAAGGCGATGTTCCGCTCCGCCCGGTGCGCCACGATCCAGCGCAGTGTCGCCGCCAGCGGCGCGCTGTCGCCCTGGTCACCGTCGAAGAGATACTGGGTGTCCGGGATGACGGCGAGGGTGAACCGGGGCGAGTCGGGGTCGGTGTCCCGGTCGCCGTCGTCACCGATCCGCCGCCAGGCCAGCGTGGCGGCCGGCAGCAGAGCGCCGGTGGTGGCGCCGCTGACCAGCCCGGCCCCGACCAGTCCGGCGCCCTGGAGGAATCCGCGCCGGCTCGGGCTCTGTCGCATGATCGTCCTCCTCGGATACCGGGACGGTTTGCCGACAGTACGTGCCGGCCGGGCGAACACCGGTCAGGCCGGCGGGCAACAGCACCCGAACTCGGCGTGAAACCTCACCGGGCGGCCGACCGCCGGCACAGCATGCCGCTCGGTCTCGATGACGCTCCCGGGAACCGCACGCGCACGGCTCGGGCGATCGGCGGCGGGCAACCTTTCCGACCGCGCTGTCGTGAAGAGGGTGATCCGCTCGACCGGCGCCGGCCGGCCGTCGGGGTCGCCCCCTTCCACAGGGGACAACGTCGGACAACGGAGGAACGCGCATGAGGTTGCCGAGAGGCTTCGGTGCCGGCCTGCTGGCCGTCACGGTGCTGGCGGCGGGAGTCGCCGTACCCGGGGACGGCCTGGCCGCCCCGCCGCCACCGGCTGGGACACCCCGACCCGCCCCGGGCGGGGAGCGGACGGTCACCCTGGTCACCGGGGACCGGGTCACCGTGTACCCCGGCGGCCGGGTGTCCGTACGACCCGGATCCGGCCGGGCCGGGGTGCGGTTCGTGACCACCACCGACCGGGGTCGGGTGAGCGTGCTGCCGAGCGACGCCGTACCGCTGCTGGCGGCCGGTCGGCTCGATCCACGGCTCTTCGAGGTGACCGGGCTGGTGGAGTCCGGATACGACCGGCGGAACCACCTGCCGCTGATCGTGACCGCCGCCCCGGACGCCTCGAACCGGCGCGGCGGTTCGGGAGGCGCCCCGGACGTCGGCGGCATCGCCGGGCTGGAGAAGGTACGCGACCTGCCGGTGGTCGGTGGCGTGGCGGTACGGCAGCCGCACGGTGGCGCGGCCGAGTCCTGGCGCGCGTTGGTCGGCGGTGGGGAGGCATCGACGCGTACCCTCCGGAACGGCGTCGGGAAGATCTGGCTGGACGGGCTCCGCCAGCCGGCGCTCGACGTCAGTGTGCCCCGGGTCGGCGCCCCGGCGGCCTGGGCCGCCGGGTTCCGCGGCGCCGGCAGCACGGTCGCGGTGCTGGACAGCGGCATCGACGACAGCCACCCGGACCTGGAAGGCCAGGTGGTGGCGCGGCGCAACTTCACCGAGGGCTTCGAGCCCGACGCCGACCTCTCCGGCCACGGTACGCACGTGGCGGCGACGGTCGCCGGCACCGGTGCCGGCCGGTTCACCGGGGTGGCGCCCGGGGCGAAGCTGCTCGACGGCAAGGTCTGCGGGCTGCCGGGCTGCCCCGAGTCGTGGATCCTCGCCGGGATGGAATGGGCGGCGGCCGACCAGCGGGCGAAGGTGGTCAACCTGAGCCTCGGCGGCGAGGACGACCCGGCCGTGGTCGACCCGGTCGAGGCGGCGGTGCAGTCCCTCAGCGAGCAGTACGGGACGCTCTTCGTGGTCTCGGCCGGCAACACCGACGGTGGGGTGGTCGAGGGGGCGATCTCGTCACCCGGCACCGCCGAGGCGGCCCTGACGGTCGGCGCGGTGGACGACGCGGACGCGGTGGCGGACTTCTCCCGGCGCGGGCCGAACGCGCCGGACGACGGGCTGAAGCCGGAGATCACCGCACCCGGGGTCGGCATCGAGGCGGCTCGGGGCCGGGACGCGGTCGACGTGCCCGGCGCACCCGGCGACGGCTACACGACCCTCTCCGGCACGTCGATGGCCGCACCGCACGTGGCCGGGGCCGCCGCGATCCTGGCCCAGCGGCATCCGGACTGGTCCGGCCAGCAGCTCAAGGCGGCACTGATGGCCTCGGCCACCCCGAACCCCGACCACGGCGTGTACGCCCAGGGCGCCGGGCGGCTCGACCTGGCCCGGGCGGTCCGGCAGCCGGTGACGGCCGCGCCGGGCGGGATCGGCTTCGCCCGGCAGGCGTGGCCGCACTCCGACGACCCGGTGCAGGTGAAGGACCTCAGCTACACCAACTCCGGCTCGGCCCCGGTGACCCTGACGCTGGCGACCGAGACGTACGGTCCGGACGGCACCCCGCTGCCGGCCGGTACCTTCACCGTGGACCCGCCGTCGGTACTGGTACCGGCCGGCGGCACGGCGACGGTGCGGGTCAGTGCCGACACCCGGGTCCCCGGGCCGGACGGCCACCTCGGCGGCTGGCTGACCGCGACCGCCGGTGAGCTGGTGGTGCGTACCCCGGTCGCGGTGCACCGGGAGGTCGAGAGTTACGACGTGACGCTGACCCACCTGGACCGGGCCGGCGCGGCGTCGTCGTCGTTCAGCACCCAACTGACCAAGCGGGACAGTGCGACCGTGCAGTTCGGCTGGCGGGGCGACGACGACGGGGACGGTGTGGTGACCGTCCGGGTGCCGGCCGGCCACTACACGCTGGCCGGCATGGTGCAGACCCCGCTGGGCCCGGGCGGTGGCGACGCCGACGGAGACGGCAAGCCCGACCCGGTACCGACCTCGGCCGCCCTGCTCGCCCAGCCCGATCTCGTCGTCGACCGGCCGCGTGCGGTCACCCTCGACGCCCGGCTGGCCCGGCCGGTGTCGGTGACCGTGCCGCGCCCGTCCGCCCGGCAGGTCACCGCCGAGGTGGCGGCGTACACCGAGCGGCCGGGTGGGACGGCCGGGGTGGTGGTGCTGGGTGAATCGTTCGGCAACCTGTTCACCGGGCGGATCGGGCCGGACACCACGACCGACCGGTTCACCTCGATCGTCGCCGGCCAGTGGGCCCAGGCCGACGCGGCGGGCGGCACCGACGACAGCCCGTACCTCTACTCGCTCTTCTATCCCGTCCGGGGCCGGATGACGCACGGCTACCAGCGCGCTGTCGCCGACCGCGAACTGGCCGAGGTATGCGCCGACTTCGCCCGGTCCGGCGCGGCGACGATCGGCACGAAACGGGTACGCAACGGGCTGGCCGATCTCGGCGTCGGCAACTTCGGGCCGGAACTGCGGTTCCGGCTGCCGTTCCGGCGTACCGAGTACTACAACACCGATCCGGGGGTGGAGGTCGGGGGCGACTTCCTCGAATGGGTGGCCGACGAGCCGGTCTCCCGGGTGACGACGGTGACGGAGACGGCGTACCAGGCCGGGCGGACGTACGTCGAGCGGTGGAACCGGGCCGTGTTCGGGCCGGTGCTGCCGCCCACCGACGGCGAGTGGCCCGGAGTGAGTCGGCTCGGGAACACCATCACGGTCGGCGTGCCGCTGCACGGCGACGGGGCCGGGCGGCCCGGGGACAGCGCCCTGGCCGGTGGCGAGGTGGCCCTGTTCAAGGACGGTGCGCGGGTCGGCGGCGTACCGGACGGGCCATGGGGCAGCATCGAGGCGCCGGCCGGCGACGGGGCGTACCGGCTGGAGGTGCGGGCCGAGCGGACCGAGCCGTTCGCGCTGTCGACCCGGACCGAGCTGGCCTGGACGTTCCGCTCCGGGACGGTCGCCGGGACGGCTCCGGAGTCGCTGCCGGTCTGGGTGGTCCGGTTCGCGCCCGAGCTGGACGCACAGAACTCGGCACCGGCGGGTCGGCTGCACGCCGTACCGGTGGTGGTGGCGGCACAGCCGGGGGCGCGGGTCGGCACGCTGGTCCGGCGTACCGTCGAGGTGTCGTTCGACGACGGCGCGAGCTGGCGGCCGGCGACGGTGCAGGACGGCGCGGCGCAGGTGCGGACGCCGGCCGGCAGCGGATACGTCTCGCTGCGGGCCAGCGCCGCCGACAGCGCCGGCAACGCGGTGACCCAGACGATCATCCGCGCCTACCGGTACGCCCCGGCGGCCCGGTAGCCGCGATGCCGCCGCCCCGGCCCCGTGCGGTTACCCCGTGCGGGGCCGGGAGCGGCGTGCAACCGGCGTCGAAGCCGGAGGGCCGATCGTGTGCTTGGCCTTGCCATGCCCGGGCAGGACGATCCGCCGACAGTACGTGCCGACCGGCCGGGGACCGCAGATCCGCCCCGGCGGGTGGGCGGCCGATCGGCTGTCGACGGAGGTAGGGATTCTAGTACTAGAATACCCCGGTGCCCGACTCCCTCACCGATGCCGAGCTGACCGTGCTCGGGCTGGTCGCCGAACGTCCCCGGCACGGTTACGAACTGGAGGCGGTGATCGACGCGCGCGGCGTACGGCAGTGGACGGCGCTGGGCTTTTCCTCGATCTACTACGTGCTGGGTCGGCTGGAGGCACGCGACCTGGTGTCGAGCACCCGGCCGGACGGGTCGGCAAAGGGTCGCCGCGTCTACACCGCGACGCCGGCCGGTATGCGCGAACTGGCGGCGGCGACCCGGCGAGCCATCGCGGAGCTGCGCCCGAGCCATCCGTCGGTGCTCGTCGGCATCGCCAACAGCCCGGTCCTCGACGCACGGGACGTCGTCGACGCGTTGCGGGAACGCGGCACCCAGGTGGCGGAGCGCCTCGCCGCGGTCCAGGCTGCCCGGGCGGCCCAGGAGCCGGTACCCGACTTCGTGGCCGCCATCTTCGACTACAGCCTCGGGCAGTTGCGAGCCGAGCAGGATTGGATCGCCAGCACGACAGGAAACCTGGAGATGGCCATGACCAAGTCGGACATCAAACGGGACCGCAAGGACCTCTACCTCCCCCGGGCCGGCAGGTTCGCACTCGTGGACGTGCCGGAGCTGCCGTTCCTGATGATCGACGGCAAGGGCGACCCGAACACGTCGATGTCGTACCAGGACGCCGTGGCCGCGCTCTACGCCGTCTCGTACGCGGTGAAGTTCGCCAGCAAGCAACAGCTCGGCCGGGACTACGTGGTCGGCCCGCTGGAAGGGCTGTGGTCGGCCGACGACCCGAGCGTCTTCGTCACCCGCGACAAGCACGAGTGGCAGTGGACCATGATGGTCACCCAACCCGAGTGGGTCAGCGCGGCGATGGTGGAGCAGGCGATCGAGCTGACCGCCGCGAAGAAGGCCCTGCCGGCCCTCGACCGGTTACGTTTCGAGCGGTACGCGGAGGGGTTGTCCGTGCAGGTCCTGCACGTCGGCTCGTACGACGAGGAGGGTCCTGTGCTGGCCCGCCTGCACCAGGAGTTCATGCCGGCCAACGGCCTCACCCACAACGGGCGGCACCACGAGATCTACCTGAGCGATCCGCGGAAGACCGAGCCGGCAAAGCTGCGGACCATCCTCCGCCAACCCGTGGCCCGATCCTGACAGTTCGTACCGGGGCGGATCGCGCCGGACATCTATCGTGGGCGGATGACGATGCCGGCGCCGCCCCCGCCACCCCGTGGGTTCAAGGCCACGGACATCCTCTCCGGGCAGGTACGACTGCACGGTTATCCGCTGACGTTCGTCTGCATCGAGAGCTTCGGCGGGCTGGGCACGAGTGTGCTCCAGACGTCCTTCGCCGCAGCGGAGCTGCTGGAGGCCCAGGGATGGCGGGTGGTCAACTTCTCGGACGACGCCCGCCGGGTGTTCCTCCGTCGCGAGTACCGTCCGGCGCCACCGGGCCCGCCGCCGGGCCAGCCTTCCGGCCGGTAATGTCGTCGCCCCCGGCGGGGTCGGTCAGTCGGCGCCGGAGACCGGGAGCTGGTCGTCGGGCGGGTGGCGGTGGACCGACGAGATCATCCGGCCGTTGCGGGCCGACGGCTTCCGGCCGAGGTGCGGGTCGATCATCGCGAAGTGCCCGTCGCGCGGCACCTCCCCGCCGCGCCAGAGCATCGGCGACCGCACCCCGTGCTCGAAGACGGCGGCGTGCAACAGGACCCGGACGGCGAGCAGGATCAGGACTATCTCCGCGCCGGCGAGCAGCAGCGCCCACACCGGGCTATCGGCCCCGACCACGGCGTCGATGCCGACGGTGTAGACCAAGACGGCGACGACCAGGAGGAAGGCCCCGAAGCCGTACGCGGAGAGGCGATAGCGACGGGTCAGCGCGACGGAATAGACGGTGAACGGCACGGCGTCGCCGCAGTGACCACAGCGGATGTGGTGTTCTGCCTTGTCCTGCTCGGGACGGGTGGCGGTGTGGACTGTCTCGCAATACTCGGTGACGTACACGCCGGGAGCGGACGACCGGCTGAGGACGTGCCCCGCTTCAAGCTGAATCAGATCCATGACGCGCCATAACGCCACGAAGTCCTCCCCGCAGCTCGGCCATCCATGTACGACTATCCTGGCACATTTCGTCATCGATGACCTGTGATGCCTGACTCGGTGGCACGGCCACGTCCCGGGATCGGCCGGGCGGCACCGGGCCGGCAAGCACCGCTGGCGGCAGCCGGTGGACGGGACCGCGTCAGCGCCTGCCCGGTCGCCCGGGTCGCGCGTCGCCACCCCCGCCGCCGATCCGGATGAGGTGATCGTCGATCCCGCCGGTCACCGGCCGAAATGGAACGGGTCGATACTCGGATACGACGGGACCTCGCCGTTGCCGTCGATGAAGGCGACGATCGCCAGCACGGCCGCCGCCTGGGCAAGCAGGAACGTGAACTGAGCCGAGATGTTCTCGGCGCCGTACGCGGCGAGAAGGGCATGCTGGGGACGGGCCCACCACTGGCCGTCGGGACGCAGCGACAGGTAGTCCATCACCAGTGCCGTCGACATCACGACGGATGCGAAGAGCGCGAAGTTGATGATGGCGAGGTTGTCCGGCACGCCGACCAGCAGCCGTGGGTTCAGGTGCAGGACCAGTGTCACGACGGCATGGACGAGCAGGAGTGGCAATGCCTTGAGCGGCCCCCGACGGAACGGCAGCCGCCGCCACAACAGCCCGAGGACGGCTCCGGTGAACACGAATGTGACGGCCTGCCAGATGACGTCCGCGCCGAGCGCGACCAGTACCGAGGACTGATGGTCCGAGGTCATCAGCGGGTACGCCCGCCAGCTCAGCCAGACCGTGAGCACGATGGCCGGCAGGCTGAGCCAGAGCATGACCCTCATCGCGATTCGGGCGTTGCCCAACGGCGTCGTACCTGGCCCCAGGGCGATTACCAGGTCGACCGGGGTCGCTCCGGCGTTCGGACGCAGGAACTGGTGGTAGATCCCGGCGTCGGCACGTACCGCCAGGGCGTCGGTTCCCATGGCCACGCCGTACTCGATGCCGTCGGGTCTCGGGCCGGTGCCGGCCTGGTGGTAGTCGGCGACCGTCGCCTCGCCCCTGGTGAACGCCCGGTCGAGGGCTCGCCCACGCTGGCGCAGCCGCCGCCACCGGCTCGCGAGGGCCCGCAGTTCGGGGATCGAGTACGTGTCGAGCAGGACGCGCATCGTCTGGCCGTCGCGCAGAGGCCGGTCCAGCGGCGGCGTGCCCCTCAGGGTCAGCCAGAGCAGGAGCCAGCTCAGCGGCCACAGGGGAAGCCAGACCCCGAGGATGTCGACCTCCCAGACCAGCGGTCCCAGGACGAACAGAAAGGTGACCAGGACGAGGTCCGGTTCCGTCGCCCCGGTGCGCAACTGCGCGCGGAGCAGGTTGTAGATCGCGATCGTGGCGACGGCGAGCAACAGCCACACCATCTCGTCCAGCAGATCCCACGGGTAGTAGCCCATCTGGCAGCACTGGTCGATCGGCGAGTCGGACCAGGCGCTCAGCCAGTTACGTCGATCCGCGTTGATGTCGGCGATGATCAGCCGCTCCACCACCAGTATGGCCGCAACCAGCGTACCGACGATCCAGGTCCATCGTGCCGGGCGGGCGGCGCCGCCCGGCACGATGAGCAGCCGACACATGTTGATGAGTCCGGTGAAGAACAGCGCGCCGGCCAGGAACGCGGCACCGGACTGGAGGACGAGCACGGCTCTCGCCTCGGCGCCGTCGGCGGTCCTCATCCCCGCCCAGTCCTGCTCGACGACGATCTGGATGCCGAGCTGCAGGGTGAGACAGCCCGCCACGACGGTGGCGACCGTAGGCGGAGGAAGATGCCAGCAGACCGCCGTCCCGCCGATGACCAGCACCGCGAGCACGCCGAGCGCCCAGTCGTACAACTCGCCGGAGGGGTTGAATGCCGTGTTGACCCGGTCCCTGCTGAGCGTGTCCACGGCCTGCGCCACCATGAGGGCCACGGTCGGCAGGAGCAGCCGGACCGCCCGCGCCGTTGCGACCGGCATGGACGTGCCGGCCGACGGGGCCGGATCATCCGGCGGCACCCCCGGAGTCGAACCGGCGAAGCGGCGGCGGGCGCGGTATGTCAGCATGAGCGCCAGTGGGGCCAGGGCCAGCCCGGTGAACCAGTACATCACCAGGGTCAGGACCTGCCACGGCGGTGACTGGGTGGCGAGCAGAATACGCGTCTGCGCGTCGAGATCGAGTCCGACCGAGGCCAGGTAGCCGTCGCTCTCCGCGCCGGTCGGCCGATCCCAGCCGACCTCGGCCGACTGGGTATATGCGGGCGGCCACGGATGCGGCGAGACAATCCAGTTCCGTGGCGCGATCATCTTGACGGATTGCCAGTTCGCCGGTTCGAGCGCCTCCGGAGCTCGGAGCGTCAGCCGCCAGTGGCCGTTGTTCGCCATCCGCAGGGTGGCCAGGCCGAGCCGCAGATTGTCCGGTTGGGACGAGACGTCGGTCCGTACCGTGTCCTCAACGGTGATCCGGTCGCCCTGCTGACTGACGACCGGAAGCTGGTCACGCCATTCGTGACTCCGCTGTTCTGCATCGCCCATGCCGAGTAGGCAGCGCAGGGCGGTGCGGCGTCGCGGATCATCCTCCGCGTGGACAAGGCTGGCCCCGAGCAGGCTGGCGGCCGGCACCCGAACGGTCAGTTTCGAGGTGATCCGGGGCCAGTACACGTTTTTGGTAGTGACGGTGACCGTCGCGGACGCCTCGGTCCCGGCGGCCCGGTACGCCGTGCAACCGCCCGTGTCATCGGTGAATGCGACGCGATAGCGGCTTGGCGAGGAGGTGGCGAGGAGCGCCGCGGCGGCGACCAGGGCCACACCGCCGAGCAGAAGCGCGACGACTAGCAGCGAGGTCGTACGTGCGCGTCGCGGCGACATCCTGTTCCTCCTCGGCCGGCATCCGGACATCTGACACCTGACGGCCGTTGGCCCGGTCGGCCGTCGGACCCACCATGATGGCGGTCTGCCAGGACGACGTCACGTCGCGCCGACGACCACTTCCCGACAGAGCGCGGGCGTTCACACCGGTTGACGTGGCGGCCGGAGCAGGACGCCGCCAGCGGAACGGCGGCGGGAGGCTCGGGCCGCTGCCGTCCGCGTCGGGCCGGATCAGTTGGCGCAGGGCCCGGGGTGGCGTTCACCAGTGGCCGCGATTGCGGGGTTGCTGGCCCTGGCCGGTGCTGTCGACGGGCCGCCGGATGCCGGTGGTGGTTCGGGGAGGTGGTGGGGGTTGGGGGTCAGCGGGTGGGTCGAAGAACTTGCAGCCGATGTGTCGGGCCTGCCATTGGCGTAGGCCCTGGCGGACGCGCTCGGCCTGGCTGCGCGCGGTGGTGACCTCGCCTTCGAGGCGTTCCACCTCGGTGGCGACCAGGCGGAGGAATTCGTAGACCTCGTCGGGATCGAGGCCGCGCCAGCGGCGGCGCATCACGGCGGACGCGACGCGGATGACGGCGGGGCGGAGGCGTTCGCCGGATCGGTAGATCATCGCCGTACCGCCGATGACTGGTAGTGGGCGAGCAGGGCGGTTGTCTCGGTGTCGGTGAGGCCGCGTTGGGCGAGGACGCGTTGGCCCCACCGGTGCAGCCGGCACGGGTGTGGGGCGTGGTCGTTGCGGCAGAGCAGCCCGGAGGGCCACTGCTCGGGTGCGTGGACCGTGATTGCCTGTACCGCGAAGCCGACATCCTCGGCCGTCACGTACGGCGGTAGCGGCAGCTCGTCCAACATCTCACCGGCCTGGCTCATGACCCTCCCTCGGTTGACAGGTTGGTGGCTTGGCGCCGAGGCGGGCGGGGACGACCGGCACGACCGCGCGTGGCGTACCGACCGGAGCCCAGCACCCGCCCCGGGCCACCACTTCACCTTTTCGACGAACGCGAGCAGGGACTACAGCGGTTTGGGAGCCCGACCGGCGCAAAACTGAGGCATGCGGGTATCTGCTCGATCGACGGAGTGTCACTACAGTGGCGTGCGTATGGAGGGGGTTGCCGTGGCCTTGAAACGACACCGGCTCTGCCAGCGCCGCAAGGCGCTCGGGTACAGCCAGGAACGGCTGGCCGAACTCCTCGGGGTGGAGCGGTCGACCGTCGTACGGTGGGAGAGCGCCGAGACCGATCCGCAGCCCTGGCATCGGACGCGAATCGCCGAGGTGCTACGGGTCACGCTGGACCAGCTCGACGACATGCTCTGCGATGTGGTTACACCGATCCGACGGGGACAGATCATGGGAGACGACTCACGTCATTCCTCCTCGACGGCCGTCCGAGCTGAGTTGCTCAGCGGTCTACGCGCCTTCCTCACCGACTACCTGCCCGAGCCGCAGCCGGAGCGGCCCACTCGCACCCTCACCGAGGTACGACGCGACGTCACCCGCATTCACGCCCTCTACCACCGGGCGAGCTACAGCACCGTTGCCCGCCTCCTGCCTGAACTACTCCGACACTCCACCGTGCTGACGAACAGAGGCTCGTGGCCGCAGCGAAGCAGCGCGTTTCGGTTGTTGGCCGGCGCATACCTGGCGGCCTCGAAGGTCGCCGTGAAGATCGGAGATGGCGACACGGCACTGCTGGCCGCCGATCGGGCAGCTACCGCCGCACGAGTCGCCGACGACCTGGGGCTGGCGTCCATCGCCGCCTATCAGGCTGCCTGTGCACTACTGCGGTTGCCGGGCCGGTTGGACGAAGCAGACCGTGTGACACAGGGCAGCATCGAGCAGTTGGCGCAGAACAGACGGACCTCTGATCTCAACCTGCTCTCCGCACACGGCGCCCTGCTGCTCCTGGCCGCCATCATCGCCGCACGGCAAGGGCAGACGCCAGCAGCCAACGCCCGGCTGACCGAGGGCCAGAACTTGGCTGCAGAGCTTAAGACGGACCAAAACCGGCTCTGGACGGGCTTCGGCCCGACCAACGTCCTGATTCACAGCGTTTCGGCAGCGGTGAAGGCCGGCAACGGCGGCCGAGCCATCGAGATCGGTACGAAGCTCGACACCTCGTGTCTACCATCCGCGCTCGTCGGTCGACGGGCTCAGGTGCACCTGGACCTGGCAGCAGCCACCGCTATGACCTCCGACGGCGGCTCGCTCGCGGTACTGCACCTGCTGGAGGCGGAACGAGTCGCCCCCGAGTCCGTACGCGTCAACGTGCAGGCCCGAGCCCTGCTGCTCGACCTCATGTCCAAAGAACGCCGCTCGGCCACTCCCGGCCTCCGGCCGCTCGCCGAGCGAGCAGGCTTGCTGTCATGAGTGATCAACCAGTCCTGTACCTCGTCGTCTGCGCCGCTCCCCCGGTGCTCCAGATTGATCAACTTATCGATCTACTGATGAACGACGGCTGGGCCGTTTGGGTGGTCGCAACACCGACAGCCGCGAGCTGGATTGACCGGGAGGCCCTAGCGCAGCAGACGGGCCACCCCGTCCGCTTCGAGCGCCGGAAGCCTGACCAGCCGGACCTGCTGCCGAAGGCAGACGCGGTGCTGGTCGCCCCAGCAACCTTCAACACGATCAACAAGTGGGCGCTCGGCATCAACGACACACTCGCGCTCGGCATCCTCAACGAGGTGCTCGGCCTCGGCCTGCCCATCCTCGTCTCCCCGTACGCCAAGGCGGCGTTGACCTCTCACCCCGGGTACGCACGAAATGCGGAGGCACTGCGGGTAGCCGGCGCCACGTTCACATCACCCAATCTGTTACAGCCGACGGCTGCCAGCGGCAGATTCCGGTGGCGGGAACTTCTCCGACTCGCTTCATGTCGTCAGAACAGACCAGGCGGTCGCCAAACTTCAGGCTCAGAATCCCGTCAGGGCGGCGGAGCCGATTGTCAGACATGACCGAGTAGGTTGAGCCTATTCGATCAACGTTTAGGCTGGTGAGCGCTGATGTGCCCCATGACAGCCTGGTTCGCTTCCCAGCCGTCCGGGAACTTCACCGGTACGTTCAGGTGCACCGGCTCGGTCGACGGATGCGCGTCCAGCAACTCGCTGATCCCCGCCCGAGCCACCACCACACACGCGTGCCGATGCCGCGACACCAGCACGCACAACCGCCCCGCCTCCAGGTGGAACGCCGTCGCGTCCCGCCGCCCCGACAACGGATGCAGCACGATCACCACGTCGTACTCGCGTCCCTGCAACCGATTCGCCGTGTCCACCGTGATGCCGGCCCCGGCCGCCCCGAGCTGCGCCCGGATCGCCGCCACCTGGTCCCGATGCGCCGCCCCGACCGCGATCCGGTCAGCGGTAACCGGCGCGCCCCCAGGCGCCCGCTCCGATACCGCCACCGCCCCCCGCTCCAACACCCGCAACGCCAACCGCGCACAAGCCGCCGCCGCCTCCCCATCGGTCCGCAACGCGTGCCGCGCCGGCAGCTCGTACAACGCCCACCCGGTAGCCGCCGCCATCTCCAACGCCTCGTCCACCGCCCCACCGCCAAACCCCGCCGCAGCGAACGACAACGACCGCTGGTCCGCCGTCGTCCCCGCCGAGAAGCCCGTGAACGGATAGAACGCCTCCGCCACCACCGGGGCCGCCGACGCCGGCAGCCGCCACGACACCGGCAACCGGTGTACCGGCAGATCCGGGTTGTGCCGCAGCAGCGCCGCCACCGCCGACTGCATCGGATCCCAGGTCAGTCCGGTCCACCGCTCCGTCTCCACCGTCGAGAACGGATCCAACTGCCCCGGATCACCCACGAACAGCGCCCGGTCGAACCGCCCCGCCACCCGCAACAGCGCGTCGGAGCGCATCTGGTACGCCTCGTCCACGATCGCCCACGGCCAGCGCCCCTCCGGCACCAGCGCCCACTTGGCGGCCGTACCGATGATCACGGACGACCCGCCCAGGTCCGCGACCTTCGCCGCGACCCGGACTGTCGAATAGTTCTTGATCCGGTCCGTCGCCGTGTATTCGTTTGCCGACAACCGCCCGATCGGCAGCTCCGGCTTGGCCTGCGCCAACCGGTCGATCAGATCATCGACCTGCTCATTGGTCTGCGCGATCACGATCAGCGGCTCGCCCGCCTCGGCCAGCTCCCCCGCCGCCCGCACCACCAGCGTCGACTTTCCCGCCCCCGGCGGCGAGTCGACCACCACCCCACGATGGTCCCCGCTGTGCAGGTCGGCCAGCACCTCTCCGATCACCCGCCGCGCCGCCTCGCCCGGCGACGGCACCAACCGCCCGGCCCCGCCACGGGGCATCAGCAAGCCAGCAGAACTCACGACCACTCCTCCCGAGCATCGTCGACACTCGGCTCCACCGGCTCCTCGTACGCCTGCGGCGGCCCGCCGTGTGTCCACGGCGTCTCCTCCCGGCTCGGGAACTCCCCCGGCGGCATGAACGAGTCCGACAGCGTCGTGTAGCAGAGCCGGTCCCCCACCTCCGGCACGCTCCCCGGCGCCGGGCTCAGCGACCGCCCCAACCCACCCGACAGCTCCAGCACCACGTCCGTCCGGCCCGACGCCGGATCCGGCGCCACGAACACCACCCGCGCCTTCTGCCCCGGCCGGCTCGGCGAGTGCAGCACCGCCCCCACCGTCACCTGCACCGGATCGGCCGTCGTCACCTGGATCCGAGGCCGCAGCACCCGCCGCTTCCCGCTGTCGTCGATCCGGTGTGGGTCCGCCAGCGTCACCTCACCCACGAAAGCCTCCCCGGTCAGCCGGTAGTCGGCCATCACCAGCGGGTCGTCGTAGGCGCGCTGTACGGCGTACGACTGCAATGCCCGTTCGAGCCGGTGCAGTCGCTGCGCCGCGTTGACCGCCCCGTCCCGGCGCGGCTGCGGATAGCCGCCCCCGTCAACGTAGAGCGCGAAGTTGCTGAACACGTCCCGGTCCTCGGCCCAGCGCCCGTCCACCCGCGATCCGACCGGCAGTTCCCGGAGCAGCGCGACGCCCCGCCACATCAGCTCCCAGGTCGGCGTGAGCTGGGACCGCACGGCTTCTTCGAGTACGCCCCGAGCCCGCCCTCGCCGCAGCTCGTCTCCGCTCGCCACCGCCTCCTCGTAGCCGGCCATCGCCGGCGCCAGGACCTCGTTGTCGAAGGTCGGATCCGTCGCCGGGCCGGCCGGCGGCCAGCGCAGCGGATCCTCGGCCACCACCGCCGCGTCCGCCCCACTGCGCCCGTCCTCCGGGTCGATCCAGGCCAGCAGCGCCGCCAGATGCGCGTCCTCCAACGCGGACTGCCCGGTCGCCCAGTGCAGCCCGAGCGCCTCGGTCATCGCCAGCAGCATCCCCGAGCCGGGGTGTTCGGCCCGGTCCGCCAGGAAGGTCAACCACTGCCCGAGCAACGGTACCGACGGATGCACCGGATAGTCCCCGTCGGTACGCCGAAACCGCGTCGACCGCCCGAACAACCGGACGAACCCGATCCCCGCCGAGTTGGGCACGAGCATCTGCGGCGCGTCGACGTACCGGTAGCGGACCTCCTTGCCCCGGTTGGCCGTGACCGCCTCCGTGACACCGCGGAAGCTGTCCAGATAGGGCAGCAGCACTTCGGCCAGCTCGGCGGCGAAGCCGAACCGCTGGTCCCGGTTGCGCGGCTGCGGCACTACCAGCAGTTTCGGGTCGGCCGGCGCGGTGCCGACCAGCGCGGCCAGTGGCGCGTTCGCCTCGCCGGCCATGCTGAGCGGGATGAAGACCAGCGGCCGGTCCGCGACGTGCAGGTGGCGTACCGTCGTGATCCGCTGGGCGTGCCCGGCCGCCACCGCCTCGGCCCTGGCCAGCGCGGTCAACGTGCTCACGCCACCGCCCCGGCACCCGTCACCGGCCCGGCAACCGCTGTCACCCGAGCGTCGGCCGCCAGCCGAGCCTCCGGGACCAGGCGGGTGCCCCGGTTGTGCACCCAGCTCGACAGTCTGCGCCCGAGGATGTCCGACCCGGCGGACCCGAGCAACAGCTCCAACCCGGCAGAGCTGGACAACAGCTCCAACCCGGCAGGGCCGGGCGGCAGCGTCCGCAGCGTCATCCCGCCGCCCCAGCCGGCGCCAGCACCTCGGCACGGAGCCGGGCAGCGTTCCGGAGCAGCGTCGCCGCCTCCTCCTGCTCCTCGGCCGGGGTCAGCTCACCCTTCGCCAGCCCGAGCGCGGTCTCGACCCGTTCGATCCCGCCCAACTCCTCCCTGGCCGAGGTGCCGAGCGCGGCGGTGCAGCCGCGCGCCTCGGCCCGGCAGAAGTAGGCCAGCTCGCAGACCGACAGGCAGTCCGGGGCGTACCGGGCGTCGATGGTGTGCAGCGCGTCGACCAGCGCCTCCGGGGCCCGGGTCGGCACCCCGTCGGCGTCCGGCGCCAGGTCGAAACTCAGGTTCGGCGGCAGGGCGGCCAGCATCGCCTCGACCTTCGTCATCCGGCCGAGCTGCCGCCGCAGCACGGCCAACTGCTTGCGTACGTCGACCAGCACCGCCGTGGGCTGGTTGGAGAAGTCGCGCGGGCAGACGAGCACGACATCGTGCGCCACGATCTCGGGGTCGTGCCCGGCCTCGGCCAGCATCTGGCGCATCGCCAGCACATAGACGGCGGACTGGATCGCCGCCGCCGACACCTTGCCCGGGTCGGCCTGCCCGTCCACCACCGCGAACGACTTGATCTCGACGACGTGGAACCGCCCCTCGTGCTGGAAGGCGATCAGGTCCGGTTCGAGATAGACCCGCTGGCCGGCCACGTCCAGTGCGAGCAGCGGGTGGTCGAAGAGCGTGCCGGCGCCGTCCTCCCCGGCGGCGGCCCGGAGCAGCAGGGCGCGGGAGCGGGCGTACCGGACCTCCGGGGTCTCCTTCTCCCGCCCGGTCACCGTCTCCAGGTCGTCGTACGCCACCTCGGGGATCGGCAGCCCGAGCCGTTCCCGGAGCAGTTTCACCAGCTCGGCGGCGCCGCTCGCCTTCACCTGCACCTCGAACGCGTTGCCCCGGGCGATGGCGAACCCGGACTGCCCGAACCGGGCCGGAAAGTCGATATACGCCGCAAGCCGCTGCTTGTCCACCCCGGCCGTGTCCAGCACCGCCCGCCGGGTACACCCGGGATTGCGGGTCAGCGCGGCGATGGTACGGGCGTTGTGCCGCTTCGGCTTCGCACCGCCCCGGATCGCGGCCAGCCGCTCGGCCGTGCTCCTGCCGGTGCCCATGCTGATGCTCGTCATGCCGTCTTCTCCTGGACCGTCGGGTTGCCCCGCGGCATCGTCCCGCCCCGCCGGGTCAGGGTGCCCGGAAGTGTCCGCAGCGTGTTGCCGAAGAGCTGGTCGACCTGGTCGAGCTGCCGGCGAGCCCGCTCGGCCGCTGCCGTCCGGTGCGCCCCGTCGGCGTCGGCGTGCACCGCCCGCTCCGCCTCGGCGGCCCTGATCACGGTCAGCGGGTCCACTGTGCCCCGCTGGCCGGCGACGCCGAGCGCACCGGGGATGTTGCTGGCGAACCGCCACACCAGCCGGGCCAGGGCGGCGTTGCGGGCCGGCACCGTACCGGCCCGTTCGGCGACCCGGACGGCGGCGGTGAGGAAGTCGACCCGGGGGCTGAGCGGGCCGACGATCCGCCGCTCCAGCGGCCAGGTGGAGACCGCGACCAGGCCGCGCGCCGGTGCCAGGTGCTCGGCGGTCAGCGCCGCGCAGAGATAGTACGGCCGCGAGTATGGCGCCGAGGAGAACGAACGCTTCTCATCCCGGCGCAGGTGGGTGAGCTTGCCGGCGGCCAGCGCACCGGCCGCCGCCGTGCCGAAGAACGCGGCGTGCACCTCGGCGACCAGCTTCGGCGCCGCCGGCACCGAGAGCAGGGTGAGGGCGTGGTGCACCTGGTCGCGTACCGGAAGAAGCGAACCGCCGGACGACCGGCCGGCAGCGGCGGGTGGCGCGTCACCGGTATCACCGGTATCACCGGCCTGCTCGGCCAGCTCGGTGATGGCCGCTTCCCACTCCTGCTCGGCGGCCCGCAGCTCGGCGCGGAGTCCCTTCGCACGGGCCGTGTCCCGGGCCACCACCGAGCGGCGGATCTCGGCCCGGAGGGCGTCGATCCTGCGCTCCAGCGCTTCCACGGACCCGGCCACGAGCCGGAGGGTACAAGTTCCAGTGTTCTCCAGCAATCACCCGGATCCCGTGTCGCCGACGAACACCGGGACGCGCCGCCCCACCACTGCCCCCCGAGCATCGCGCGCAGGCGCCTGGGGCCGGCTGGCGGCCCGGACGAGCCGGGCACAGGTCGGAGCCACCAGCCGGGGACCCATTGGGGCACCTGCCCCGAAATCCTTTTCGGCAATCTGTCACATCAGGACAGGCGCGTCAAGACGACGGTCTATGCATCGAGTCTCGGACGCCCCCTGTTACGAAAATCTTTTCGAAAGCCTTTCGGTTACCCGGCCCGCAGTCAGGCGGCCGGCTCGCCGGACGGTACGGCCAGCTGCGCACCGAGTGGCACCGGCGTGCCGAAGTTGGGTGTGCCGTCGGCGTTCCAGGTGAACTTCTGGGCGCGCGTGGAGCGGTTCATGTCGCAGCCGCCGCTGGCCGAGCTGTTGGCGTGGTAGACGATCCAGTCCTCGGTGCCGTCGGGCGACGTGAAGAAGCCGTTGTGGCCCGGCCCGTACACGCCGTTGGCGTTGCTGCGCTGGAACACCGGCTGCGGCGACTTCACCCACGACGACGAGTTGAGCGGATCGCCACCGTTGTAGGTGAGCATGCCCAGCTTGTAGTCCGGGGTAGAGCAGTGGCTGGCCGAGTAGACGATGAACGTCCGGCCGTTGCGCTGCAACACCTCTGCACCCTCGTTCACCGCACCACCCACCGTCTCCCAGCTGTAGGTCGGCGTGGACAGGATCCGTCGGGTACCACTGGCGGTCCACGGGTTGGACAGCGGCCGGATGAACATCGGCTGCGACCCGTTGTAGAACGTCCCGAGCAGGTACAGATTGCCGTTGAGTTGCAGGATGCCGGGGTCCAGCTCCCAGGTGTTGTCCGCGGTCGGGTCGAGCAGGTCCGCCTTGAACGTGTACGGCCCCATCGGATCCAACCCCGCGCTCTCCAGCACGTGAATCCGCTGGCTGCCCAGGTCGAAGGGCTCGCGGCCGGCGGTGTAGTAGAAGTACCAGCGCCGCCCGTTCGGCCCGTCCAGCAGGTGGAACTCCGGCGCCCACATCGTGCCGGCACCGTTCGGGCGGGTCAGCGTGAACAGCAGCGTGTCCGGCGCGGTGGCCAGGCCGCCCAGCGTGCGCGAGCGGCGCATCGTGATCGTGTTGTTCCAGGTCGTCGTGGCCAGGTAGTAGTACCCGTTGTAGTACGTCAGCCACGGATCCGGGCCGCGCGTCTTCAGCGGGTTCGTGAAGGTGGTACGCGGCGGCGCGGTGGTCGGCGGCGCGGTCGTCGGCGCGCCGGTCGTCGGCACCGCGCTCGTCGGGGCGGTCGCCCCGGTGCAGGCGACGCCGTTGAGCGCAAGGTTGGTCGGCGCCGGGTTGGTCGAGTTGTTCCACGACGCGTTGAAGCCGATGCTGACCTGGGCGCCGGTGCCGAGCCCGGCGTTCCAGCTCTGGTTGCGGGCGGTCACCTGGGTCCCGCTCTGGCTGAATACGGCGCTCCAGCCCTGGCTGACCTGCTGCCCGGCGGTGAACGACCAGGTCAGGGCCCAGCCGTCGAGCGGGTCACCGAGGTTGGTGAGGTCGACGGTGCCGGTGAACCCGCCGGGCCACTGTGACCCGATCCGGTAGGTCGCCGAGCATCCGGCGGCGGCGGAGGCCGCGGTGACGGCGGTGACGGCGCCGACCGATCCGACGACACAGACGGCCACGGCGGCGATGACAGAGCGCAATCGTGTGAGGCGCATGGGTGCTCCCGAGGGCAGGGGTCATAACGAAGACGGTCGCCCGGGAGCCGGCTTCATGCATCAACGTAGGTCAATCGCCTCCGTCACCGCAAGGCACCGCAAACGATTGAGATCCATCGCTTGACAGCTTCGGCGCGCCGCACCCAAGATGTGGTGGCTGGCCACTCCACGCATCCTGATCCGGGCAGGGATCACGGCGGCCACACCCGTATCTGCCCCGGACACGTAGGGATGCGACGATGAAACCTCGATCCGCATGGCGTCGCTGGCTGGCCGCGTTCGCACTGGTCGCAGCCAGTACGACGACGCTGGTCGCGCCGCAACTGGCGCCGGCCGCCGAAGCGGCGGCCAAGACGGTCTGGATTCCGGAGCGTTGGCAGAGCACCGGCGAGGTGCCCTGGGCGTCGAACCGCACCAGGGAGTCAGCCAACTTCATCCTGCTCTGGGGGGAGAAGTCCGGCACCAACCCGCTCACCGCGCCCGGCGAGTACCGGTTCGACCCGGACAACATCCTCAGCCAGCTCGAAAACCTGTACTCGTTCTACGTGAACACGATGCGGTTCACGCCGGAGACCGGGCTGCTGGCCCAGCACAAGATCATCGTGATCGTCACGCGTACCTGGAACCGGACTGCGCTCGACGCCTGGGCGACCGGCGGCTCCACCGACGGCCGAGTCGGTGTCATCAACATCGCACCCGGTGCCGCGCAGCCCGGCTCATGGGGCCTGGCGCACGAGCTGGGGCACGTGATGCAGAACTACACATTCCTCGGCCGCTCCGGCATGGGCTTCACGCACGCCTCGGCCGGCACCTTCTGGGAGGCCAGCGCCGAGTTCATGGCAATGCAGGTCTACCCGCGCGGCGGCGCCGGTGACCTCACCCGCTGGCTGCGTACCGAGAACCTGTACTACTCCTCGTCCCGGCACCACTACGGCGCCTGGATGCTGCTGCAGTACATCAAGGACCGCGACGGCATCGAGATGTTCAACCGGATCTGGAACGAGGCCCGCAACACCGAACACCCGCTGGAGGTGTACCGGCGGATCTCCGGCATCGACCAGGCCGAACTCAACCGGCGCATCGGCGAGTACGCCCAGCACAACGTCACCTGGGACTACTCCAACCGCGCCGACTTCATGCCGTTCATCAACAGCGTCTACGGCGCCGGTTTCCTCAACGCCTACAAGGGCGTACCGGTCGAGGCGGTCAACGCGGGCGCCCGGCACTACCGCATCTCCGACGCGATGGCGCCGTCCGACTACGGCTACAGCAAGATCCAGCTCGTGCCGGACAGCGACGGCGCGCTGATCCGACTGCACCTGAAGGGTCACGCGGAGACCGGCGCCACCGGCTGGACGTTCGGGTTCGTCGCGGTACGCAACGGCACACCCAGGTACGGGCCACTGACCCAGGGCACCTCCGGCCAGCTCAGCTTCCAGACCCAGCCCGGTGAGCGCGAGGTCTTCCTGGTCGTCACCGGCACCCCGGCCAGCAGTGTGCCGAAGTACGCGTTCCTCGACGGCTGGCCGAAGAACCGCCGCTACCCGTACGAGTTCCGTATTTCCGGTGCGATTCCGTCCGGCCACGAGCCCGGCTACCAGAAGCCGGCCGCCACCAACGGCGGGCGCTGGCACTCCAACGGCGGCGGCTGGGTCGCCGGCAACGCGAACGTGGCCTCGACCGCGTACGTCGGGCCGCGCGCCGCCGTCTACAGTGGATCGGTCACCGGCAACGCCCGGATCGAGGATCTGGCCTGGGTCAACGGCGGCACCGTCAACGGAAACGCGGTCGTCAAGGGCAACGCGATCATCCACGGCGGGGTGACCATCGGCGGCAGCGCGGTGGTCGGCGGCGACGCCGAACCACCGGCCGGGCCGACCGGAGGCAACTGCTCGTCGGGCACGTACCTGATGTTCAACCCGAGCCGGAGCTGCGACGGCGGCGGCGGTGAGGCGGACGTCAACCCGCCGCACGGCACGTTCAGCTCTGACGAACTCGCCATCACGGGCGGGACCGATCCCACCACCCCGCCGCCCACCGCCACCCCGACACCGACCACCCCGACACCGACGACGCCACCGGCCAGTACGCCGCCGCCGGGTGGCACGGCCGCCTGCCGGGTGGCGTACGCGGCCAACTCCTGGAACAACGGGTTCACCGGCGACGTGACAGTCACCAACACCGGCACCAGCGCCGTCAACGGCTGGACGCTGAGCTTCTCGTTCCCGACCGGTCAGCAGGTCACCAACAGCTGGAACGCCACGGTGACGCAGAGCGGATCGACGGTGACCGCCCGGAACGCGGCCCACAACGGCTCGATCCCACCGAACGGCACCGCCTCGTTTGGCTTCCAGGGCACCCACGGCGGCACCAACCAGCCGCCCACCGGCTGGACCCTGAACGGCTCCCTCTGCACCACCTGACGGCCTGCCGGGGTGGGGCACGATTGTCGCCCCACCCCGGCAGACCGGGCTGCGGCGGGACGGGATGCTTCGCTACGGTGCCGAACCGCCGAACCGCTGAACTCCACCGGCTGACCGGCGTCACCCGGGTCGCGCTGCCACCGCGGCTGGGCGACTGACGGCGCCGGTCAGCCGCCCAGCCGCTGCCGGGCCAGGAACTTGGGCACCACCATCCGCCACGCCTCGGTGACCAGCTCGGTCATCTGGTCGTGGTCGAGCCGGTCCAGCCGGCAGCAGACCCAGTTGAACCGCAGGTCGGACTCGCCCGGCAGGAAGAACAGCTCCGGGTCGCTGGCGACCAGGGCCGCGCGTTCCTCCTTGGGGAAGCCGAAACCCATCGTCGTCTCGTCGCGGGAGAAGGCGACGTAGACGATCGCCCCGACCCGGAACTTCACCCGGTCGCGGATCAGGTGCTCGCTGCTGCGGGGCAGCGTCCGGGCCAGCGCCCGTACCTCGGCTACGGTCACCATCCGCCGATGGTATTGACCGGCACCGACAATCCGGCCGGTCGAGGCGGGTGGACCGGCCCGCGTGCCGGCTGTCGATCAGCGGGCGTCGACCGGGGTCGGCGCGGCCAGGTGCTGGCGGGCGAACTCCAGCGCCGCCCGCAGGTCGCTCTCCCGGTCGGCGCGGCTGCGGGCCCGCCGGGTGGAGACCTCCACCGCGACCGAGCCGGTGAAGCCCCGCCCGGCGAGCGAGGTCAGCAGCTCGGCGCAGGGCTGGGTGCCCCGGCCGGGCACCAGGTGCTCGTCCCGGCCCTCACCAGTGCCGTCGCCGAGGTGTACGTGCGCCAGCCCGGCCCCCATCTTGTCGGCCATCTCCAGCGCGTCGCTGTGCGAGGCGGCGCAGTGCGACAGGTCCAGGGTGTAGGCGGGGTAACCGGTGTCGGTCGGGTTCCACCCCGGCATGTAGGGGACGAACTCCCGACCGGCCATCCGGACCGGGTACATGTTCTCCACCGCGAACCGGATCCCCGGGTGGTCGTCGCCGAGCTTGCCCAACCCGTCGACGAACGAGCGGGCGTACTCCCGCTGCCAGGTGAAGGGCGGGTGCACCACCACGGTCGACGCCTCCAGGGTCTCGGCCAGCACCGCCGAGCGACGCAGCCGCTCCCACGGGTCGGAACTCCAGACCCGCTGGGTGACCAGCAGGCAGGGCGAGTGCACCGAGAGCACCGGTACCCCGTAGTGCCGGGCCAGGCCGCTCAGCGCTCCGGCGTCCTGGCTCACCGCGTCGGTCCAGACCATCACCTCGACGCCGTCGTAGCCGAGCGCCGCCGCCATCTCGAAGGCGGCCGCGGTCGGCTCGGGGAAGACCGAGGAACTGGACAGCAGTACGCGGGTGGTCACGGTCTCAGGGTAGCCCGGCCCGGCACATCGCACCCGTTCGCGGATCGAGCACAAAGCCCCAGCGGCAGACAAAACCGCAGCTCAGACCGGCTCTCGCGGACCCTGGGCCGGCTCCAGCAGATCGAGCCGGCGCAGGATCACACCCTCCCGGAGCGCCCACGGGCAGATGTCCAGGTTCTCCACCCCGAGCCGGCGCATCGCCGCCTCGGCCACGATCGCCCCGGCCAGCAACTGGTGGGCCCGACGCGCGCTGACCCCTTCGAGTTCGGCGAGTTTGCTCGGCGGGATGTGCCGGATGAAGCCGATCACCTGCCGCAGCCCGGTCTGGGAGAGGCCGCGTGGTGCCCAGAGCCCGTCCGACGACGGCGCCGCCCCGGCCAGCCGGGCCAGGGTCCGGAACGTCTTGCTGGTGGCGGCGACCCGGTCCCAGCCGACCTCGACGGTGTCGTCGACCACGGTCTCCAGCATCTCCTCGACGTACGCCTCCAGCTTGGCCACCGCCGCCGCCGACGGGGTGTGGTTGCTGTCCGGCCCCACGTCCAGCCACTCCCGGGTGAGCCGGCCGGCGCCGAGCGGCAGCGAGTGGGCGAACTCGGGTTCCTCGTCGATGCCGGCCGCCAGCTCCAGCGAACCGCCGCCGATGTCCAGCACCAGCAGCCGACCGGCGGACCAACCGAACCACCGGCGTACGGCGAGGAAGGTCATCCGGGCCTCGTCGGCACCGGAGAGCACCTGGAGGAGTACCCCGGTCTCGGCCCGGACCCGGGTCAGCACCTCCGGCGCGTTGGTGGCGTCCCGGACCGCGGAGGTCGCGAAGGCCAGCAGGTCGTCGGCGGTCAGCCGGGCCGCGGCCATCTTCGCCTCGTTCACCGCCTCGACCAGCGCGTCCGCCCCGGCGACCGTCAACTCCCCGTCCCGGCCGATCTGCTCGGCGAGCCGGATCACCGCCTTTTCGGAGTGTGCCGGCCAGGGATGGGCGCCGTGGTGCGCGTCCACGACCAGAAGGTGCACGGTGTTGGAACCGACATCAAGCACGCCGAGCCGCATGGGAAAGACACTAGACGCAGGTCGCGGGCGGATAGCGGGCGTAGGCTGATCGGGTGGCAACAGCACGCAACCAGCTCCGGATCCTGGTGGACGACCCCGCCGACCCCCGCAGCCGGGAGGTCCCGCTCGACTTCCCCCGGGAGTGGCTCGAATTCGCCGACCCCGCCGACCCCGAGCACCTGGTCCGGGCCGACCTGACCTGGCTGCTCTCCCGGTGGACCTGCGTCTTCGGCCAGACCTGCCACGGCATCATCGCCGGCCGGGCCGCCGACGGCTGCTGCTCGCACGGCGCGTTCTTCACCGACGCCGACGACGAGAAGCGGGTCCGGTCGGCGGTCAAGCGGCTCACCCCGCAGACCTGGCAGCACTACCGGCGAGGCTTCAAGAACTACACCGAGATGGACTCGGTGGACGGCGAGACCCCGGCCCGGCGTACGGCGACCCGGAGCGAGGAGGCGCCGTGCGTCTTCCTCAACGACGCCGACTTCCCCGGCGGGGGCGGCTGCGCGTTGCACGCCCAGGCGCTGCGCGACGGCGTACACCCGCTGGAATACAAGCCGGACGTCTGCTGGCAACTGCCGGTACGCCGGGACCAGGACTGGGTCAAGCGCCCGGACGGGACGAAGGTGCTGGTGTCGACGCTGGGCGAGTTCGACCGGCGCGGCTGGGGCGCGGGTGGGCACGACCTCGACTGGTGGTGCACCTCGTCGCCGGAGGCGCACGTCGGCACCGAGCCGATGTACCTGTCGTACGAGCCGGAACTGACCGCGCTGATCGGCAAGCCGGCGTACGCGAAACTGGCCGAACTCTGCGCCGAGCGGGAGCGGCGCGGCCTGGTGGCGACGCATCCGGCGACCGCCGGAGCCGACCCGGTGCTGGACCGTCCCGAGGAGGGCGGCCGGGAGCCGGCCAGCCCGAAGGCCGCCAGCGCCGGCCGGCGGCCGGCGCCGCAGCGGAGGCCGCGCGGCACGCCCCGCTGACCGGGCGAACGCTCCGGCCTACGGCTCGAACTCGCGGCCTACGGCTCGAACTTGTAGCCCAGGCCCCGGACGGTGACGATGAAGCGCGGTGCGGACGGCTCCGGCTCGACCTTCGAGCGCAGCCGCTTCACGTGTACGTCGAGGGTCTTGGTGTCGCCGACGTAGTCCGCGCCCCAGACCCGGTCGATCAACTGCCCCCGGGTGAGCACCCGCCCGGCGTTGCGGAGCAGCAGCTCCAGCAGCTCGAACTCCTTCAGCGGAAGCTGCACCGGGGAGCCGTCGACGGTGACCACGTGCCGTTCGATGTCCATCCGGACCGGACCGGCGGTCAGCGTCGGGGTGCCCGGCTCGACCGTCTCGTTGCCGCGCCGGCGCAGTACCGCCCGGACCCGGGCGACCAGTTCACGCGGCGAGTACGGCTTGGTCACGTAGTCGTCGGCGCCGATCTCCAGCCCGACCACCTTGTCGATCTCGCTGTCCCGGGCGGTGACCATGATGATCGGCACCTGGGAACGTTGCCGGAGCTGCCGGCACACCTCGGTACCGGACATCTCCGGCAGCATCAGGTCGAGCAGCACGATGTCCGCGCCGGTGCGGTCGAACTCGGTCAGCGCTGCCGTGCCGGTCGCCGCGGCCGAGACCTCGAATCCTTCCTTGCGCAGCAGGTAGGAGAGGGCGTCGGAAAACGACTCCTCATCCTCGACCACGAGTACGCGGGCCACGGACTTTCCTCTCTGTGTCGGTCCGCTCGGAACTATCCGAACGAGCCGGTCTCGATCTCAACTGACGGGGCTGGCGGTAGGAAGGCGTCCGGCGGACGCGCGGGAAGCCGGAGGGTGAACGTCGAGCCACCACCAAGAGTGCTGGACACCTCGACCCGGCCGCCATGGTTGGTGGCGATGTGTTTGACGATCGCCAGGCCGAGCCCGGTCCCGCCGGTCTGCCGTGACCGGGCCTGGTCCGCCCGGTAGAAGCGCTCGAAGATCCGGCCCACGTCGTCCGGGGCGATCCCGATGCCCTGGTCGGTGACGGCGATCTCGATGTGCTCGCCGGTGCTCTTGATCGCCACCGTGACCTGCGTCCGCTCCGCGGAGTACGCGATCGCGTTCTCCACCAGGTTGCTGACCGCGGTGGCGATCTGGCTGTCGCTGCCGTAGACGGTCAGGTCCCGCTCGCCCTCGACCACCACGGTGATCTCCCGGGCGGTCGCGGCGGTACGGGTCCGGTCGACCACCTCGGCGGTGACCCAGTCCAGCGCGACCGGCTCCGGCGCGGGCAGCGGCTCCGCGCCCTGCAACCGGGTGAGTTCGAGCAGCTCGTTGACGAGCTTGCCGAGCCGGGTGGACTCGTGCTGGATCCGCTCGGCGAACCGGCGGGCCGCCGCCATGTCCTCGGAGGGGTCCAGCGTCCCGTTTCCGGCGGTCTGGTCGGTGGCGTCCAGCAGCGCCTCGGCGAGCAGTTGCAGCGCACCGATCGGGGTCTTCAGCTCGTGGCTGACGTTGGCCACGAAGTCCCGGCGGACCCGGGCGACCCGGTGCGACTCGGTCACGTCGGCCGCCTCGACCGCGATGTAACCGGAGCCCAGGCCCATCGCCCGCAGGTGCACGCCGAGCGGGTCGGACATGCCCCCCTCGCGGCCCCGGGGCAGGTCCAGCTCGACCTCGCGGCGCACTCCGGTGCGCCGCACCTGGCCGGCCAGGGTACGGATGATCGGGTGCGCGGCAACCGTGCCCGGGGTACTGCCGACCCGGAGCAGTCCCATCGCCCGGGCGGCCGGGTTCACCAGGACCGGGACGTCGTGGGCGTCGAGGACGACCACGCCGACCCGGAGGGAGTCGAGGCTCTTGCGGCCGAGTCCCGGCAGCCCGCCGGCCTGCTCGTCAGTGCCTATCGCCGGCCTCCTGTTACTGCGTGTCCCGCCTCGTCCGGTCGTGGTGCGCCCGGCCGAGAACCATCCGGCGACCCGGTGGCGGAGCGGACCGAAGGACAGGCCGAGGCCGAGCCCGACGAGCACGCCCGCGACCACCCCCCATTCCACGCGGCGATCGTAGGGTCATCGTTAACCTATCGACCAGGCAAAATTGGGCGAATCACGCGTGCATCCGAGAATGTTCACCCGCCGGCCCAGTGCCGTTCACGAATGTTCACCCCGGCGCCGCCGGATCCCCCTACCGTGGTCCGGACCGACACCTGTAGCACCGTCCGTGCGCAACCCGCCACGGTCGGCGAAACCGCCACTCCCCGCAGGACGTGATCATGCGCGACGAATTCCGGATCGACCTGAACATCGTGAGCCAGTTGCTGGTGGACATGGCCGAGGCGATCCGGGCCGCCATGCGCCAGGCCACCCGGGCGCTGCTCACCGCCGACCGGTCGGCCGCCGAGACCGTGATCGAACGGGACGCGGAGATCGACTCCCTCTATCGGCAGGTCGAGGAGCGGGTCTGCGACCTGCTGGCCCGGCAGGCGCCAGTCGCCTCCGACCTGCGCGCCCTGATCACCGCCCTGCACGTCGCCGCCGACCTGGAGCGGATGGGCGACCTCGCCGACCACGTCGCCAAGACGGCCGTACGCCGGCACCCGTCGCCCGCCGTACCGGCCGAGCTGCGCCCGGTCTTCACCGAGATGGCCGGGGTGGCGGACCGGATCGCCGACAAGATCGCGAATGTGCTCTCCAAGCCCGACGCCGACCTCGCCGCCGAGCTGGACCGGGACGACGACGCCATGGACGACCTGCACCGGCAGCTCTTCGCGGTGGTGCTCGCCGACGAGTGGCCGTACGGGGTGGAGACCGCCATCGACGCGACCCTGCTCGGCCGCTTCTACGAGCGGTACGCCGACCACGCGGTGAACGCCGGCCGCCGGGTCGTCTACCTGGTCACCGGCGAGACCGTCACCGACTGAGTCCGGACACGTCGAGGCCCCTTCCCAGGACCAGGAAGGGGCCTCGGCGTCGTGCGGCTCAGCGGCCCTGGTTGGCGACCGCGGCGGCGGCCTCCTTGGCGGCGTCGGGGTCGAGGTACGCCCCGCCGGTCACCAGCGGGCGCATCGACCGGTCGAGGTCGTAGCGCAGCGGGATGCCGGTCGGGATGTTGAGCTTGGCGATCGCCTCGTCGGAGATGCCGTCCAGGTGCTTGACCAGCGCCCGCAGCGAGTTGCCGTGCGCGGCGACCAGCACGGTGCGACCGGCCAGGATGTCCGGCACGATCGAGTCGAACCAGTACGGCAGCATCCGGTCGACGACGTCCTTCAGGCACTCCGTCTTCGGCATCAGCTCGGGCGGGAGCAGGGCGTAACGCGGGTCCCCGACCTGGGACCACTCGTCGCCGTCCGCGATCGGCGGCGGCGGGGTGTCGTACGACCGGCGCCAGAGCATGAACTGCTCCTCGCCGTACTCGGCCAGGGTCTGCTTCTTGTCCTTGCCCTGGAGCGCGCCGTAGTGCCGCTCGTTGAGCCGCCACGAGCGGCGTACCGCGATCCAGTGCCGGTCGGCGGCGTTCAGCGCCAGCTCGGCGGTGCGGATCGCCCGGCGGAGCACGCTGGTGTGCAGCACGTCGGGCAGCAGGTTGTGCTCGCGCAGCAGCTCGCCACCGCGCCGGGCCTCGCTCTCACCCTTGGCCGTGAGGTCCACGTCGACCCAGCCGGTGAAGAGGTTCTTGGCGTTCCAGTCGCTCTCGCCGTGCCGGAGCAGCACCAACGTGCCCACCGCGGCGCCCTCGCCTGCCACCACGGTTTCCTCCGGCCGATCACTCGTGCTCGCAGTCATGCAACTCATCCTGCCGGACCCGCCCGACCGTCATGCGGCGACCCGGGGTGACGACCGACACGTGGAAAACGGGATGACCAGGCCGGACCCGCCGCACTAGCTTCGTAAGGCGTTTGAGGATATGCGGTCATTACAAGTACGGGGGCGGCGGATGCGGACGGTCGGGAAGTGGTTCCAGGACACCACCGGCGGTCTACCCCGGACCTTCTGGTACCTCTGGGCCGGCACGCTGATCAACCGGCTCGGCTCCTTCGTCCTCGTCTTCCTGGCCATCTACCTGACCACCGAGCGGGGCTTCTCCGAGTTCCAGGCCGGGATCGTGCTCGGCCTCTGGGGCGCCGGGGGTGCGGTCGGCACCCTCACCGGCGGGATCCTCGCCGACCGGTGGGGCCGGCGGCCCACCCTGCTCACCGCGCACCTGGGCGCGGCGGCGATGATGCTGGCCCTGGGGCTGGCCCGGGAGCTGTGGCTGGTCGGGCTCGGCGCGCTGCTGCTCGGGATGTTCGCCGAGGCGGCCCGGCCGGCCTTCGGCGCGATGATGGTCGACGTCGTACCGGAACGGGACCGGCTGCGCGCCTTCACCCTGAACTACTGGGCGATCAACCTCGGCTTCGCCTCCGCCGCGATCCTGGCCGGGCTGGCCGCCGAGGCGAGCTACCTGCTGCTCTTCGTGGTCGACGCGGTGACCACGGTCACCACCGCGCTGATCATCTTTCTGCGGGTGGGCGAGACCCGGCGGGTCCGGGTCGACTCGGCCGGGCTGGCCGCCCCGCACCGGGGCGGGCTGGGCAGCGCGCTCCGCGACCGGGTCTTCGTCGGTTTCGTGGCGCTGAACATCCTGCTGGCCCTGGTCTTCATGCAGCACATCTCGATGCTGCCGATCGCGATGGGCCAGGACGGACTGTCGCCGTCGACGTACGGGTCGGTGATCGCGGTCAACGGGGTGCTGATCGTGGCCGGGCAGCTCTTCGTACCGCGACTGATCCGGGGGCGGGGCCGGTCCCGGGTACTGGCGCTGGCCGCGCTGATCGTCGGGGTCGGCTTCGGGCTGACCGCCTTCGCGGACGCGGCCTGGTTCTACGTACTCACCGTGCTGATCTGGACCCTCGGCGAGATGCTCAACTCGCCGTCCAACTCCACGCTGATCGCCGAACTGTCCCCGGCGGCACTGCGCGGTCGCTACCAGGGACTCTTCTCGCTCTCCTGGTCGGTGGCGACGTTCGCCGCCCCGGTCGCCGGAGGCTTCGTGCGGGAACAGTTCGGCAACGCGGCGCTCTGGCTGGGCTGCGCGGCGCTCGGCGGCGTGGTGGCGGTGGCCCACCTGCTCTCCGGACCGGCCCGGGAACGGCGGGTCAGGGCACTCCGTACGGCCGAGACCGGCGCGGCGGGGCTGGCGGCCGGGGCGACGGGACCGGAGCCCGGCGCGGCGAGGGGACCGGAGCCCGGCGGGGCGGGCTCGACCCGGCGGTCGGCCGTGGCCCGCGCCTGAGCTACGGACATTCCTCGACGGCAGGCGCGGATTGGCGAGGAGTTACCCTGTGGGGCTGGCTGGCCATCGCCCTCGCCATCGGCCTGCGGGTGGTGCTGCGGCGGATGCTCGGCACGGGGCGGGACGCCGGGTCGCCGGTCGAGGTCGATCCCCGGTCCGCGGCCGCTGGTCGGCATTGAACAGCCCGGCCAGCAAGGTACCCAGCCACGGCGTACGCGCCTACGGCCAGGCGTACGCGATCGACCTGGTCGCGGAACCGGTGGGCCGGCCGCGCCCGGGCTTCGGCTGGTGGCCGCTGGCCCGGCGCAACCGGGACTTTCCGGCCTTCGGGGCACCGCTGCTGGCGGTCGCCGACGGCACCGTGGTCCGGGCCGTCGGCCGCAACCGCGACCACCTCAGCCGCAACTCGTACCCGGCCCTGCTCTACCTGGTTTTCGAGGGGCTGTTCCGGGAGATCGTCGGCCCCGGCCAGATCCTCAGCAACCACCTGATCCTGGACCTCGGCGACGGCCGGCACGCCGCGTACGCGCACCTGCGCCGGGGTTCGCTGCTCGTCCGGGCGGGAGACCGGGTCCGAACCGGTCAGCCGGTGGCGGAGCGCGGGAATTCCGGCAACTCCTCCGAACCACATGTCCACTTCCAATTGATGGACAATCCGGATCTCGACGTCGCCCGGGGAATTCCGTTCACCTGGTGGGGAATCGGCGTACCGGCCAACGGAGAGGTCTTCTCGGTCGAGGCCGCGACGACGCGGTAGCGGGAGAGGATTTCGCGGCCGGCTGGATCGAGTCGAGTCTGGCCCGGGAGGGTTCGCCGTCGAGGAGGTGTGGGGCGGCGGCTCGGCGGACCGGCACGCCGGACGGGATGGACCGGCGGCGGCGGGCGACGTTCACCCCCGTAAACGTCGCCCGCACACACCGCCGGTTACAGGTGGCGGCGCCGTCCCCCAACGGCTTCCCTGCCACCCGTCCCCCAGCGCCAGTGCCCGGTGCACAGATCTGCGCGATCTGCCGTTCCCCCGAACGCATCCGAGCGTGGCGCGTGCAATAACGTTAGTTGTCGCCGGATGACCGACACAAGCTGGTGACTCTGTCTCGCCCATCACACCCAAGGGCGATCGATATCCGACGCCTCGTAGTGCAACGCCCCAGGTGGTCTGGGGTATTCCCGGTCCACCTACCGGAATTCAGCCGTCTTCGCGCATCGGCGATTCGGTACGGAAGAAGTTGCTCTGCCGACCGTCGGAAAGCTGCTCCTGGTAAATGAAATTCAGTTGGCGTAGGTCGAAGGTGTGGAACCACTCGTCCCAGCTGACCGGCTTCAGTCGTCCGCCTTCCCGCCAACCGGGGAAGTCAAACGTCAGTACGCCGAGCCGACCCTCGCGTTCGGTGCCCTCGATCGTCGCCGGTTGGGCGTTCCGGCCCTCGGCCCAGCGCCGGATCACGTCGTGGTCCCGGGTCACCAGGCTCCGCCCCGGGCGCTCCGGGGTGTCCTGCGGTGAGGAGATCGGCTGGGCGTACTTCAGCGACCTCGACTGACCACCGCCGTTGGAGGTCGACTTCCCGGCCCCGTTCGCCTTCCGGACCGGCGCGGCGGTCGACTTCCGCGCTCCGGTCGTCTTGCGAGCGGCGGCGGTGCTCTTCCCGGCGGTCGTACCCTTCCGGGCGCCGGTCGCCTTGCCCGGGCCCGTGGCGCGGGCGCCGGTCGCCTTGCCCGGGCCGGTCGCCCGTGCCCCGGTCGCCTTGCCCGGGCCGGTCGCGCGGGCTCCGGGCGCCTTCCGGGCCGGCGCGGTACCGGTCCGCTGGGCGGCGCTCGTCGTCCGGGCAGAGGTAACGGCCTTGCGGGCCGGTGCCTTCCGGGCGGCGGACACCGTCTTGCGGGCGGGTGCCTTCTTCGCGGGGGCCTTGCGGGCGGGTGCCTTCTTCGCGGTGGCCCGCTTGGCCGGCGCCTTCTTCGCGGTGGCCCGCTTGGCCGGCGCCTTCTTCGCGGGGGCCCGCTTGGCGGGCGCCTTCTTCGCGGTCGTCTTCCGGGCCGGCGCCTTCTTCGCGGTCACCCGGGCGGTGCTGGCCTTGCGGGCCGGTGCCTTCTTAGCCGCGACCGTACGGGACGGCGCCTTCTTCGCGGCGGCCCGCTTGGCCGGCGCCTTCTTCGCGCTCGTCCGCTTGCTCGGCGCCGTCGTGGCCTTCCGGCCCGTCCCGCCCCGGCTCTCGGCTTTCAACGTCCGGACCAGGCTCTTCACCAGGTCCATCTTGCGCAGCGCGGATATGCCTGAAACACCGCGTTTTCTGAGCTGTCCCCGGATGTCGTCGACCTTCATCAAGCTGATCTTGCGCTCGTTGATGTCGCCCGTGCTGCTGCTGGATCGGCGCTTCGTCGCGGTCGCGGTTGCGCCGCGACCGGAACTGTTCCGCTGAGCCATGAGATCCTCACGCTCCCTCTGACAGTCTGTCTCGGCAGGCGGCGCGGCCATCGCCACATCCTGGTGCCGCCGCCGGGGCATACCCGTCAGGGGCGGTCCAAACCCGAGTTTTCCGTCGCCGAACGCTCGAAGAGGTGCGCGAACGCTCGCAGGTTCGCCAACGACTCGCCCCGGCTGACCCGCCACTCCCACTCCCGGCGGATCGCCGTACCGAACCCGATCTCCAGCATGGTGTCGAACGACTCGTCCGCGTACGTCAGCACGGAGCCGAAGAGCCGATCCAGCTCCTCCTCGGTCACCCCGGCCAGGCCCACCCGGCCGGTCAGGTAGACGTCACCGACCGCGTCGACGGAGAACGCCACCCCGTACATCCGGGCGTTGCGCTGCAACAGCCAGGTGAAGAGCTCCTCGCGCCGTTCGTCCGGTTGGCGCATCACGAACGCCTCGATCCGCAGCGAATGCTCCCCGACGATCAGGTTGCAGACCGTCTTGAGCTTGTGCGTGCCCGGCAGGGTGACCGCGTACGAGTACTCGCCGGTCGGCTCGCAGGCCAGTTCCCGGTCGGCACAGACCGCCTCGATCAGCCGACCGATCTCCGCCCGAGACTCCATCTTCCCGTCCACCTTCCCGTCCGGGCCGTGGCAGGCGTGTTCAGCAGGTCGCCAGCGGGAGCGTCGCCGTGCCGTCCGCCAGCTCGGAGGCGAGCCGGTCGCGGTACTCCGCCACCGCCTCACGGTAGACCGCGAGCAGCCCGCTGGCGGTACGGGCCCAGGAGAAGGCGCGGGCGTGCTCGACCGCACCCCGGGACAGCTCCGCGCGGCGCAGCGGTGCGGCCAGCAGGCCGCCGAGCACCCGGGCCCAGTCGCGCGGGTGGTGCCCGTCGACGAGTACGCCGCTGCTGCCGTCCCGGACGGCGGTGACCAGACCGCCCACCGCGGCGGCGACCACCGGGGTACCGCAGGCCTGTGCCTCCAGGGCGACCAGGCCGAACGACTCGTTGTGCGAGGGCACCGCCACCAGGTCGGCGGCCCGGTAGAGCGCCGGCAGGTCGTCGCCGGTCTGCGGCGGCAGGAACCGCACCGCGTCGCCGACGCCGAGCTTGGCGGCGAGTTCGATCAGCGCGGTCGGCCGGTCCAGGCCGGTGCCGCTCGGCCCGCCCGCGATCACCACGGTGACCGTCCCGGCGATCCCGGGCTGCCAGCTCCACAGCTCGGCGAGCGCGTGCAGCAGCACGTCCGGCGCCTTCAGCGGCTGGATCCGGCCGACGAAGGCGACGATCGTGCCCCGCTCGGGCAGCCCCAACCGGCGACGCGCGGCGAGCCGGGCGGCCTCCTCCCGACCGGGCGGGGACGGGGTGAAGCGGTCCAGGTCGACGCCGGGGCGGACCACTTCGACCCGTTCCGGGTCCGCGTCGTACCGGGAGATCAGGTCCCGCGCCTCGACCGTGGTGTTCGCGACCAGCCGGTCGGCCTCGGCCACCACCTGCTCCTCGCCGATCACCCGCGCCTTCGGCTCGGGCCGGTCGCCCTCGGCGAGCCGGGCGTTCTTCACCTTGGCCAGGGTGTGCGCGGTGTGCACCAGCGGCACCCCCCAGCGCTCCTTGGCCAGCCAGCCCACCTGACCGGAGAGCCAGTAGTGCGAGTGGATGAGGTCGTAGAAGCCGGGCGGGCGGGCGGCCTCGGCCCGCAGTACGCCGGCGGTGAACGCGCAGAGCTGGCCGGGCAGCTCCTCCTTGGCCAGTCCCTCGAACGGGCCGGACGTGACATGCCGGACCGTCACTCCGGGGGCCATCTCGACCACCGGCGGCAGGTCGCTGGAGGTGGCCCGGGTGAAGATCTCGACCTCGACGCCGGCCTCGGCCAGCCGCCGGGATACCTCGACGATGTAGACGTTCATCCCACCGGCGTCACCGGTGCCGGGTTGGTGCAGCGGCGAGGTGTGCACGGAAAGGGTCGCGATGCGTCGTGGCGTCGGCCACGGCTGGATACCTCGTTGCCGGGCTACCCCGGTGTGCAGTTCCGCCACGTTCGCTCCTTCTGTCAACGTGTTACGCCGTCCCGCACGACCGGGTCACCTCACAGAGCAACCACCGTGTTGCGTGTCATCTTCCCGATCGGGCGAGGGCCAATCGTCCGGGTGCCCGAGGAGGTGACCGACCTCATTCGGGCCCAGGTCCATGGCATCGGGACGGCTTGGGCCAGAATGTCCCGATGACCCCTGTCGCGATCGTCACCGGGGCGTCCAGCGGAATCGGCGCCGCCACGGCCCGCCGGCTGGCCGCCGAGGGATTCTCCGTGCTCGCCGCCGCCCGCCGGGCCGACCGGCTGGACGCCCTGGTCGAGGAGATCCGCCGGGCCGGCGGCACGGCCACCGCACAGCCCTGCGACGTCACCTCCGACGAGTCGGTGGCGGAGCTGGCCACCGCCGCCGGGAGGCTGGGCGGCCCGGTCACCCTGCTGGTCAACAACGCCGGTGGCGCGCGCGGCCTGGATCCGGTCGAGTTGGGCTCGGTCGCCGACTGGCAGTGGATGTACGACGTGAACGTGCTCGGCACGCTCCGGGTCACCCAGGCGCTGCTACCCGCGCTGGAGTCCTCCGGCGCCGGCACGGTGGTGGTGCTCAGCTCGACCGCCGGCCTGATCGTCTACGAGGGCGGCGGCGGCTACGCGGCGGCGAAGCACGCCCAGACGGCGCTGGCCGAGACGCTGCGGTTGGAGCTCTGTGGACGGCCGGTCCGGGTGATCGAGATCGACCCGGGCATGGTCCGGACCGAGGAGTTCGGGCTGGTCCGCTTCGACGGCGACGCCAGCCGGGCGGCGGCGGTCTACGCCGGGGTCGCCGAGCCGCTGGTCGCCGACGACGTGGCCGACTGCATCGCCTGGTGCGCCACCCGCCCGCACCACGTCAACGTGGACCGGCTGGTGGTCCGCCCGCTGGCCCAGGCGGCCCAGCACAAGGTGCACCGGGTCGGGACCGACACCGGGCAGTGAGCCGGGTGCCGCCGCCGCGACCGGGCGCCGCCGATGAGCCGGGAGCCGGCGCCGGTGAGCCGGGAGCCGGCGTTCCCGGCCCACCCGCTCGGCGGGGACCGGCGGGAGCACCGACCGGGCGGATCGGCGGCGCGCCGCCGATCGGTGCCGGTCGCGGCGGGGCGGTGCGCCCGGTCGGCGCGGTGACCCGGGGGACCACCAACCCCAACCGGCTGCGCCGGGTGGACAACTGGATCGCTGCGACCTGCGCCGACCTGCTCCGGGATGCCCGCGATCCACTGGTGGTGGACCTCGGCTACGGCGCCAGCCCGGTCACCGTGGTCGAGCTGCGGGCCCGGCTGGCCGCCGCCGTCCGGCCGGACGTCCGGGTGGTCGGGCTGGAGATCGATCCGGTACGGGTGGCCGCCGCCGCGCCCGCCGCCGACCCGCCGGGGCTGGCCTTCGGCCGGGGCGGCTTCGAGCTGGCCGGGCTGCGCCCGGTGCTGGTCCGGGCGTTCAACGTGCTGCGGCAGTACGCCGAGCCGGAGGTCGTACCGGCCTGGCGGACGATGACCGGGGCGCTGCAACCGGGCGGGGTACTGGTCGAGGGGACCTGTGACGAGCTGGGCCGGTTGGCCGGCTGGCTGCTCGTGGACGCCACCGGCCCCCGGTCGCTGACCCTGGCCGCCCGGCTATCCATACTGGACAGTCCGGCCACGCTGGCCGAGCGGCTGCCCAAGGCGCTGATCCACCACAACGTGCCGGGCACCGGAGTACACGCGCTGATCCGGGCGCTGGAGGAGGGCTGGCGGGACGCGGCCCCGTACGCCACGTTCGGGCCCCGGCAGCGCTGGCGGCGTACGGTCGAGGCGCTCCGAGCGGCCGGCTGGCCCGTACTGGACCGGCCGGCGCGGTGGCGGCTCGGCGAGGTGACCGTGGCGTGGTCGGCGGTGGCGCCACCCGACGACTCCCCGGCAGGAGAGCCTCGGTAACGCGGACCGTGCCCAGATGCGGCCCGTGCCTCCCGGGCAACTCGGCTACCGCACGCCGAGCCGAGCGGGCCGCATGCCGAGCCGGACCGGGTGCCAAGCCGGACCGGGTGCCGGCTCGTCCGGCCGGGCCGGACCGCCCGGCTACTGGGTGCCGAGTCGGGCCGGCACGGTGGCGCCGAGTCGGGACATCCGGATCGCCAGATAGCAGGTGGCGGCCCCGAAGGGCACGAAGAGCGCCACCAGCAGCAGGGCCAGCGAGCCCAGGCCGGTGTCCTGGAAGCCGAGCAGGTCGAGCAGGACGAAGACGGCCGCGCAGCCGAGCAGCAGGGCGGTGCCGACGAGCTTGTCCCGGACCAGCCAGAACCGGGAGAGCCAGAGTAGCGCCGCGACAGCCACCGGGACGACGTGCCAGGGCCTGACCGACCCGAACGGCAGCAGCACGGCCGGGCCCAGCACCAGGAACGGGCCCGCCGCGGCACAGACCAGCACCAGCGTCTCCACCGGGCCGCGGCGCCGGGGTGGCACGCCGAACCGCTCCCGGGCGTCCGCACCGAGCGTTGCCGGATCACCGAGCCGGTCGAGTATCGCGCGCACCTCGGCCAGGCTCTGCCCGTCCGGCTCCGACCGGCGTACGGCGATGTGCTCGGCGATCTGGTCGAGCACCTCCCGCCGGCGGTCGGTCGGCAGCGGGGCCAGTTCGGCGCGCAACTGGCGCAGGTATCGCCGGACGAGCGCCTCGGGGGTGGTCGGCTTCATGCGGTCTCCTTCGGGATGACGAGGGAATCCACCGCGTCGCGGAACCGGATCCACTCACCGACGAACTGGTCGAGCCGGTCCCGCCCGGCGGCGGTGAGCCGGTAGTAGCGGCGGGGCGGCCCACTCGGCGACTCGTGCCAGGCGGTCTCCACCAGACCGTCCCGGCGCAGCCGCGACAACAGGGGGTAGATGGTGCCCTCGCTGGTCACCATGCCGTCGACCGCGCCCAGCTCGCGGACGAGGTCGAGGGCGTAGCGCTCGCCGGGCCGGAGCAGTGCGAGTACGCAGTACTCCAGCGTTCCGCGGCGGAGCTGCCCGGGCAGCGCCTCGGGCTTGGCCGCCGCCATCTAGCGGCGACGGGCGTAGACGGTAACCATGTGGAACATGGTACCTTGCGGCGCAAGGAACCGGGGTACCGTTCTGGCGGATCTGGGCACCAGCGATGGTGGAAGGGTGCGGTGCGGCCTCAGATGGCGCAGTTGACCAGAACCGGCTCCGGATGCAGGGTGACACCGAACCGGTCGTGCACCCCGTCGCGGATCTCCCGGGCCAGCGCCAGCAGTGCCCCGGTCGAGCCGCCGTCCCGGTTGGTCAGCGCCAGGGTGTGCTTGGAGGAGATGGCCACCCCGCCCGGCCCCTGGTAGCCCTTCGGATAACCGGCCTTGTCGATCAGCCAGGCGGCGCTGACCTTCACCGTGCCGCCCGTACCCGGCCAGGACGGCGGCTCGCCGAGCCCGCCGGCCCGCTCCCGCAGCGCCTGGTACGCCCCGGCGTCCAGCACCGGGTTGGTGAAGAACGACCCGACCGAACGGGTGTCCGGGTCGGCCGGGTCCAGCACCATGCCCTTGCCGGCGCGCAGCGCGCGTACGGCCGCCCGGGCGTCGCCCAGCGGCACCCGGTCGCCGACCTCCACCCCGAGCGCCCGAGCCAACTCGGCGTAGCGCACCGGAGCGGAGAGCGTCGAGCGGAGCAGCCGGAAGTCGACGGTGAGCACCGTCCACCGGTCGTGGTACTTGAAGACGCTGGACCGGTACCCGAAGGCGCACTCGGCCGCGCTCATCCGGGTCACCTCGCCGGCCAGCCGGTCGTACACCTCGACCCCGGTGACCGTCTCGGCAACCTCCTGCCCGTACGCCCCGACGTTCTGGATCGGGGTGGCGCCGGCCGAACCGGGGATGCCGGAGAGGCACTCCACCCCCGACCAGCCGGCCTCGACGGTGGCCGCGACCAGGTCGTCCCACGGCTCGCCGGCCGCCACCCGGATGGTGACCGCCGCCTCGTCCTCGGCGACCACCTCGAAGCCCCGCGATCGGACCAGCAGCACCGTGCCGGGGAACCCCTCGTCCGCGACCACCACGTTGCTGCCGCCGGCCAGCACCAGGACCGGCTCGTCCCGCAACTCGGCCTCGCGGAGTTTCCCGGGGATTTCATCCGTTCGGGTGGCGGTGACGAGTCGCCGCGGCGCGCCGCCGAGCCGCAGGGTCGTGTAACCGGCCAATCGTGTGGGATCGGCGGAGTCGGCGGCAGTTATCGGGCGGGCATTAACGTCTGGCACAGCATTCACCCTAGGCTGAGAGACAGCCCGGCCGGTGGCGGCCCGGTGGCACGGGAGGAACGTCATGACCAGACTGCACGGCACCAAGGACTTCTGGATCGGGGCACTCCGCGCCGAGGGGCCGACCTTCGGCGCCGCCGTCGCCGAAGCGCCGCTCGACATCCGGGTGCCGTCCTGTCCCGAATGGACCATGACCGATCTGGTGCACCACCTCGGGTCCGTCTACGCCCGGGCCCGGGGCATCGTGAGCCGGGGCAGCACCGAGCGGGCCGACCCGCTCACGGTCCCGGACGGCCTGCCGACCGGGCCGGCGGCCGTGCAGTGGTGGCGACACGAGTTCGACCAGCTCATGGCCGTGCTGGACCGGGTGGACCCGGAGGCGCCGGCCTGGAACTACGCACCCCAGCCGAAGAAGGCCGGGTTCTGGCACCGCCGGATGGCGCAGGAGACCGCGGTGCACCGCTGGGACGCGCAGATGGCGGTCGCCGCCGGGGAGCCGATCGAGGCCAAGCTCGCGGCGGACGGGGTCGGCGAGGTGCTCGACACCCACCTGCCGGCCGGCCGGCGCGCCTCCGACCAGCCGTTCCACGGAGTGGTCCACCTGGTAGCGACCGACGCCGGCCAGGAGTGGTACCTGCGGCTGCGCGGTGCGGGCGTGGCCCTGCTGGACACCGACACGATCCTGGACAGCGACGACCACCACGCCCGGGCACAGATCTCGGGTACGGCCAGCGACCTGCTGCTGGCTCTCTGGGGCCGGCTCGGCTTCGACGCCCTGGACGTGGCGGGCGACGCCGGGCTGCTGCAAGGGCTGCGCGTCGGCTGACCGGAACGGTCCCGGGCCACGCGTGCCGTGGCCGAGGGACCCGGCGCCCGCCGACGGGGTTGTTGACCTTCAGGCGCGCGTGGAACCATTTTCCCGGCGGCTGAGCTGAGGAGCGGAGATGGCGGTGACCCGCGCGCGGCCCACGCTGGAGGCGGTGGCTCAACGGGCCGGGGTGTCCCGGGCCACCGTGTCCCGGGTGGTGAACGGCTCGACCACGGTCGCCGAGCCGATCCAACAGGCGGTCCGGCGGGCGGTGCGGGAGTTGGGCTACGTGCCCAACCTCGCGGCACGCAGCCTGGTGACCCAGCAGACCGACTCGGTGGCGCTGATCCTGCCGGAGGCGTCCACCCGGGTCTTCTCCGACGACCAGGTGTTCCCCGGCATCATCCTCGGGGTCAGCCGGGAGCTGGAGGCGGCCGGCAAGCAGCTCGTGCTGACCCTGGCCGAGTCGGCGGCCAGCCACGAGCGGGTCGAGCGCTACGCGATGGGCGGGCACGTGGACGGCGTACTCTTCGCCTCCCTGCACGGCGCCGACCCGCTGCCCGGCGCGCTCGCCCAGGCGGGGCTGCCGGTGGTGTGCAGCGGCCGCCCGCTCGGCCAGCCCCCCGTCCCGGTGCCGTACGTCGACGTGGACCACGTCGCCGGGGTACGCGGCGCGGTCGGGCACCTGCTCAGGTCCGGCCGGCAGCGGATCGCCACCATCGCCGGCCCGCAGGACATGGTGGCCGGGATCGACCGGCTGGCCGGCTACCGGGCCGAGCTCCGGGACGCCGGACAACGGCCGGTGGAGGCGTTCGGCGACTTCACCCGGGAGTCCGGTGCGGTCGCGATGCGGCAGCTCCTGGCCGAGGAACCGCGCCTGGACGCGGTCTTCGTCGCCTCCGACCTGATGGCGCACGGCGCACTCCGTACGCTGCGCGAGGCGGGTCGCCGGGTGCCGGAAGACGTGGCGGTGATCGGCTTCGACGACATCGAGCTGGCCGGCTACACCGATCCGCCGCTGAGCACCGTACGGCAGCCGATCCAGGATCTCGGCCGGACCATGACCCGCCAGTTGCTCCGGCTCGCCGCCGGTGAACGCATCGAGCCGGCCGTCCTGCTCCCCACCGAACTCGTCCTGCGCGCCTCCGCCTGATCCCGGTCAGTCGAACTGCTGGCGTACCCGCCGCGCGGTCTCGGCGGTGGCGGGGTCGAAGAGCACCAGTCGGGCGGTGGTGACGCCGGCCGGCCGGGCGGCGGTGAGTACGGTCAACGCCTGCCGGACCGCGTCCTCGACCGGCCACCGGTAGACCCCGGACGAGATCAGCGGGAAGGCCACCGAGGCCGCGCCCAGGTCGTCGGCGACGGCCAGGCTGTTGGCGTAGCAGTTCCGCAGCAGTGCCGACCGGTCCTCGTCGGCGGACCAGACCGGCCCGACGGTGTGCACCACCCAGCGGGCCGGCAGGTTGCCGGCGGTGGTCGAGACCGCCTGCCCGGTGGGCAGGCCGCGCCCGTACCGGGCGGCCCGCAGGGCCCGGCACTCGGCGAGGATCGCCGGCCCGCCCCGGCGGTGGATCGCGCCGTCCACTCCGCCGCCGCCGAGCAGCGACGAGTTGGCGGCGTTGACGATCACGTCCACCCGCTGGGCGGTGATGTCGCCCTGGACCAGGTCGATCCGCATCAGGCCGCCCCGGGAGCGGTCACGCGGGCCCGGTCGGGGTGGTCGATCGACTGGCCGAGCGTGCGGCGGGCCAGCAGGGTCGCCCCGGCGACCGCGGCCGGGGTGAGCAGCACCGCGCCGAGCGGGATCAGGAAGCAGAGGAAGACCGCCACCCCGAAGCCCAGGGTCAGCGCCCGGTTCGCCCGCAGCGCCCGCTGCCGGTCCGGCAGCCGGAGCCCGCGCCGCTGGAACGGCACCCCGACCATGCCCATCGTGAGGAACCAGCCGCCGACCATCGCGGCGATCACGGGTACGACGAACTGCCCGACGAGCGGCACGAACCCGGCGACGAAGAGCGGCAGCCCGAACAGCACCGACCGGACGAGCAGCCGCGCCGCGTCGGCGATGCTCCGCCGCAGCGAGCGCCACCAGGGCAGCTCGACCTCGTCCGGCACCCCGCCGTAGCGCTCCTCCACCCGTTCGGAGATCTTCTCGTAGAACGGGTCGCCGATCACCAGCGTGACGGCGGTGAAGGTGAGCACCCCGAGCAGGCCACCCAGGCCGAGCAGGGCGAGCCCGGCGATCAGCCGGAGGAGCTGGCGCGGCCCGTCCGACCAGTCGTCCGCGAACGGTGTGATCAACGCGGCGAGGTCGTCGGAGAAGTAGATCAGCGTACCGAGGCCGGCCAGGTAGAGCGCACCGGAGATCACCGCGGGCACGATGCCGAGCACTACCAGCATCGGGTTGCGACCATAGACCGCGAGCCCCCGGAACAGCAGCCCGACGCCGGAACCGAACGCGGAGAGGAACGGGCCGACCCGGCGGGGGCGCGACTCGGCGGGGGTGGGGGTCTGCACGACCGGAAAGCCTATCGGCCGCCGCTACCGCCGGCGCGGCGCGAGGCGCTGCCGACGCCCGGCGGGGATGTCGGCGCCGCCGGGCAGGATGGGACGCATGCGCGCCGCCCGGTTGATCTCCCTGGTCCTGCTCCTGCAGAACCGCGAGTCGATGACCGGTGCCGAGCTGGCCCGGGAGCTGGAGGTCTCGGAGCGGACGATCTACCGGGACGTGCTGGCGCTGAACGCCGCCGGCATCCCGGTCTACGCCGACCGGGGTCGGGCCGGGGGCTACCGGCTGCTCGGCGGCTATCGGACCCGGCTGACCGGGCTGAGCCGGACCGAGGCCGACGCGCTCTTCCTCTCCGGGCTGCCCGGCCCGGCCGGCGAGATGGGTCTCGCCGACGTGGTGGCGGCCGCCCAGTTGAAGGTACTGGCCGCGCTGCCGAGCGGGCTGCGGGACGCCTCCACCCGGGTGGAGCGGCGGTTCCACCTCGACGTACCGGGGTGGTTCCAGGCGGCGGATCCGCCGGTCTGGCTCAGTGAGCTGGCCGAGGCGGTGTGGCAGGACCGGACGGTCGAGTTCCGCTACCGGCGTGGCGACCGGGAGGTGACCCGGACCGTCGAGCCGTACGGGCTGGTGTGCAAGGGCGGCAGGTGGTATCTGGTGGCCCGGGTCGGCGCGGGGCACCGCACCTACCGGGTGGACCGGATGACCGGGGTGACGGTCGGCGCGGAGACGTTCGACCGGGACGACGCGTTCGAGCTGGCCGGCTACTGGGCCAGCCAGGCGGAACGGTTCGTCCGGGAGATGCTGGGCGACGAGATCAGGGTCCGGCTCAGCCCCGCCGGGCGGTACGCCCTGCGGTTCGTCACCGAGCCGCCCGCCGTACGGGAGGCGGAGGCGAACGCCGGGGAACCCGACGCGCAGGGCTGGGTGGTCACCCGGCTGCCCGTCGAGTCCCCCGACGTCGCGTACGGCCAACTACTCAGCCTCGGCCCGGAGGTCGAGGTGCTGGAGCCGCCGGAGTTGCGGGCCAGGCTCAGCTCGGCAGCACGGCGGCTGGCCCAGCTCTACGACGGTCAGCGGTAGCCGGTGGCGTCGGCGGGTTTGCCGGTGGCCTCCACCTCCACGATGTAGCGCCAGGCGTCCGGCTGGCTGCCGTCGAGGTCGGTGAAGCCGTACTCCCTGGCGAGCTGGCCGCTGGAGAGGGACTGCCCGGACCAGCGGGCCTTGTCCGGGTCGGCGGCGAGTGCGGCGACCGCCCGGCCGACGAACGCCGGGCTCTCCGAGATGACGAAGTGCGGCTGCTTCTCGATGGCGTCCCGCCAGTTCTCCTCGGTGACGCCGAACTCGTCGAGCATGAACTCCGAACGCAGCCAGCCCGGAGTGAGCGCGACCGCCGTCCCGCCGTGCTCCTTCAGCTCGTGCGCCCAGAGGTAGCCGAGCCGGTTCACCGAGGTCTTCGCCAGGTCGAAGAAGGCCGACAGCCGGTAGTTCGCGTCGTTGTACTCCTTGGTGCCGTCGCCGACCTCCACGACCAGCCCGCCCGGGTTGCGGATCAGCAGCGGTAGCGCAAAGTGGCTGGTGATGATGTGCGTCTCGACGGCGAGCCGCAGCGTACGGAAGCCGTCGTCGAGGTCCTGCTCCCAGATCGGCTTGTCCCAGCCGATCAGCCGGTCCGCCCCCCAGATGTCGTTGACGAGTACGTCCAGCCGGCCCTGTTCCCGGTCGATCCGCTCCACCAGGGCGCGTACCTGGTCAGGGACGAGATGGTCGACCCGTACCGCGATCCCGACGCCGCCGGCCGCGGTGACCAGCTCGGCGGTCTCCTCGATGGTCTCCGGCCGGTCCACCTCGGAGCGTTTCTCCCGGGTGCTCCGCCCGGTGGCGTAGACGGTGGCGCCGGCCGCGCCGAGCTGCACGGCGATCTGCCGGCCGGCACCCCGGGTCGCCCCGGCGACGAGCGCAACCTTTCCAGTCAGTTCTGCTGTCATGACGCCGACTCTGGCAACGAATTCTGACAACCCGCGTCAGGTTTTCCCCCGGGAATCCGGCCACGGGTTCTGGGCAAACGATCAGGTCAGGTCGATCCAGTAATCCAGTTCAACCCGGTCGGCCGGGATCACGATGTCGGTGGCGACCTCAACGACCTGCTCACCCGCGTACGTCTGTCGAGTAATTGTCACCACCGGCACGCCGCCGGGGATCCGCAACGCCTCGGTCTCTTCGCGGACCGGCATTCGGGAACGCACCCGCTCCCGTACTCCGGTGATCGTGATGCCGAGGCTGTGAAGCTGGGCGGTGTTCCCGCCCGGCCACGGCTCCCGGTCAGGGTCGGCGACCGGCGTGTCGGCCACCATGTCGAGTAGGAGGCAGGACGTCGACATCTGCTGCGGTACGCCCTGGGAGCGGAACACGAACCGGCGTTCCAGCAGCATCGTGCCCGGGGCGATGTCGAACAGCTCGGCGGTCGCCCGGTCTGCCGGCACCTCGCGGAACTCCCTGTCGAGCCGGTAGTCGGACCAGCCGATCTGCTGGTCGGCGGTGAACGACGTGCCCAGTTCGCCGGACCGGACTTGCTCCAGTTCCCGGCGGTACCGGTCGGAGCCGAGTCGGCGAACCGGCAGTACCGGCCGGGCGTACGTTCCTCGGCCCATCTCGGTAACGACCAGGCCCTCATTGCGGAGCAGTCCGACCGCTTCACGGACGGTTCCACGGGCCACGCCGAAGTCGGCCATAAGCGCGGATTCGGACGGCAAGATGGACCCGGGTGGGATCGCGCCGGAGAGGATCCGACGGCGTAACTCGTCTGCGACCCGGCGATAGCGGGGCCGCTCGTGCGGGGTAGGCACGTCGGTCACCGTACCCCCGATCAGTGCGCTGGGAATGTTTCTGCCCTCCCGGACAGTCAACCTATCTAGACGGGTCGTCTGTACAGGTGTAGCTTACCGTCTAAGCGGCCGGCACAGAAGGTGATCTAGGGGTAGGCACCCTGTGTCGGTCGCCCCGAACTGGACGTGGCGACCAGCCTCCCCCGGACGGGCCGCGTCCACCGGGCGCCACCCTTCCCCCCGTTGGGTGCCGCCCATCCAGACGGGGGGTGTGGTGGCCGGCGGACAGTCGTGGGACTCCGGCCACCACACCCCCCGGTCCGACAGGGAGGGATCGATGGGCACGATCGGTAGGTGGCGGACGGTGATCAACGACAACCGGGCTAACCGGATCTTCGACCGGGCGCAAGCCGACGAGGAAGCCGAGGTAGCCCGCGCCAAGCAGCGGGCGCTCGACGCGGCGGCCGTCGAGCGGATCCCGGTCGGTCTCGAACTTCGCCTCGAACCCACGGACTGGCTGACGCTAGCCACCCCGTACGTCGACCGGCGGCCGACCGTCATCGTCGCGTCCACCCACCCGCCGATCATGTACAAGCTGGGCGTCGGCTACCTGCGGATCTGGGGACACTCGCCGTGGTGCGGCATCCACCCGGACCACGGCCCGTGCATCGACGCGATGGTTCGGGTCGGTGCCGTGATCGACGCGATGGCCGACCAGTGACCCCCGACCCGGAGCAGGTACGCCGGGTGCTCCGGCGGGCGTACGCCTTGAAGCGGACACTGCCGCCCGGGTCGCTGGCTCGGCTGCTGGTCGACGCCCTCGACCGGCAGTACGGGCCGCTGGCACACCCCGATCAAGAGCAGGAGGAACCCGCCGTGACGTCCATGTTCGATAGCTGGTCGACGACGCTGGAGGATCTGACCGCCCGCCGGTTCCTCCACATGCACAAGGACGGCCGCCGCTGTCGGCAGTGTGACGACGACGGGAAGTGCCGGTACCTGACGTGGGCCGTCGGCTACTTCACCCGGATCGGCGATCCGGTACCCGGTCAGGCTGCGGACATCCTGGCCCGCGCATCCCATCCCGGCGAGGTGACACCGGCCGAGCTGCGGGAGGTCGCGCAGACGCTCCGTCGGCGGATCCAGTGAGCGACACGACGACGGTGTGTATGCCGTGCCGGCTCGGCGTTCCTCCGGCGCTGCCGAGCGAGACGCCACACGGCTGTCCCGGGTCGGTGATTGTCTGTGACGGTCCCGGCGCGGTGACGAAGCTGTGCGTGTGCCCAATCTGCTGGCCGGACCGGCAGCCACCACCAGAGCCACCCCCGATCATCGGTCGCACGAGCGAGGGGTGAGGGTCGGCGTCCCGGCCTTGCGTGCCGCTGTTGCAGCGGTGGTGCGCTGAAGTCCCCGGTCGGCCTGGTGATCCGGCCGGGGACAGGGCGAGCACGGCCGCTGACGGGAGCGGCCACCGCGCCCGTTCCGTCGACGTGCTGGTCAGCGAGACGGCGTCGGCACCGCGGCGGCTCGGGGTCAGTTGACCAGCCGGACCCGTACCCGCCGGTTGGCCCGGCCCTTGCTCTCCACCTTGACCACCTGGACCTTGCCGATCTGGGCGGTCGAGGCGACGTGGGTGCCGCCGTCGGCCTGCACGTCCAGCCCGACGATGTCGACGATCCGGATCTCCTGCTCGTCGGCGGGAATCAGGTTGGACTGGGTACGGATGATGTCCGGCAGGGCCAGCGCCTCGTCTCGGGGCAGCACCTTGACCGCCACCGCCCGGTCGGCGGTGACCTCGGTGTTGACCAGCTCCTCCAGCCGGGCCTTGAAGTCGGTCGGCACCTCCGGCAGGTTGAAGTCCATCCTGGCCTCGCCCGGCTCCATGTTGCCGCCGGTCACCAGGGCGCCGAAATCCCGGAACACCACGCCGCAGAGCACGTGCAGCCCGGAGTGGGTACGCATCAGCAGGCTGCGCCGCACGTCCTCCACCGCGCCGGTCACCGCCGTGCCGACCGGCGGCAGCGGGTCACCCTCGGCGGGGACCAGATAGAGGTCGTCGCCCTTGCGGGTGCCGACGATCCGGGTCTGCACACCCTGCCAGAGCAGCACCCCGTGGTCCGGCGGCTGGCCGCCGCCGCCGGGATAGAAGGCCGACCGGTCGAGCACGATTCCCTGCTCGGGATCGGCGGAGAGCACCGTGCACTCCCACTCCCGCAGGGTCGGGTCGGCGAGGTCGAGCCGGTGCGTCCGGCCGTGCTGGGAAACGCCCATGGCTCGCCAGGTTACTCCGGCCGGCACGGTTCCGGTGGTACCGGTGGCCCCTCGGCCGGGCGCACAACCGGGGCAGCTCGACAGCCTGGTCGACAAGCACCCCCTGCGCCGCCGGCCCGGGTGACCCGCCCGCCGAACCCGGGGTCAGTTGAGGAAACCGGAGATCCGTTCGCGCAGGTCGGCGCGGTGCGTCCAGAGCAGGCCCGGCTTGTCGTAGACGTGCAGCGTCGCTCCCGGCAGCGCCTCGGCGAGCTGCTCGGCGACCGCGACCGGATGCAGGTCGTCGCCGGCACAGCCGATCACCAGGGTACGGGCGGTGACCGCGGCCAGGGCCGAACGCTGCCGGACGGCGACCTGACCGGCCAGACTCGCCAGCCCGGAGGCGAGACCGTCCCGGGTCAACTGGTCCACCCGCTGCCGCAGGTAAGCCCAGCCGGCCGGGGTGTTGCGGATCGCCGGTGGCACCTCGTAGGCGACCGCCTCGGCCACCTCGGCGGCGTCGCCGCTGCGTACCGCGGTGAGCAGTTCGGTGAGCCGCCGCCGGGCCACCTCCGGACGGGGTTCGTCGAGTACGGCCGGCAGCACGAAGACCGCGCGCTCGAAGCGGGCCGGGCTCTCCCAGAGGAGCCGGCAGAGCGCGCCCGCGCCGAGGCTGATCCCGAGCGCCCGGCTGGCGCCGCCGAGATCGGCGATCGCCCGCAGGTCACGGGCCAGGTCGGCGTAGCTCCAGTCGCCCTCCGGAGCCTCAGAGCGGCCGTGCCCACGGAACTGGAAGAAGATCTTGCGTCCGTTGACCGCGCTGCCCAGCGGTCGGGTGGTGGAGATGCCGGTACCGAGTCCGTGTGCGAAGACCGTGACCGGGTCACCGTCGCCGGTGACCAGCCGCTCCAGCCGTACGCCGTGCGGGGTGGCGACCAGCTCGGTCTCCGGGTCGGGCAGCGCCGGCCGGCCGCTGCGCGGCGCGGTCGGCCCCGGGCCGTACGTCCGTGGCCCGCCGTCGGGCGGCGGTGGCCAGCGGAAATCCCTCACCAGAAGCCTTTGCCGTCGGTCAGGTCACGCAACCCGACCCGGACGTCCAAGAGATAGATCAACGCTGCCGCGATGCCGATCAGCGCGAAGAGGCTGAGTGGCCGGTAGAGCAGCAGGGTGAGCACCAGGCAGACGGCCAGGATGGCCACCCAGGCTCCCTTGGGGAGGGTGCCGATCGCCGGGAAGGCGTCCGAGCGCTGGGTGATGCAGTGCACGAGCGCGACGCCCTGGATCACGAGGGCGAAGACGATCAGCACCAGGTTGATGATGAAGACGACGTCGTCGAAGAAGAGCGGCGCGGCTGTGCCCATGGCGGAAAGCTTATGCCGGTGACCCCGGGTACGTGCCACTTGGCGCACCCACCCGAGGTCACCGGCGACTGCTCGACGGTCGCCGGCCGCCTACTTGTCGGCCGCCGGGCGGGTCCGCTTGGCCGCCGGGCGGGTCGACTTCGCCGCCGGGCGGCGCTTCACCGCCGGGGCCTTCGCCGGGGTGACCTCGGTCGCCGCGGCCGCCGCGGCAGGCTCCTTGACCTGCTCGACGACCTCGGCCGGGGTGGTGCTCAGCGCCGGCTGTCCGGCGGCGGTCACCGCCGGAGTCTCGGTGGCGGCCATGTCCGCGTTGACCGTGTCGGCGGCCTGCACCACGCCGGAACCGACCACCCGCTCGCCCCGGGCGACGAGGTCGCCGTAGACGGCGATGGCCCGCTCCTGCGCGGCCTGGGCACCGGCCACCACCACCGCCGCGTTGCGGATGGTCGCCTCCCGCAGCCGGTCCAGGTCCAGCTCGCCGTTGGCGGCCCGGTTGCGCAGGTTCGCCGCGCCGGAGTTGGCGTTGCGCAGCGTCAGTACGGCCTTCTCCCGCAGCTCGGCGGTGGTCGCGATCGCCTTCTCCCGCAGTTCGGCGGTGGTCGTCACGGCCTTGGACCGCAGCTCAGTACGGGTCGCCTCGTCACCGAGCCCGCTGACCACGGCGGGCAGCCGGCGCAACTGCTGGTACGCGAGATCGCCGGCACCGGCCACCGCGTAGAGCGGGGCGGGGATCCGGGCGGTTCGGGGCTGGGTCATGACTGTTCCTCCTCGTCAGAGGCCGAGGCGACCGTCGGAGTCGACGGCGCGGCCTTCTTGACCGCCTTCCGGGCGGTCCTCTTGGTGGCTGCGGCCGGCGGCCTGGACTTCGCGCCGGGCCGGGATTCGGTCGGTGGTGCGGCGGCGCCCGCCTCGGTCACCGCCACCGATTCGAGGACGGCTTCCGCCGGATCCTCGTCGGCGGCGGCGCTCGGGACCGCGCCGGTGTCGGCAGGCGCGGCCGGTACGTCCGCGTGCCGGAGGTTCTCCCGGCGGAAGGTCTCGTAGATCTGGCTCAGCGACTGCTTCTGCGGCATCGTCAGGTCCGGGTCGGCCGCGATGGCGGCGAGCACGCCCTGCCCCTCGCGGTCGTCGAGCAGCCCGGCCCGGAGGTACATCGCCGGTGTGGAGACCCGCAGCGCGCTGGCCAACTGCTGGAGCACCTCGGCGCTCGGCTTGCGCAGCCCACGCTCGATCTGACTCAGGTAGGGGTTGCTCACCCCGGCCTGCTCGGCCAGTTGCCGCAACGAGATCTTCGCGTTGCGCCGCAGGTCGCGGATGAACCCGCCGATGTCCCGCGGAAGGTCCTTCGGATTGGCCATGTCTCGACGGTAGCGAGCAGCGCTTGCTCCTGCAAGCAGAATGCTTGCGAAAGTTAGCAATAGTTAGCGGCGTCTCATCCGCCGGCGCCGGGTCACCAGCGGGTGCGTACCGAGCCGACGACCTCGCCGCCGCCGTGCAGTGACAACTCGGCCAGCTCGTCGAGGATCGGGGCGTCCACCGACAGCCGGCGCAACGCCGAGACCAACACCGGCATCCGGCCGCGCGACGCACCATCGTCGATCTTGGCCGCCACCGCGCCGACTCCGGGCACCGCCACCGCGACCACACCCTCCGCGCCGCTCTTGGCGAGCAGCCCGGGGATCCCGGCCATCAGCCGGGTGTCGTACGCCTCGGCTCCGGTGCCGGCGACCATCTCCGGGTACGCCCGCATCGCGTCCGCGACGGTCCGGGCCACCGAGCCCGGCTCGGCCGAGACCAGCCGCAGGTACGCCCGGGCGAGGCCGGTCAGCGAGACGGCGAGCAGCGGTGCACCGCAGCCGTCGACACCGACCGCCGCCGCCGGCTCGCCGGTGAACTCCTCGATCGCGGCGGTGATCCGCTGCTGGAGCGGGTGCTCGGGACGCCAGTACTCCGCCGTCGGCCAGCCGGCGGCCTGACAGGCGAGCAGCATCCCGACGTGCTTGCCCGAGCAGTTCATCCGGAGCCGGGACGGCCCACCGCCGGCCCGCAGCAGGGCGGCCCGGGCGGCTTCCGACAGCGGCAGGTCCGGCGGGCAGCGCAGCGCCGACTCCGTCAGTCCGGTACGCCGCAGCAGCGCGCCGACCCGGTCGACGTGCAGGTCCTCGCCGTGGTGGCTGGCGCAGGCGACCGCCAGGTCGGCACCGCTCAGCGGCAGCCCGGCCCGGAGCATCCCGATCGCCTGGAGCGGCTTGTTGGACGACCTCGGAAAGACCGGTCCGCGTACGTCGCCCGCCTCGGCCCGCACCGAACCGGCCGCGTCCAGCACCACCACGGAACCCCGGTGCACGGACTCCACGAAGCCCGACCGGACCGCCTCCACCAGCGGTACGCCGCCGTCGTAGATCTCGCCCATGGTCGCGGACGGTACCCACCGGTCCGGCCCGCCGACCCGGCACCCCTCAGCGCTGTGCCGCGAGTCCCAACAGCTCCCGCGCCTGTGCCGGACTCAGCGGCGGGCGCTGGGCGAGCTGGGCCAGCCCGACCGCCCGGGCGACCAGTTGCATGTTGGACTCCACCGGACGCCCCTTCGCGTACGTGATGGTGTCCTCCATGCCGACCCGCAGGTGCCCGCCGGCCGAGACCGAGGCGAGCATCACCGGGATGGTGCTCCGGCCGATGCCGGTCGCCGAGAACGTCGTCCCGTCGGGCAGGTCCCGCAGCGCCTGGGCACAGGCGACCAGCGCCTCGGTGCTGCCCGGCATCCCACCGGGCACCCCCATCACGAAGTCGACGTGCACGTGCCCGCCGGCCGGCAGGCCGTACCGGTCGAGCAGCCGGCGCAGCGCGGTCAGGTGGCCGAGGTCGAAGATCTCGTACTCCGGCACGACGCCCCGGTCCTGCATCCGGGTGTGCAGGTCGACGATGAACTGCCAGCGGTTGAGGAAGACGTCGTCGCCGAAGTTGACCGTACCCATGGTGCAGGAGGCCATCTCCGGGGCGGCGTCGAGCACGGCCAGCCGGTCCGCCTCCGGGTCGGTCACCGCGCCCCCGGTGGAGAGCTGCACGATCAGGTCGGTGCTCTCCCGCAGCGCGGCCACGGTCTCCCGCAGCCGGCCCAGGTCGAGGGTGGGCCGGGCCTGGTCGTCCCGGATGTGCACGTGGATCACCGCGGCGCCGAGCGCCTCGCACTCCTTCGCGGTGACCACCAGCTCGTCGAGGGTGACCGGCAGCGCCGGCACCTCCCCCTTCGCCGACTCGGCCCCGGTCGGCGCGACCGTGATCAAGGTGCCCGTCATGCCGGGATCCTAGCCGAGGCGGCGGCCGGTCACTCCGGGTCGATCGCGGCGGCCGAGCCCTCGACCAGCAGTGCCGCGTCGTCCGGCACCGAGCGCTTCAGCACCGCCAGCGCGACCGGCCCCAGCTCGTGGTGCCGGACCGCCGTACCGACGAAGCCGACCGTGCGCCCGGCGGCGGTCACCGGCGCGCCGACCGCCGGAAGCTGGTCGGTGGTCACCCCGTCGAGGTGCAGCAGCGCCAGCCGGCGCGGCGGGCGGCCGAGGTTGTGCACCCGGGCCACCGTCTCCTGCCCCCGGTAACAGCCCTTGTCCAGGTGTACGGCCGGCGCCACCAGCCCCACCTCGGCCGGAATCGTCCGGTGGTCGGTCTCGAAGCCGACCCGGGGCAGCCGCTGCGCCACCCGCACCGCCTCGTACGCCCACAGTCCGGCGACCGGTGTGCCGGCGGCGGTCAGCGCGTCGACCACCTCCGGCATGCTCCCCCGGGGCACCAGCAGGTCGACCCCGAGCCGGACCCGGCGCGCCCAGCCCCCGCCCGGCAACGCGCGTACGTCGTACACGACGGTCGGCCGGGGTGGCACGGAGCCGGCGGCGAACTTCGGGCCCGGCACCCCGAGCAGGTCCGGTTCGGCCAGCCCGGTGACGCCGAGCGTGCCGACCGCCTCGGAGGCGCGTGGCCCGACCAGCGAGAGCAGTGCCCAGTCGGCGGTGGCGTCCCGGGGGTCGACCGGGGTGAAGAAGCGCATCTTCTCCAGGTAGCTCAGCAGGCCGCCGGTGTCGCCCGGCTCGGTGTCCAGCCAGGTGGTCTCGCCGTCCTCGGCGACCATGGCGTGCTGCTCGACGTGCCCGTGCGGGGAGAGGACCAGCAGCTCGCTGCCCTGCCCGGCGGCGAGCGCGGCGAGGTGCTGGCTGGTCAGGGTGTGCAGCCAGCTCGCCCGCTCGACCCCGGGGACGGCGATCACCCCCCGGTGCGACCGGTCGACCAGGCCGACGTCGGTGGCGAGCAGCCGCTGCTCGCGGATCGGGTCGCCGTAGTGGGCGGCCACCGGGCGTACCCCGGCGGCGGCGTGCTCCGGCTCCGGCTGGTCCCGGGTCTGCTCGTCGATCGCCTGGACAGCCACCGCACCCGCGATGTCGATCATTCTCGCCGCTCCTCGCAGTCGCTCCGCCCGCAGACGCCGAAGAGCGCCACGTGCCCGATGTCGACCTGGAAGCCCCGTTCGGCCGCGAGCTTGTCGCAGAGCGGCCCGAAGACCTCCGGATCGACCTCGTCCACCGCCCCGCAGACCCGGCACACCAGGTGCACGTGGGTGTCCTCACCCGCGGCGTGGTACGTCGGTGACCCGTGGGACAGATGCGTATGGGTAACAAGCCCGAGGCGTTCGAGTAGTTCCAAGGTCCGGTAGATCGTGGTGATGTTCACTCCGGCGGCGACCTCGCGGACCGCCGAGTGCACCTGCTCGGGGGTGGCGTGCCCGAGCTCCAGCACGGCTTCGAGGACCAACTGCCGCTGCGCCGTCAACCGCAGTCCGCGGGAACGCAGCATCTCCGCAAGTGACGATTCCGACACCGACAAAGCATAGTGCGCCCCGGCGAGTACGGCCCCTCGGCCGTTACCCTCGGCGGAATGTCGAGCGAGCAGCCGATCGTCGCCGTACTGGGCCGGGGCGTGGTGCCGGCCGGCGAGCCGCTGATCCGGGCCGACGACCGGGGCGTACTCCGGGGTGACGGGCTCTTCGAGACGATGCACGTCCGGGCCGGCCGCCCCTGGCTGGTCGACGAGCACCTGGCCCGGCTGACCCGGTCGGCGGCGGCGCTGGAGCTGGAGCTGCCCCGCACCGACGAGCTGCGCGACCTGCTCGACACCGCCTGCGCCGGCTGGCCGGACGGGACCGAGGGCAGGGTGCGGCTGGTCTGCACCCGGGGCCCGGAGGGCGGCACCGGACCGACCGTCTACGCCACCCTCTCGGCGGTGCCGGCCGCGTCCCGGCAGGCCCGGCGGGACGGCATCCGGGTGGCGACCCTGCCGCTCGGGGTCGCCGCCGACGCCCGCACCGGCCGGCCGTGGCTGCTCGGCGGGCTCAAGACCCTGTCGTACGGGCTGAGCGAGGCCGCCCGGCGCTGGGCCGCCGCGAACGGCGTGGACGACGTGCTCTGGAGCTCGACCGACGGGTACGCCCTGGAGGGGCCGGGCGCCAACCTGGTCTGGCTGACCGGCGAGGAGCTCTGCACCGTACCGGCGGAGACCGGGATCCTGCCCGGGGTGACCGCCGACTGGCTGCTCCGCAACGTCGGCGAGCTGGGCTGGACGGCGGCCCACCGCCTGGTCACCCCGGCCGAGCTGCACAGCGCCGACGGGGTCTGGTTCACCTCCTCGGTACGCGGCCTCGCCGAGGTCCGCGAGCTGGACGGGGTGCCGCTGCCCGCCTCGCCGCACACCGCCGTACTGGCCGACCTGCTCGGCTTCCCCGTCCCGCCGCGCTGAGCGGTGGCCGTCAGCCGCCGACCCGGATCAGCCGGGCGGAGAGGTGCGGGGAGAGCGGGTGCCCGACCGCGGCCATCTCCTGGGCGTAGAGCAGCGCCCCCTCGACGATGCCGAAGAGCCGGTGCCCGGCGGTGACCTCCTTGGCGGTGGCGGAGCGCACCACCGCGTCGGTGGCGATCTCGACCCGGGTGCCGGTGACCTTGCCGAGGTAGAGCTCCATCACCCCGGTCGGGGTGGCGAGCATGACCTCCAGCTCGTCGGTGCCCTTGCCGTCGGCGTCGAGTACGACCCGCCACCAGCCGACCTCACGACCGGCGGGCCGGACCGGCCGGCTCTGCTCGTCCAGGATCCAGGCCCGCGACTCGTAGGAGAGGAACGGCCGCCCGTCGTGGGTGATCCGGATCTCCTGGGCGTAGTCGAAGTCCTCGATGCTGGGGAACCCGCCCCGCCCGCGCCCGCGCCAGAGCCCGACGTACGGCAGCAGGCCGAGCAGCGCCGGGTGCAGGTCCGGCCCCTTGCGCAGGTCGTACGTCTCCTCGTACGGGTACGGGTCGACCGGCGGCGCGTTCAGCCAGGGCGGCGGCTCAATCGGGTTACTCACAGTGTCCCTTCCGCTCGTGACTGCGGGGCTCGCAAACCCGGCTCACTCCTCGCACTCACCAACGTCCTCTCGAAATTCTCACTGCCAGATACACCAGGTAACCGGCGAGCGCGCCGAAACCCGCGACCAGCAGGCTGACGAACCCAATCTCGGTAACCATGACGGGTAGATCCTATGCTGGCGGCATGGCTCGTACCCTGGTCGTCAAGGCCACCGCCGGTTCGGATTCGCCGGAGCGCTGCGCCCAGGCGTTCACCGTCGCCGCGACCGCGGTCGCCTCCGGCGTCGACGTGTCGCTCTGGCTGACCGGTGAGTCGAGCTGGTTCGCGCTGCCCGGCCGGGCCGAGGAGTTCGAGCTGCCGCACTCCGCGCCGCTGGCCGAGCTGCTGCACGTGATCCTGAGCAGCGGCCGGGTCACCCTCTGCACCCAGTGCGCCGCCCGCCGCGAGATCGGCGAGTCCGACGTCCTGCCCGGGGTACGCATCGCCGGGGCGGCGGTCTTCGTCGAGGAGGCGATGGCGGACGGCGCCCAGGCGCTGGTCTATTAGCCCGGGCCACGGACGGCCCCGGTCACCGGGCGCAGCCGCTGCTCACGGCGACCCGGATCCGGCCGTCGCCGCTCTCGACCACCACGCTCACCGGGCCGCTGCGGTACGCGTACAGCTCGGGGGTGTCGGCGACCACGACGGCGCCGGCCGGCCGGGGCAGCGCGGCGCTCGGTAGACCGGCCGGCACGCCCCGGCCGGTGGCGCGTGCGGTCCAGGTGGTGCCCTGCCCCGGGCAGCGTGCGGCGACCAGCTCGACCGGGGTCGGCTCGGCCGCGCCGAGTGCACCGAGCACCCGGAGCGGATCCGGCTCGGCCGGCGGCAGCGGCGGAACGGCCGGGTCGTCCGGGTCGCCGGAGACCGGTCGGCAGCCGGTCCGAACGGTCAGTTCGACCATCCCCGGGCCGGCCTGACCGCCCTCGATCGCCACGAACTCGCCCGCGTCGGCGCGCAGCGCGTGGGTGCTCCCGTCGGCACTGTGCCGGACCCCGGCCCGGTACGCCGCCGGCAGCCGGTCCGCGATCCGGTCCAGCAGTGCGGGTACGTCCGCGTCCGGGGCGTGCACGACGACCGCCGCGTCCAGCGACGCGCCGTCCCGGACGACGGTGAGTTCGCAGTCGTCACGTACCGGTCGTCCGGCGATCTCGACGGCGACGTCCGGGCCGGCTGCCGCGACGAGCTCACCGAGCGCCCGATCCAGCACCGGTTCGGCCTGCTCGATCGTGCGCTGCTCTTTCACTGTCGGCTCGTCGCCGTAGACCGAGACGAGGGTGAGCACCAGCAGCAGCGCGCCCCAGCCCACCAGGCCGGCGAGCAGCCAGCGCCGCCGCCGGGGCGGGGCCGGAGGGGCCGGCTGACCGGGCCAGGCCGGTGTCGGGGCGTCGATGCTCACGCCCGACATGGTGGCACGGTGGCTCCCCGGTCAGTGTCCAGGGGCGAGCCGGTAGCCGACGCCGCGTACGGTCTGCACCTGCGGCCCGCCCTCGACGTCGCGCAGCTTGCGGCGCAGCCGCTTCACCGCAGAGTGCAGGATGGCGGTGTCACCGAGGTAGGCGCCGCCCCAGACCGACGCGAACAGCCGCTCGTACGTCCACACCCCGAGCGGCGCGCTGGCCAGCCGGGCCAGCAGTTCCCGTTCCAGCCGGGTCAGCGCCAGTGGCTCGCCTCGCCAGGTGACCAGGTGGCCGCCCGGGTCGACGGACAGGTCACCGAGGCTCACCGGCCCTGGTTCGGAATCCGTCGCGTTGCCAACCATCGGAAACAACATTGCCCGCAACTCGGACAGGTCCGAACAGATCACGACCGTACCGAAGTCGTCGAGTCGTCGAACCACCCGTTCCCGCACCGCAACGTCCGTCGACACGCACACGACGAGCGGGACTTCTCCGCTTGCCACCTCGCTCCACTCCTCCCCCGTCGGCTGCGGACCCTAGCCAAACGGGTTTGACCGGGCGAGTCAACAGCGACGCTAACCGATGTAAGGCATTCGGCTCACTCCTGACCGAGATACGCCTAGTTACTGCCTAGATACTGGCCGACATCGGGCATTGATCACCACCCCGGGGAGCAAGAGCATTACTCCAAGCCGATGTGGGGGGCGCTGTCCGTAAGCAAACGTCGGACCCACGGGCGCGCGGCAGCACCGGGCAGCCCGGAGCTGGGGGAACTGGCTCCCGGGATGGCTCGGGACGCCGAACAGTGGGGGAGGAACCATGCCGGATCGTTCCGGACGGAGCTGGGCCCGAAGGCCGAGACGCTGGCGCCTGGTGGCCGCCGCGGCCGCCGTGCTGCTCGGCGTCACCGCACAGCCCGCGATCGCCACCGCGGCCGGTCCCGAGGCGGAGGTGAACCGGGAACTGCTCGCCGAACTCGCCGCCGAGGGCAGCACCACGTTCACCGTCTACCTGCGAGAACGCGCCGAGCTGAGCGGAGCGGCGAAGCTGGCCGACTCCGACGACCGGGCCACCGCGGTATACCGGACGCTCACCGCCACGGCGGAGCGCAGCCAGCGCGACCTCCGCGCCGAACTGGACAAGCGCGGCGCGACGTACCGGTCGTACTGGATCGCCAACGTGTTGCGGGTGGAGGGTGACCGCGCCCTGCTCGACGCGATCGCGGCCCGGGACGACGTGCAGAGCATCGAACCGAGTCGTACCTACGAACTGATCAAGCCCGAGCCGTTCCGCGCCACCACCGGCACCGGTACCAACGCGGTCGAGTGGAACCTCGACAACATCGAGGCACCCCGGGTCTGGTCCGAGTTCGACACCCGGGGCGAGGACGTGGTCGTCGCCAACATCGACAGCGGGGTGCAGTTCGACCACCCGGCGCTGCGGAACTCCTACCGGGGCAACACCGGCGGCGGCTTCGACCACAACTACAACTGGTTCGACCCGGCCGGGGTCTGCGCCAGCCCGGCGCCGTGCGACAACAACGGCCACGGTACGCACACCATGGGCACCATGGTCGGCGACGACGGTGCCGGCAACCAGATCGGGGTGGCGCCCGGGGCCCGGTGGATCGCCGCCAAGGGCTGCGAGACCAACGACTGCACCGACGCCTCCCTGCTCGCCGCCGGCCAGTGGGTGCTCGCCCCGACCGACCTGAACGGGCAGAACGCCCGGCCCGACCTGGCCCCGGACATCGTCAACAACTCCTGGGGCGGCGGCCGCAACGACGAGTGGTACAAGCAGACCGTGGTCTCCTGGCGGGCCGCCGGCATCTTCCCCAGCTTCTCCGCCGGCAACGACGGGCCGGGCTGCAACACCACCGAGAACCCCGGCGACTACCCCCTGACCTACGCGGCCGGGTCCTACGACAGCAACAACAACGTCTCCAGCTTCTCCGGCCGGGGCGCGTCCAGCATCGACGGATCGGTCAAGCCGAACATCGCCGCGCCGGGCAGCAACGTCCGGTCCAGCCTGCCCAACAACGGCTACGGCACGGGCAGCGGCACCTCGATGGCGGCACCGCACGTCTCCGCCACCGTCGCGCTGATCTGGTCGGCCGCGCCCGGGTTGAAGGGCAACATCCCGGCCACCGAACGGCTGCTCGACGACACCGCCACCGACGTCAACGCGCTCACCTGCGGCGGCACCCTCGACGACAACAACACCTTCGGCGAGGGCCGGCTCAACGCGTACCAGGCGGTCGAGGCGGCGCCGCGCGGCGACTCCGGCCGGGTCACCGGGACCGTCACCAACGCCGGCACCGGGGAGCCGGTCGCGGGCGCCGAGGTACGTACCGGCGAGTTCAACACGGTCACCGACGCGGACGGCCGGTACGCGCTGGTACTGCCGGTCGGCACCCACGAACTGACCGCCAGCGGGTACGGCTTCAACCCCGGCTCCGCCACCGTGACCGTGGCCCGGGGCGAGGCGGTCATCCAGAACTTCGCCCTCGGCACGGCCCGGATGGTCACCGTCGCCGGCAAGGTCACCGACGGCTCCGGGCACGGCTGGCCGCTGTACGCGAAGATCGAGGTCTCCGGCCGACCCGGCGGCCCGGTCTACACCAACCCGGTGACCGGCGCCTACTCGTTCACCGTCCCCGGCAGCGCCACCTACCGGCTCGACACCACGGTCGTCTACCCCGGCTACCGGCCGGTCAGCACCGAGGTGGCGGTCGGCACCGGCTCGAAGACCGTCGACATCAGCGCCACCGTGCTGCCGGCCTGCACCGCCGCCGGCTACGCGGCCGGGGTCAGCGACCCGCTGCTGACGGAGAGCTTCGACGGCACCTCGGCCCCGGCCGGCTGGTCGGTGGTGAACCGGACCGACAAGGGCGGCTGGGCGTTCGACGACCCGGCTGGCCGGACCAACCTGACCGGCGGCACCGGCAACTTCGCGATCGTCGACAGTGACCACCTCGGCACCGGCAACACCCAGGACACCGACCTGGTCACCCCGGCGCTGGACTTCTCGGCGACGGGCGCGCCACTGCTGCGCTTCAACAGCGACTGGCGGGCGGTCGGGATCAGCGACACCGCCGACGTCGACGTCTCCACCGACGGCGGTACGACCTGGACCAACGTCTGGCACCAGACGGTCAGCCGGCGTGGCCCACGGGTCGAGGAGGTACCGCTGGACCCGGCGGCCGGTGCGGTCGACACCCGGGTGCGGTTCCGGTTCAACGGCACCTTCGCCTGGTGGTGGCAGGTGGACAATGTCCAGTTCGTCAACCGGACCTGCACCCCGAAGCCGGGCGGCCTGGTCGCCGGCTTCACCACCGACGCCAACACCGGCGGCCCGCTCAACGGCGTCACGGTGGTCAGCGACACCCAGCCGGCTGACAAGGGCGTGTCGGCGGCGACGCCGGACGACCCGAACATCCCGGACGGCTTCTACTGGCTCTACTCCGGGCTGACCGGGGCGCAGCCGTTCACCGCCAGCCTGTCGCCGTACCGGGGGTTCACCAAGCAGGTGACGGTACCGGCGGACGCCACCCGGCGGGCTGACTTCGCGCTCAAGGCGGCCCGGCTGACGGTCACCTCGAACGCCCTGGAACTGCACCAGCCGTACGGCAGCACCCGGAACGTCACACTGACGGTGACGAACACCGGCAACGCGCCGGCCACCGTGCAGACGATGGAGCGGGCGGCCCGGTTCAGCCAGCTCTCGGCGAAGGGCGCCGAGCTGGTGGAACACAAGATGAAGGGGCTGAGCCAGAGCCGCACCGGGACCGCGTACGGGCCCGGCACCGGTACCGCCGCCGCACCGCTGGTCGACGAGGCGTGGACCCGGGTGGCGAACCTCCCGGCGTCGATCTACGACAACTCGGCGGTGACCCTGGACGGCAAGGTCTACTCGATCGGTGGCGGTGCCGGCACCGGCAACGAGCGCAAGACCTGGGTCTACGACCCGGCGACCAACGTCTGGACGGCGCTGCCGGACATGCCGACCGCGCGGTCGAAGCCGGCGGTCGCCGCGCTGAACGGCCGGATCTACGCGATCGGCGGCTGGGGCGACGGTGCCGCCCCGGTGGCCACGGTCGACATGTTCAACCCGGCGACCGGGACCTGGAGCACCCTGCCCGGAGTGACCAACCCGGCACCCCGGGCGGCAGCCGCGTTCGCGACCAGTGGCGGCAAGCTCTACGTCATCGGCGGCTGCGGCGACAACGAGTGCGCCGTCGACACCCCGGACGTGACGGTCTTCGACCCGCTCGCCGGCACGTTCGACACCGTCGCCGACTATCCGCAGGGTTCCTCCTGGATGTCCTGCGGCGGCATCGGCGGCAAGGTCTACTGTGCCGGTGGCGTCGGCGCGGTGGAGTACAAGAACGGCTACGTCTACGACCCGGCCACCGACGCCTGGGACTCGCTGCCGGACATGCCGCTCGACCTCTGGGGCTCGCAGTACGCGGCGGCCGGCGGCATGCTGGTGCTGGCCGGTGGCGCCACCGCGGCCTCGACCACGCTGACCAACCGGACGATCGGGTACGACCCGGTGGCCGGTGCCTGGGTGAACCTGCCGAACGCGCAGTTCGCCCGCTATCGGGGCGCCGGCGTCTGCGGCGCGTACAAGGTGGGTGGTTCGCCGAGTTCGTTCGTCGGGTCGGCCGAGACCGAGCGGCTCGGCGGGCTGGAAGCCTGTCTGGCGGCGGGCGAGGCGTCCTGGCTGAGCACCGCGCCGGCCAGCTTCACCCTGGCCGCCGGGGCGTCCCGGAACGTCACGGTCACCCTGGCCGCCACCGCGGCGGCCGGGGTCGCCCAGCCCGGCACCTACACCGCCGAACTCGGCCTGGTGACGGACAGCCCGTATCCGGTACCGGTGATCGGGGTGGAGATGAACGTCTCCCCGCCGGGCACCTGGGGCAAGATCCAGGGTACGGTCGTCGGCCGGACCTGCGGCGGCGCCGAGGTGTCGCTGGCGGCGACGGTCCGGGTCAACCTGGTCGGCGATCCATCCACCGGGTACACCCTCTCCACGGTGGACAAGGGGACGTACTCGTGGTGGCTGCCGAAGGGCCGGTACGACGTCATCGCCGCCAAGGACGGCTGGGTGCCGCAGGTGAAGCGGCAGCAGATCCAGGCCAGCCTGGTCAGCACGCTCGACTTCACCCTGGAACCGGTGAACCCGTGTCCGGCCCGGCTGGGCGGGATCTGACCGGCGGCGGCCGGGTGCTGACCCGGCGGTGACTACCGAGCGGCGGTGCCCGCCGTCCCCGTCCGGGGGCGGCGGGCACCACCCTTGCCGTCGGGCGCCGGTCCGGTACCGGGTCCGGCCGGTCCGCTGCGTCGGGCACGTTGACAGCGGCGCGGTACCCGTTGGTAGCCTGCCGGGCGTGATCGACGAGGCCGGATCCGCGCCACCGCAGCACGTGCTCTGCGTGCTCGGCGCGGGATTGGACCTCGACGTCGTGGCTCGGCTCGCGGCCGAGATCGGTGGACCGGACTGCGCCCTCGACGCCGAATACTCCCGGCCGGAGCCCGACCCGCGGATGGTCGCCTCGTTCCGGTCCTCGCTGACCAGCCCGAGTTTCACCGACGCCGACCGGCGGGCGGTCAGGGAGCACGACACGGTGGCGTACCTGCTGTCGCCGCCGGCCACCCGGCAGACCGCGCTGGAGGTGTCGCGGCGGATGCTGGCGTTGACCGCCGCGCTGCTCCGGGCCGGCGCCACGGCGGTACGCAACGAGAGCAGCGGCCTGGCGCACGGCCGGGACCGCTGGCTCGACCTGGCCGACCGGGCCGCCGCCGCGACCGACGACCCGACCCTGGCGGTGGTGCTGCACCGGGCCTGGGTCAAGCGGCCGATCACCGACGGCGTCGCGGTCTACAGCTGTGGGATGCACCTGCTCGGCGCCCCGGACGTCGAACTGCGCGCCGGGCAGCCGACCGGGGCTGCCGAGATCGACGCGCAGGTACGCCTGCTCGACGCGCTGGCCCGCTACCTGCTGACCGAGCCCCGGGCGCAGCAGATCCGCGACGGCGAGACGTTCGCGCTCGCCGCCGATGCCCCGTACTGGATGCTCGGCAGCCGGGACTGCGCCCGTTACGACCCGGACGACCTCTACCGCAACCCGTACGGCTACTGGTGCCTGACGCCCGGATAGCCGGAAGAAGCACGGGTAACCGACGTCCTGCCTAGGATGGGATCATGGCGACACGTCCTCCGGTGCCCCCGTTCAGCACCGAGACCGCGATCCAGAAGGTGCGACTGGCCGAGGATGCCTGGAATGGTCGGGATCCGGAGAAGGTGGCGCTGGCCTACACCCCGGACTCCCGGTGGCGCAACCGGGCCGAGTTCATCCACGGGCGGGACGAGATCGTCGCGTTCCTGCGCCGCAAGTGGGCCAAGGAGCTGGAGTACCGCCTGATCAAGGAGCTCTGGGCGACCGAGGGCAACCGGATCGCCGTGCGGTTCGCGTACGAGTGCCACGACGACTCGGGGAACTGGTTCCGGTCGTACGGCAACGAGAACTGGGAGTTCGACGAGAACGGGCTGATGCGGGTCCGGCTGGCCAGCATCAACGACCTGCCGATAGCCGAGTCGGAGCGGAAGTACCACTGGCCGCTCGGACGCCGCCCCGACGACCACCCCGGGTTGAGCGACCTCGGCCTCTGAGCGTGAGCGGCGCCCGGCTAGCGTGCCGGGGGCGGCGTTGTGGGCTTTGTCCCGAAGCCGGGGCAGGCGACGAAGAGCGCGAAGATGCCGCCGAAGACCGCCAGCCCCGCACCTGCGGGATGTACGCCCTCGATGTCGGCGAACGGTGAGCCGAAGTGGACGGCGATCATCGACGCGAAGAGCAGCAACTGCAGGACGCCGCCCCAGGGGGCGTACCTGCCGGGCCGGCTCACCGCGATCGTCACGGCGGTGGCGACGAGCGCGACGAGTGCGTGCACCAGCCCCAGTCCCTGTGCGTACGCGCGCTGCCATCCGCTGGCCTCCAGATCGGCCGCGTCGATCCAGTCCGCGAAGTCGAGGTAGTGGACTGTTGTCACCGGCATCCCGGGGCGGAGGATGTGACCCCACGGCAGCACGAAGAAGCCGGCCAGCAGCAGGCCGAGGGCGACGGCGAGCAGCAGGATGCGCCAGGTCAGCCAGAACAGCCACCGTCCCTGTTCGGCCGGGGGCACCGCCACGGACGGCGGCGCCGGAACCGCACCTGGCAAAGCCGGCGGCGCACCTGGCGTTGCCGACGGCGTACCCGGCAAAGCCGGCGCCGCACCTGGCGTTGTCGGCGGCGTACCGGACACTGCTGGCGGCGAACCTGCTGCGGAGGCGGTCTCGGCCACCGCCGGCAGCGGGTCGACGACCGGTCGCTGCCAGCCGTCGAGCGCCTGCGGCGTCCACCGTGTTCCGTCGAACCACCGCAACGGGTACCGGCCGGACGGATCGGGATACCACCCCGGTCGCATACCGTCCTCCCCCCAAGGTCTCCGACCGGGCGAGCCTAATACGGCGGCCGGGGTGCGATCCTCGGCCGGTACTCCGGCTGGCTACGGCTCGTCGGATTCGGGCCGGTCGGGTGCGCCCTTCTCGAAGTAGAACGACATGTCCTCGAAGCGCGAACCGAGATAGAAGCAGGCGCCGAGTATCGCCGCCGCCAGCAGGAGCGTGCCGAGCCCGCCGGTCGAGATGTCCACCCCGAAGAGGCCGGCGAACCACGGAAGCAGGGCGAGCAGCAGCATGTTGACCAGCACACCGGTCAACAACCAGCGGAGCTTTGTCCAGACGCCGGGCCGCCCCGAGAGCCAACCGGAGTATCCGGTGACGGTGCCCAGCCAGTCCAGCCCGGCGTTGACCAGGTAGCCGGCGAGGAGCGGCGTCGCCCAACCCCAGAAGCCGTCGTCGAAATCGAATCCGCCGAGCGCGAGGCCGAGCACCGCGAGGGCGGACGTCGGAAGGATCGCGACCGGGCTGATCGTCAGGCTCACTCGCCAGCTTGTCCCTGCCATGTGCGTCCTTCCCACCCGTTCGGAGTGGAGTACACGACGCCGCGAACTGGCGGCGATCGCGGCAGGTCGATTCTCGCAGGGTCGTACCGGTCGCGGCCACCGCCGCCGGGGTGGTGGCCGCCCTCCCCGTAGAGCTGCCGATGATCCGGCTGGTCGCCTCCCCGACCGTCATCCCGGCCGGGCACGCCCGGCACCAGGCCAGCGGCCGGTCCAGTGAGTCTCCAGTAGGGATCCAGTGCGGTCCGCCAGCCTCACGGCACAAGGGGTGAGAGGAGACAACGTATGAAAGCCAGACTGCTGCGCGGGATCGCCGCGACGGCCCTCGCGCTCGCCGTCGTGCTGCCCGGGACCACCCAGCCGGCGCACGCCAACCCGGACGGCACCAACACCTCGCTGATCGACATGCTCGACCTCGCTCTCAACCTGCTCGGCCGGGTCGGCGACGGCGACGTGTCGGCCGAGGACCTGGCCGCGATGACCCAGGACGTCATCAACGCGCTCAACCAGGCCGAGTCGGCGGTGATCGCCCACCTCGACGCCATCGCCGTGGCCGACATCCGCGACGACGCCACCGCCGCCGTCATCGAGTTCGAGGACATCAACAACTTCGCCGAGGAGACGTTGGAGGACTGGGCCCAGGACGTCACCCACGACGCGGTGCGGGCCAGCAGCTATCTGGACGCGGTCGCCGGCAAGAAGGCGATCGACGACGTCGGGTACGCGGTCGTCACGCTCTTCCCGATCGCGATGGTGGCCCGGGCCCGGGCCGGCTTCGGCACGACGAACCTGCGTACCCAGTACCGGGCGGCGTTGCAGAAGATCGTGGACAAGCTCGCGCCGAGCTGCCAGTACTCCTATCCGGAGCCGAACGCGGTCCCGCTGATCCGCTCCTACACCTGCACCGTCTACGGCCCGCATACCGCGACGCAGTTGGAGCAGTACTGGCTCGGCGAGTGGCAGTTGGGCCCGATCGATCCGGCAGCCGTCGAGGCCGCCTCGTACGCGAACACCAGCCGTGCGGTGGCCATCGAGTCCCTGCGGCAGTTGCCGTAACGAACCGTTGCCGGCGCCTGGAACGACGGGCTCATGCCGGGATCCCTCGGCATGAGCCCGTCGGCGGTCCTGGCCCGGACGTCATCCGCCCGGCCCGCTGATGACAGCCAGCCCTACAGTCAGGGCGTGAGTAGCGACCTGACCCTCCTCGCGCTGTGGGACCCGGGTTGGTACAACCTCGACCAGTCGTTGAAGGTCGGCCGGCAGGACCGATTCGCCTTCTGCCACGGCGTCGTGTCGCCCGGATACGATCTGGTCTTCGCCAACGGCCTGGGCACCAACTGGGACTATCGGTCGGCGACGGTGGAGCTGATCGAACACCCTGAGTTCGGGCTTCTCGACGAGGTCGACACGACGGCTTTCGGCCAGTACACCTTCCGGCTACAGGACGGACGGTGGATCACCATTGAAGCCGAGGAGGGCCCGGGGGCGGTCGACGCCGCCAGCCCGGACTTTCCCGTCGATGCCGCCGACCCGGATCGGGGAGGCAGCTCGGACTGGACCCTCGTGGTGGCGCTCTCCGGAGTCACGAACGCGAACCGAGGTTGAGGCCGATAGCGCGTGCCGTCGCCACCCCCTGCCCGCCCCCGTCACGTTGCTTCCGGCTGCGTCGGCTCGCTCGGCGTAGGCCCGTCGGTGGTCGTCGTCGTACGCGACGACAGCGCCTCCGCGATGGCGGTGAACTCGTACGGGGTGCCGGGTGCACGTGCCGGAGTGATCGGGGTCATTGGTCGGGCGGGCCCCGCCAGGAGAGCCGGGGTTCCTCGCCCAACGTCGTCTGGTAGTCGACCGCCGTCGTCTCCCGGCCCCACTGCGGCATCCCGGCCGGCAGGTCCAGCCGGTCGAGGATGACCTCGACCACGGTCGGCCGATCCGGTACGCCGCCCAGCCCGGCCAGTACCCGGGCCAACTCCCCCTCGGTGCCGACCAGGTGCGAGTCGACCGCGACCTGTCGGCTGAAGACGCCTGGTAGGTCGGTGTACCGCCAGTTGTCGATGTCGTTGTACGGCTGGTGCCGCCCGTCGATTGCCCGCTCCACCGTGTAGCCGGCGTTGTTCAGCACGAAGATGAGCGGTCGCTGACCGGTGGCGATCATCCGGCTGATCTCCTGGGCGGTCAGTTGCAGCGAACCGTCCCCGGTGATCAGCACGACCCGCCGCTCCGGTGCCGCCGTCGCCGCCCCGAACGCGGCCGGTACGGCGTACCCGATCGCCCCCCACAGCGGCGCCTGCACGCAGACCGCGCTCCTCGGCAGCCGGATCGACGCGACCCCGAACGACGGCGTACCGGTCTCCGGCACCACGATGTCGCCCTCGGCGAGGATCGCCGAGATCGCCGGCCAGAGCCGGGCCTGGGTGACCGGCGCGTTGCTGGCCGGGTCGAGCCGGGCTGCCGGCAGCCGGCCGGGGTCGGCCGCAGTCGCCCAGTCGACGGCGCGGACCGGCCCGATGGTGTGCAGTCGGGCCAGCGCGGCGGCCGGGGCGACCGGTGCGAAGAGCCGGCCGCCCACCGAACTCGCCCGCCGGCCGATCGAGATGATCCGGGCCGGATCCAGGTCGGCGGTGAACAGCCCGTCCCAGTCGAAGAACTTGGTACCGACGCAGACCAGCACGTCGGCCTCCTCGATGATCCGCCGCACCGGCTCGACGCTGTCCCCGCCGTTGTAGACGCCGACGTAGTTCGGGCCGGTCTCGTCGAGCAGCCCCCGGCCGAGGCCCTGGGTGGCGGCCGGCCAGTGCCGGTCGGCGAGCAGCGCGGCGATCTCGGCGCCGAGGCCGTACCGGACGGCCAGGTTGCCGACCAGCAGGGCCGGGCAGGTGGCACCGTTCAGCAGCCGCTGTGCGGCGGCATCGAACGCGTCGAGCTGCTCGGGGGCGTTGACCGGTGCCGGCCGGTCGAACCGCCGGGGCGGCTTCGGGACCGGCTGCCGGGCGACGTCCCCGGGCAGCCGCAGGTAGACCGGACGTTGCTGGGTCCAGCACTCCCGCAGCACACGGTCGATCTCGACGGTGGCGTTGCCGGCGGTCAGGGTGGCCTGCGCGACCGTCACCTCCCGGGCGACCCGGACCCACCGGTCGAAGTCGCCGTCCCCGAGCGAGTGGTGCATGGCGGCCCGCCGGTCCATGATCTCCGTCGTCGGGCCGCCGACGATCGAGACGATCGGCACCGACTCGGCCATCGCGCCGGCCAGGCCGTTGACCACGGACAGCTCGCCGGGGCCGAAGGTGGTGACGATCGCCGCGATGCCGGCCAGCCGGGCGTACCCGTCGGCGGCGTACGCCGCGTTCACCTCGTTGCAGCTTCCGACCCACTCGATGTCCGGAAACGCCTCGACCTGGTCGAGGAACTCCATGGTGTAGTCGCCGGGCAGCCCGAAGATGTGCCGTACGCCGAGGTCGTGCAGCCGGCAGAGCAGAAACTCGCCCACCGTGGTGGTCTCGGCCGAGTTCTCCGGCATGACATCCCCCATCGACCCTTTCAGCCGGTTTCCCCGTCACCCGTGCGGGTTCCCGTTCCCGCCCGTCGCACACGTCCGTCATACGCAGCTCCGGCACGAACTCGCCCAGGTCCGCCAGGCCACCACGGCATGGGTGGCAGGCTCGGTCAGACCGGGTCAGGGTTCGCGGTTACGGCGGACCGCGCGCTCGACCGTGGCCTTCAGCGCCCGCCGGGGTACCGGGCCCAAATCGTCAACGATGTCGATCAGCAGGGCGAGCTGTTCGAGAGCGGCGAACGCCCGGGCGGCCCCCGCCTGGTCCACCCCCTCGTAGAGTTCGAGGCCGACGAACGCCCCGGAGATCGCCCGGGCCAGCCCGCCGACGTCGGCGATCTCCGCGAACGGGGAACCGACAAGCAGCCGGCGGAGCACCGACTCGATCTCGTCGACCCAGAGCCTCAGGGCGGCGGCGACCGACTCGGCGAGCCGCCGGTCGGTCTGGGCGCCGGCCAGGAGTTGGGCGAGCACCGAGACGTGCCCGAGTTCCTTCTCCTGCTCATGCAGCGCCCGGCCGACGTCGAGCAGCTCGCGCAGCGTGCGTACCTCGGTGAACCGGGCGGAGTAGGTCGCGACCCGTTCAGCGGTGTTGGCCGTACAGGCCGCCGCCAGCAGCTCGTCCACGCTGCCGAAGTGGTAGAAGACCAGGGCCTGGTTCACCCCGGCGGCGCTGGCGATGGTCCGGGCGGATATTCCGGCGATGCCGTGCGCGCCGATGGCGGCGAGAGTCCCGTCGAGGAGTCGCTGTTTGGTGTCGGACATTCCTCTCCTCGTGGCCGGGTTCCCGCGTCGCCTCGCGGGCGGGCCTGGACTCGCTGGCGGGTCAGGTGCGGCGGTGCGATCATCGCATCGGTCACCAGCTGCGCCAGCCAGGCCACTCCCGGCAACCGCAGCAACCAGCCGAGATAGGCCCAGCCCAGAGTGACATGGTCCAGTGCGCGGGCGACGGCGGCCACCCCCCGTTCCTCGTGCCCGTCGCCGCCCGCGTACCGGGCCCGGCGCAGCGGGCGGTCGTGCTCCGCCGCCGGTCGGAGGAGGAGTCGGCAAGGGTCACGCCGGTCCAGGAAGGCACCGACGGCCGCGCAGGGTCCGCAGTCGCCATCGAGCCAGAGCAGCGCAGCGGGCCTGTCCGACGGGTACGGCCGCCACCGGGGCCACCAGTCGCGGACCTGAGCCCGGTACCGGCGCCAGTCCGGACCGTACCGGTCGTCGAGGTCGCGCCGCTCGTGCGGGCCGGCGACGCTGGCCCCGAACGCCACGCCGGCCAGCGCCGCGACGGCGAGCCAGCCGCTCCCGGTCGCCACCGCCAGCAGCACAAGCAGCCCGACGGTGCTGACCTGCATCGGGTTGCCGACATAGCCGTACGGCCCGGTGGTGACCAGCCGGCGCGGCGGGTCCCACGGGTACGGCGTGCCGCCGCCCCGGACCGCGAACTCGCGTACCGCCGCCAGCGCCGGTACGGCCAGCAGCAGGCCGAGCTGGGCCAGCACGAACAGCCAGGTCGCCGGCAACCGGCCGAGCCGATCCCACGAGCCGTCGCCGAACTCGAACACCACGGTCGGCAGTAGCCACAGCACCAGCGCGGTGAAGACGCCCAGTTGCAGCAGGACCCGGGCGGGCAGCCGGCGCCGGTCGGCGCTCCACCGGCCGAGCAACTGGGCGGGCAGCGCCACGCACAGCAGGCCGACGGCCTCGCCGACCAACCAGGACGGTCCGAGGTGGACCAGCGGACGCAGCTGTGGCATCACCACCGCGTCGAGCCAGCAGAGGAGGCCGAGCGCGAACGGCAGCGGCAGCACCCGGCGCAGCAGCACCGGCACCGGCCCCCAGAGCAGGGCCCAGCCGAGCCACAGGTCGACCGGCATGCCCCGGAACGTGCCGTCGACCGGCGCGAAGGCGTACCACCCGGTGGGGCGGGCCAGTTCGCTCAGGGCCGCGATCCCGACGGCCGCCGCGACGAAGGCGAGCAGCGCGGCGAACCGGGCCTCGCGGCTACGTTCCAGCCGGGCCGCGCCGAGGGTCAGCGCCACGGGTACCAGCAGGCAGAGGTAGCGGACCGTCGTCACGCTCATCCCACCACCGCCGTCGGTACCGAAGCCGGCGCCGGCGCCGCTGCCACCGCCGTTGCAGCCGGCGGCGTCATCACAGGCCGAGCATGTCGAGCAGGTGGCCGGTGCCCTCGTGCACCAACGCGTCCTGGAGGGGCCCGAAGTACCAGGAGGGATCGAGGCCCCGCCGGTAGGCGGCGGTGATCCGTACCTCGGTGTGTCCGGCGTCGACCGCGCGCCAGTGAAGATCGGCCCGGTGCCAGGTCAGCCACCGGGCGGTGATCGAGGTGTCCTCGACGAACCGGAAGCCGATCCGGTCCGGTGCCACCGCGTCGACCTCGGCCAGGAGTTGACCGCCGGGGCCGTGCGACGTGCCGTGGTAGCCGAACGCCCACCGGTCGCCGACGTCCAGCCCGGTCCCGTGGACATGCTGGGGCACGGGCACGCCGAGCATCCGCAGTGGAATGGACCGGACCGGAGTGGGTCGTGGGCCTGCGGCCAGCCGGCCGGCGAGTTCGCCGGACGGGACCGGGACCACCCGGACGACCTCGACCGACTGGTCCGGCGCGATCCGCAGCCCGTCGACGCTGCCCTCGACGCCGCCGAGCAGCAGCAGCGGCAACACCAGCGCCCCGTAGGCGCGGGAGGACGACTCGCGGAGCCAGCGAATCAGTGCGGTGCTGCCGTGCACGACCGCGTACACCAACGGGGCGGCGAGCACCACACAGATGGCTCCCTCGTGTAGGGCCACCGCGGCCAGCAGCAGCACGATGGTGGTGGCCACGAAGACCCGGCCGTGGGTGGTCCGCGGCGGCATCAGCGCCAGCGCCGCGGCGAGCAGCACCGGCAGCCCGACGAAGAGCATGGCGCTGTCGGCCCGCCCGGTCCGCACAGTGAGCACGAAGGCGATCGCGCCGCCCCCGGCGATCAGTCCGGCCAGGATCCAGTTCGCGCCGCTCCGTCCACCTGGTCTCTCCGGCTCGTCCATCTCGACACCCCCGTCGCATGCTTTGAGCGATCGCTCAAAGTCAGGGTAGTCGAATTTAAGCGACCGCTCAACCAGCGTCTGGCCGGCTGGCACACCAATGTCCGGCTCGCCTCGGACAGGTGGTTGAAGGCGTACCCGGGCGGACACGACGGAGTCCCGCCGATCAGGTGGGATCGGCGGGACTCCGTCGAGGAATCGGCGGCGGATCAGGCGACCGTGACGGCCACCTCGTTGATGCCCCGGCCGGCGGTGACCGAGAGGTCGCCGTTGCCGTGCCGGGAGAGCGCCCGCAGCGTCCAGGTGCCCGGTGCGGCGAAGAACCGGAACTGCCCGGCCGGCGAGGTGACCACCTCGGCGGTGAACTCGCCGGTGGAGTCGAGCAGCCGGACGTACGCCCCGGGAACGGCCTCGCCGTTCTCGGCGCTGACGACCCCGGTGATGACGGTCTCCTTCTCCAGGTCCAGGCTCGCCGGCAGCGGAGCCGCCTGGTCGGGCGCCGCGCAGCCGGCGGCGATCGGAGCGGTCATGGTGCTCACGCCTCCCCCGGCTCGTCGCCGAGCGCCACCGGCACGCCGACCAGCGAGCCGTACTCGGTCCAGGATCCGTCGTAGTTCTTCACGTTCTGGTGCCCGAGCAGCTCCTTGAGCACGAACCAGGTGTGCGAGGAGCGCTCGCCGATCCGGCAGTAGGCGATGGTGTCCTTGCTGCCGTCCAGCCCCGCCTCGCCGTAGATCTTGCGCAGTTCGTCGTCGGACTTGAAGGTGCCGTCCTCGTTGGCCGCCTTCGACCACGGCACGCTGATCGCGGTCGGGATGTGCCCGGCCCGCTGCGCCTGCTCCTGCGGCAGGTGCGCCGGGGCGAGCAGCCGGCCGGCGTACTCGTCGGGGGAGCGCACGTCGACCAGGTTCTTGCTGCCGATCGCGGCGACCGCCTCGTCGCGGAAGGCCCGGATCGACAGGTCCGGCTCCTGCGCGGTGTACTGCGTGGCGGGGCGAGAGACGGTGTCGGTGACCAGCGGACGGGCGTCCAGCTCCCACTTCTTGCGGCCGCCGTCGAGCAGCTTGACGTCGCGGTGCCCGTAGAGCTTGAAGTACCAGTACGCGTAGGCGGCGAACCAGTTGTTGTTGCCGCCGTAGAGCACCACGACGTCGTCGTTGGAGATGCCGCGCTCGGAGAGCAGCGCCTCGAACTGCGCCTTGTTCACGAAGTCCCGACGTACCGGGTCCTGGAGGTCGGTCTTCCAGTCGAGCTTGATCGCACCGGCGATGTGCCCGCCGTCGTAGGCGGTGGTGTCCTCGTCGACCTCGACGAAGACCACGCCGGGAGTGGCGAGGTTCTTCTCGGCCCAGTCGGCCGAGACGAGTGCGGTGTCGCGACTCATCAGATCACTCCTTGGTGAGGATTTGTGTGAGCCTGCGCGTGGAGGTCGACCGATGTTGTTGTCGCATCTCACGCGCGGGACCCATGGACAGGTAGGGATCACGGGTACGTGCGACGGCGCCGCTGCCGGGCGTGAGGGAAGGACTCAGAGGGTACGCAGAACAGCCCCGCCGTCAGATGACGGGGCGACACAGGCAGGTGGCCACGCGGCACAGGTCGACCGCGCGCCGTTTGGTGAGGAGCGTCCCCATGAATCGGGAGCCTACCAGCGCTACGGACTCGTCACACAGGACCAACCACGATCCGGGATCGCGCGACCCCGGATCTGACCACTCTGATCAGCTAACCTCGCTCAGCGCCACGTCCCGGGCGCTGGCGGTGACGGCCAGTCCGTCCGGCAGCGGCCGTACCTCGTGCAGTTGCAGCGCGAACGGCAACGGCGGCAACGGCACCCGGACCGAGAGCTGCCGGGCGAAGTTGTTGACGAAGGTCTGGACCACCGGATTGTCCGGCAGGTCGGCGGAGGTGAGCCGGTCGAAGGTGACCACGATGTCGTCGCCGTCGACGGTCACGTTCGCGGTGCCCTGCACGGTCAGCTCCTGCTCCAGGATCGGCACCCGGACCGGCGCGGTCACGGCGAGCTTGCCGTCCAGCTCCCGCAGTTGGACTCCCGGCCGGTCGATCAGCGCCACCACGCTGTCGTACGCGACGGTCCCGGTGCCCTGGACGGTCTTCGCGGTGACCTCGCCCTGGCCGGAGCGGAGCGTGTCCAGCGACGCCGTCACGTCCCGGGCGTCGACGGTCAGCTCCGGCACCTTCACCGCGGCGTCGGTGCCCTGCACCGGCCCCTGCACGTCGCGGAGCAGGACCTTGATCGAGTCGTACCGGCCGCCGAGCACCTGGGTCAGGAACGGGAAGCCGCCGACCGTCACCTCGGGAGCGGCGGACTGCACGTTCTGCCGGGAGATCTCCTGGTCGATCTGGTCCGCGACGACCCGCTCGGCGATCCCGGCGGCGACCCGGTCGGCCACCACCAGCAGCCCGGCCAGCACCAGGAGCAGGATGACCAGGATGACGAGCGCGCGACGCCCCCTGCGCCGACGGGGCCGTTCGCCGTACGTCCCGCCGTCTGCCGGATAGCTGTCCGCCACGCCGCCTCCCAGATCCGGTGCCGTCGCACCCGCCTACCGCCGTCGTCGGCACCACTATCTACCCGAACGGGCACATCTCCAACCGTCGGGGTACGCCGCCCCGGCGGGTGGTGGAAGCCGCCCTTCCGCTCCGATGCCGCCCCCTGCTCAGAGGAAGAAGACACTCATCGCGTACGCGGCCGGTGCGGCCAACGCGAAGCCGCCGAGTGGTCCCTGCATGTGCCGGGCGACCCACATCGTCGGCGGTTCGCCGGCCATCTGCCGACCCGCCTCGCCGTAGCCGACCCCCAGGTCGGCCAGGGCCGCCGCAGCCGCGGCGACCAGTCCGACCACCGCACCGCTGGTCGGGGTGAACGCCACCAGGTAGCTGCCGAGGATGCCCGCGGCGAGGGTGCCGAGCATCGCCCCGATCACCACACCGGCAGCGCCGCGCGGCACCTGTGGGGCCAGGCGCGGCCAGGGCAGCACCGCGTCGGTCACCCGGGCGACGGTCAGCGCCACCGCCGCCGCGGTCAGGCAGACGAAGATCGCCTGGGTACCCTTCGGGATCCGGCTGAGCACGATCAGGGTGCCGAAGGCGACCACGCCGACCACGATGAACAGGGTGGCGCCGAGCGACTCGGTCACCCGGGCCCGGTCCGCCCGGCGGACGAGCTGCCCGAGCACCCCGACGAGGAAGCCGCCCGCGGCCACGTACCCGAGGGGGGCGAGCGCGGCGATCTGCGGCAACACGGCGGCCGCGTCGGCGGCGGCCGCGACCGCCACCGCGACCCCGCCCACCAGCAGCAGGGCCGGCGGGCGCATCGCCATGGTCCAGGCGAGGACGAAGAGGAGCTGCACCCCGAAGACGACCACGGCGAACGGCAGCCTGGCACCGGGCCCGGCGGTCTGCGCCCCGAAGATCAGACCGACGCCGAGCAGTCCGGCGAAGCCGGCGATCGCCACCGAGAGCAGCCGGCGGACCGGTACGGGTGGCAGTTCCTCCTCGCCGTCGAGCTCCTCGGGGTCCACCTCGCCGTCCGGGCGCGAGCCGTCCGTGACCCGGCCGCCGGCGCGGTGGCCGTCCGGGTTCCGGGGGCCGTCGCCGGACCTGCCTCCGTCACCGTGCCGGGGACCGTCCGGCACGCGCGGAGCGTCGAAGGGGCTGCGGGCGTCCGGCCCGGCGGGGCGACCGCGCGGGTCCGGGGCGCGCTGCGGGCCGGCCGGACCGGGGCGGTTCTCCGGCCAGGAATCGCGGCCGGTCTCCGGTGGCGTCGAGGGGTACACGCCCCGATCGTGCCAGACCGACCACCGACGCGCCGGGCCCGACGTCCCCGAACCGGAACACGATCCGGGAAACCTGCCGGTAATGACCGATCACACAACCGATGAACCGAACGTGTGAGAGCGTCCGGCGGAAGTTCCGATAAGGTTGAGCCTTACCTGCCCGTCAGTGACGCCGGGACGACCCCAACCCCCAGCGGTCCCGGAGTCCCCGCCCGAGTGCCGCTGGCCACCGCGCGGCGCCCCAGGTGCCGCCGGGACGGAGGTGATGTGTGGAGATCCTGCTGCTGGTGACCGCGCGCGCAGGCGAACCGTCCGTCGTGCTGCCGGCCCTCGACCTGCTCCCCCACTCGGTGCGTACCGCCCCGCGTGATGTCCGCACCCTCGTCTCCGGGCCGAGCCCGGACGCCGTACTCGTCGACGCCCGCTCGGAACTGAGCGAAGCCCGGGCGACGTGCCGGATGCTGCACGCGACCGGGCTCGGTGTGCCGCTGGTCGCGGTGGTGACCGAGGCCGGTCTGATCGCCCTGAACGCGGACTGGGGCGTCGATGACGTCATCCTGGCCAGCGCCGGTCCGGCCGAGGTGGAGGCCCGGCTGCGACTCGCGGTCGGCCGACTCAGCAACGCGACCGCGGCGGCCGGCGGGCTGATCCGGGCCGGCGAGTTGACCATCGACCCCGACACCTACGCCGCCAAGCTCAAGGGCCGGCCGCTCGACCTGACCTACAAGGAGTTCGAGCTGCTCAAGTTCCTCGCCCAGCACCCGGGCCGGGTCTTCACCCGGGACCAGTTGCTCCGCGAGGTCTGGGGCTACGACTACTTCGGCGGCACCCGCACCGTCGACGTGCACGTACGTCGGCTGCGGGCCAAGCTCGGCTCGGAGTACGAGTCGATGATCGGCACCGTCCGGCAGGTGGGCTACAAGTTCGTCACCCCGCCGTCCCGGCCGCTGCCCGAGTCGGAGAGCGTGCCGCTGCCCGTCTGACGAGGACGTCCGACCTCGACCACGAAGGCCACCCGGCGGTGCCGGGTGGCCTTCTGGCGTACCGACCCGAAGGCGACTCACAGCAAATGCGAGAAACCATAAGAATTCGGGCAATAGGTACGTAGCCTTGACCGGGAACGTCCGGAGGAGGCAGAGGGGGCATCAGTGGTTCCCACGATGGTTTTCGGCGCGGGACGGGCGGATTCCCCCAGGGCGGTCCGCTGATGCCGACCATGTCCCGCACCCACATGCTCACGGTCGCCACGCTGGTCACCGTCGCCGTACTCGGCGGCGCGTACGCGCTCGGCCACACCCTCGGCCAGCCCGGCGGAGCACTGGCCCCACCCGAGAACCAGGCCCGGCACCAGACCGATCCGCAGTCGGACGGGGAACCGGACCAGCGGTCGGCAGACCGGGCCGGCGGGCCGGCCGAGGGACGGGCCGACCCGGGGCAGCAAAACGGACCGACCGAGGCGCCGGACGGTCCGGGGCTTCCGGCACCGCCGGCCAGCACGCCGCCGGGCGGCACCCCGCAGCCCGGTCCGGCCGATCCGGACCAGACGCAGCCGTACGAGCCGCAGTTGCCACCCGAGCGGGACGGACCGTACGGGGCCCGGGTCAGCACCGGCGCCCGTTACGTGGCGCTCACCTTCGACGACGGCCCCGATCCCCGGTACACCCCGCAGACCCTGGCCGTGCTGCGCGAGTACCACGTCAAGGCCACCTTCTGCCTGGTCGGCGAGAACGCCCAGCAGTACCCGGAACTGGTCCGGGAGATCGTGGCGGAGGGGCACACCCTGTGCAACCACTCGTGGCGGCACGACGTCGGGCTGGGCAGCCGGCCCAGCGCCAGCATCCGGGCCGACCTGGTACGCACCAACGAGGCGATCCGGGCCGCCGTGCCGGACGCGCGGATCGGGTACTTCCGGCAGCCCGGCGGGGCCTGGACCGCCACCGTGGTCGCGGTGGCCCGGCAGTTGGGCATGACCTCGCTGCACTGGGCGGTGGACCCGAAGGACTGGACCCGTCCCAGTGCCGGCGCCATCGCGGCGCGGGTGATCGCCGGCGTCGCGCCCGGAGCGATCGTGCTGCTGCACGACGCCGGCGGCAACCGGCAGGGCACGGTGATCGCGCTCGGATGGCTGCTGCCCGACCTCGCCCGGCAGTACGCCCTCGCCGCGCTGCCGACCGGCCCACCGCCGATCGGCACGCCGCCCGCCGGCACGCCCTCGGGCGGCACGCCGATGCAGGGCCAGCCGGGCGGCGCGGCGCCCGCACCCGGTCGGCCGGCGGCCCCGCCAGGTGGACAGCCGCCGGCCGGAACCCCGCTGGCCGGGCCGGCGGTGCGGTCCTGAGCCTCCGGCCGGCGGGCACCGTTGCAGCGGGGACTACGGTGAGCAGATGACCACCGAACAGCCGGCGGAGTCGCGGGTGACCAGCCTCGACAGGCTCGCACCGGACGAGGTCGGGGCGGTACTCGCCCTGGCCGGTGTGGCGAGTGCCGCTGACGGCGCCGACCCGCTCTCCGAGCACGTGACGCTGCGGCTCCGGCAGGCCGAGGCAAGCCCGGTCACCCATCTGCTCGTCCGGGAACCGGCCGGGGCGGTGGTCGGCTACGCGCACCTGGAACCGCTGGACGGGGCCGAGGTCTCCGCCGAACTCGTCGTACATCCGTTGTGGCGCCGGCAGGGGCTCGGCCGGGCGCTGGTCTCGGCGGCGCTGGACCGGGTACCCGGAACCGGCGCGCTGCTGGTCTGGGCGCACAGCGACCATCCCTCGGCCGCCGCGCTCGCTCTCGATCTGGGGCTGCACCGGTCCCGGGTGCTGTGGCAACTGCGCCGCTCGCTGCGGGACCCGCTGCCCGAGCCGAAGCTGCCGGCCGGGGTCGCGCTGCGGGCGTTCCGGCCCGGCAGCGACGACGAGGCGTGGCTGGCGGTCAACCGGCGCGCCTTCGCCAGCCATCCGGAGCAGGGCCGCTGGGACCTGGCCGACCTGCGGCTGCGCCTCGCCGAGCCGTGGTTCGACCCGGCCGGCTTCCTGCTCGCCGTCGAGGAGTCGTCGGGCCGGCTGCTCGGCTTCCACTGGACCAAGGTGCACGGCGGGCGGACCGAGGCGCACGGCGGGCCGGAGCCGGCCGCCCGGGCGGCGGGGACCGGGCCGATCGGCGAGGTGTACGTGCTCGGTGTCGACCCGGACAGTCACGGGCTCGGGCTGGGCCGGGCGCTCACCCTCGCCGGCCTGCACCACCTGCGCGACCGGGGACTGACCCGGGTGATGCTCTACGTCGACGAGTCCAACACCGGCGCGATGGCGCTCTACACCCGGCTCGGCTTCGCGAACTGGCTGCGGCACGTGCGGTACCGCCGGTCGCCGGGGTCGGCGCAGCGCCCAGCCTGACCGGGCGCGCCTCCGGAGTGGACGGCCGGCATCCCGGACAGCCATCCGGCGGCGACCGTACGGGCCAGCCGCACCGTCCCGGCGGTCGACCCAGACCGTCCGTACGGAGCACCGGCCACCGGCCGTCCGGTTAGCCCGGGCGGGTCACGAAACCGCGCTAATAGCCCTAGATGTCGCACCGGTCCCACGGTTCACGGAACGGACATCTTGCCCTCAGGATCCGGCCACCCAGCCGGCTCTCCCTGTTCACCCTGCGTTCACTCACGACCGGCGAACCGGCTACCTGGCGCTCCTAACTTCCCTACTAGCCGACCACTAGTCGGCTCCCGGGGCGGCGCCTCGGGCTTGCTTCGTACAAGGTGAAGGGAACCTTTCAGGTGAAGCTCCAGCGGCACGGCACCATTGCCTGTCTCGCTCTGGCCACGGCACTGGCAGTCAGCGCGTGCGGCTCGGACAATAACGAGCCCACCGAGCCATCGGCTTCCGGGTCCTCCGCGGCGGCCGACTGCGCCACGGGCACGATCAACGCCCAGGGTTCGTCGGCACAGAAGAACGCGGTCGACGAGTGGCGTAAGGCATACCAGCAGAAGTGCACCGGCTCGACCATCAACTACGAACCGAGCGGTTCCGGTGCGGGCATCCAGGCCTTCATCGCCGGCACCGCGGACTTTGCCGGCTCGGACTCGGCCCTCAAGGACGACGAGCAGCCGAAGGCCGACGCCAAGTGCCCCGGCGGTAAGGCCATCCACCTGCCGATGGTGATCGGCCCGGTCGCGGTCGTCTACAACGTGGACGGCCTGGACAACCTCCAGCTCAAGCCGGCCACCCTCGCCAAGATCTTCGCGGGCAAGGTCACCAAGTGGGACGACGCCGCGATCAAGGCTGACAACCCGGGTGCGACCCTGCCGTCGACCACGATCCAGACCGTGCACCGCTCGGACGAGTCGGGCACCACGGACAACTTCACCGACTTCCTGGCCAAGACCGCCGAGGCCGACTGGACCTTCGGCAAGGGCAAGGCATGGAAGGCGCCGGGCGGCACCGGTGCGGCCAAGTCGGACGGCGTGGCCAGCGCGGTCAAGCAGGCCCAGGGCAGCATCAGCTACGTCGAGATGTCGTACGCCGAGAACGGCGGCCTCAAGATGGCCAAGATCGGCAACGGGGCCGGCGAGTACGCCGAACTGACCCCCGAGTCGGCCGGTAAGACCATCGCCGGTGCGCAGGTCACCGGCCAGGGCGAAGACCTGAAGATGTCGATCGACTTCAACACCAAGGAGGCCGGGGCGTACCCGATCGTCCTGGTGACCTACGAGATCGTCTGCTCCAAGGGCCTCGCCGCCGACAAGCTGGCGCTGGTCAAGGGCTTCCTGAGCTACGCCGCCAGCACCGAGGGGCAGGCCGACCTGACCGAGCTGGGCTACGCCCCGCTGCCGGAGTCGGTCCGCAGCAAGGTCGAGGCGTCGGTCAAGGCTCTCGCCTGATCTCCAAATAGATCATCCTCATAACTTCGTCAACGGAGCGAGCGAGCAGATGGGCGACACCCCAGACCGCTCGGCCAACGCCGGCACCGGCGGACCTCGGGTGACCATTGGTCACACCGGGTCCGCCGGTGCCGCGCTGTCGGTCGACGTACCAGTGACACCCGCGGACCGCGCTCCGGACGGAGCCGGCTGGCGCGGCGGCGACGGCAGCGGCGGCGGCACCGGCCTGGGCGGCGGCGGGGCGCTGCCCCGGCGACGGGCCTTCGGCGCCGAGCGCCTCTTCCAGGGCTTCACCATGGCCGCCGGCACGATGGTGCTGGTCATCATCGTGGCGATCGCGATCTTCCTGATCGCCAAGGCCGTACCGGCACTCAACGCCAACACCGCCAACTTCTTCACCTTCGAGGGCTGGTTCCCCAACGAGGCGCAGCCGAGGTTCGGCATCGGCGCGCTGGCCTTCGGCACCGTACTCACGTCGGTCCTGGCGCTACTGCTGGCCGTGCCAGTGGCGCTGGGCATCGCGCTCTACCTGTCGCACTACGCACCCCGCCGGGTCGGCACCGCGCTGGGCTTCCTGATCGACCTGCTGGCCGCGGTGCCGAGCGTGGTTTTCGGGCTCTGGGGCCGGGACTTCTTCTACGGCCCGGTCCAGGAGTTCTCGGTCTGGCTGAACAAGTACTTCGGCTGGATCCCGATCTTCGGCGGTGACGGGCCGTTCGGCCGGTCGATCCTGCTCGGCTCGCTGGTGCTGGCCATCATGGTGCTGCCGATCATCACCTCGCTCTCCCGCGAGGTGTTCCGGCAGACCCCGACCGCCAACGAGGAGGCCGCGCTCGCGCTCGGCGCCACCAAGTGGGAGATGATCCGGACGGCGGTGCTGCCGTACGGGCGCCCCGGCGTCATCGGCGCCACCATGCTCGGCCTGGGCCGGGCGCTCGGCGAGACCATCGCCCTGGCGATGACCCTCGGCATCGTCTCGAACATCTCGTTCAACATCATCGAAAACGGCGGCAACACCGTCGCCGCCAACATCGCGAACGCGTTCGGCGAGGCCAACGACGTCGGTCGGGGCGCGCTGATCGCCTCCGGCCTGGTGCTCTTCTCGATCACGCTGATCGTCAACATCACCGCGCGGGCCATCATCTACCGGCGCCGGGAGTTCACGGAGTCCGCAGCATGACGACAACGATGACCGCACCCCCCTCGGCCGCGCCGGGGCAGAGCCCACAACTGCGTGCCCGGAAACTCCCGGTGGTGGCGAGCCTCGGCATCGCTGCCGCCGCCGTGGTGCTCTCCGCCGCGCTGGTCTACGGCGCCGGGATCGGCGGCGCCGCCCTGGTCGTCGCCCTCGCGGTGGTCTTCTACCTGGTCGGTCTCTTCGTCGCCAGCAGCGTGGTGGAGGGGCGGCGGCAGGCCCGCAACCGTACCTGGAGCGCGCTGATCCACTCCGCCTTCGTACTCGCTCTGCTGCCGCTGGCCTCGGTCACCTGGACGCTGGTCAGCAAGGGTGTCGAGCGGCTGGACGGCAACTTCTTCGGCACCTCGATGAACAACATCGGGGCCCGGGACCCGAACGGCGGCGCGTACCACGCGATCGTCGGCACGCTGGAGCAGGTCGGCGTCGCCACCCTGATCACCGTGCCACTCGGCATCGCCTGCGCCATCTACATCGTCGAGTACGGCCGGGGCCGGTTCGCCTTCACCATCCGGTTCTTCGTGGACGTGATGACCGGCATCCCGTCGATCGTCGCCGGCCTCTTCGTACTGGCCTTCTGGATCCTGATCGTGTCGCCGTACTTCAACGACGGGCGGCCGGGCTACTCCGGCTTCGCCGCCTCGCTCGCGTTGAGCGTGTTGATGCTGCCCACCATCGTCCGGTCCACCGAGGAGATGCTCCGGCTGGTGCCGGCGCCGCTGCGCGAGGGTTCGTACGCACTCGGCATCCCGAAGTGGAAGACGATCCTGCGGATCGTGCTCCCCACCGCCCTGCCCGGCATCGTCACCGGCGTCATGCTCTCGGTCGCCCGGGCGGCCGGGGAGACCGCGCCGGTGCTGCTGGTCGCCGGGGGTGGCGCCGCGATCAACTTCAACCCGTTCGAGAACAACCAGTCGTCGCTGGCGCTCTTCGTCTACCAGCAGGCCGGGGACGCCTCCCGGTACGCGCCGGCCCGCGCCTGGGCCGCGGCACTCACCCTCGTCGCCCTCGTGCTGATCCTGACGATCGCGGCGAAACTGCTGGCCCGCCGCAACCGGTTCAGCCGATAACCCCGAAGGAATGATCATGGCCAAGCGAATCGACGCGACCAGCGTCACCGCGTACTACGGCTCGTTCAAGGCGATCGAGGACATCAACCTCACCGTCGAACCGAAGACCGTCACCGCGCTCATCGGACCCTCGGGCTGCGGCAAGTCGACCTTCCTGCGCACCATCAACCGGATGCACGAGGTGCTGCCGGGTGCCCGGGTCGACGGCAAGCTCACCATCGACGACCAGGACATCTACGAGCGGGACGTGGACGTGACCGCGGTCCGCCGGATGATCGGGATGGTCTTCCAGCGGCCGAACCCGTTCCCCACCATGTCGATCTTCGAAAACGTGGTCGCCGGGCTGCGGCTCAACGGCGTACGCCGCAAGTCGGTCCTGGAGGACGCGGCCGAGCGGGCGCTGCGCTCGGCGAACCTCTGGGACGAGGTCAAGGACCGGCTCGGCAAGCCCGGCGCGGGGCTGTCCGGCGGGCAGCAGCAGCGGCTCTGCATCGCCCGGACCATCGCGGTCGAGCCGCAGGTGGTGCTGATGGACGAGCCCTGCTCGGCGCTGGACCCGATCTCCACGCTGGCGATCGAGGACCTGATGTTCAAGCTGAAGGACCGCTACACGATCATCATCGTCACGCACAACATGCAGCAGGCGGCCCGGGTCTCCGACCGGACGGCCTTCTTCTCCATCGAGCGCACCGGTGACCCCGGCCGGCTCATCGAGTACGACGACACCCAGAAGATCTTCAGCAACCCGAGCGTGAAGAAGACCGAGGACTACATCACCGGCCGCTTCGGCTGACCGACGCGCTCCGTACGCTCGCTCCTCCATGATCCCGGGGAGTTTGGCTGGTTCCCAGCGGCCGAACTCTCCGGGATCATCCGATTCCGCAGCTCAGCTCAATCCAGTACGAAGTGCGGGGTGCCGTCCTCGGCCTGGCCGAAACGGGGCATGATCGCGGTGCTGGGGTCCCGCACGGCCGCGGCGGCAGGCACCCCGGCCAGGTCCGCGCAGTCGCCGATCTCGGTCAGCGTGATGACCGTAGGCGGGAGCATGGCGATCTCGCCCGCCTCGAACCGGCCCAGGGCCTCCGCCGGACGGATCCACATCGTGTGGTCGGCCTCCCCGGAGACGTCCCGGGGCACCTGCCCGGCCGGCAGCAGCGCCACGAAGAAGTACGTGTCGAAGCGGCGCGGCTCGAACTCCGGGGTGACCCAGCGGCTCCACGGCAGCAGCAGCTCGGAGCGGAGGGTCAGCCGGCAGTCCCGGAGCAGGTCGGCGAAGCCGCTACGTCGGTTCACCAGCGCCTGCCGGGCCCGCTCCCACTCCTCGCCGCTGACGTCGCCCACCACCGTGTCGCGGTCCGGGCCGGCGAGCAGTACGCCCGCCTCCTCGAAGACCTCTCGGGCCGCCGCGCAGACCAGTGCCTGGGCCGGTCCGGGCGGCTGGCCCAGCCGGCTCCCCCAGTCCGCCGGGCCGGGGCCGGACCAGTCCAGCCGGATCTCCGAGTCGCCGGGGTCGACGCTGCCGCCGGGGAAAGCGTACATGCCGCCGAAGGTCATCCTGGCGGCGCGGCGGATCATGTACACCTCGAAGCCGTCCCGCCCCGAGGCGTCCGGCCGGAGCAGCAGTACGGTCGCGGCCGGCCGGGGCGGCACCGGCGTACCGCCCTCGGCGTAGAACCGGCGGGCGTGTGCGGCGATCGACTCCGGGGCGGCAAAGCTGGTCATGCAGCGAGGGTAGTTCGACCGTCCGGGCAGCCGCGATCTTGTGTACGGGCGGCACGGTGCTCGGCTACGGAGCCGGACATGAGGCGCTCAAGTCTGGCTTCAGAGGCGAACTAGCGCCGAGCACGCACCAGCAGGTCAGCGCGTCGCAAAGGCCCCGGCCCCGGACGGTCGGGACCGGGGCGCGCTGAGAAGGCGCCAGAGAACGGCTCCAATACGGCGGAAAGGCCAAGCGCACATCGACCGATCTCAAGTAACCCTGTCGGTGATGAAGCGGATGGCCGTAAGAATCAGAAGGAGCGCCCCGGCGAACCGGGGAGTAGCTGGTGCGCGGACTGTGGAGCTGGGTGCACAGACGGGGCACGGAGAGTCGGGTTTGCCGAGACGGCGCATGGCGAGGTGGTTCGGGTCGACCGGCCAGCGGGGGCCGGGGCCTGGACGGCCCGGGACAGTGGGCGCACAGGCGGGGCAGCTCGACAGTCTCGCTGGCAGATATCCCAACCCCACACCATGGAGGCGCGACGGGTGTCACGCCTGGAGACCGGGTGCGGTTTGCCTCGCCTCGGGTAGCCGGGGATGCTTCAGGTCTGTTTCCCGTGCCGTTGACCGGCGGACGTGCCCGCCGACCCGTAGTTGAAGAGGTTCCATGGCGCAGCAATACAGCCCCGAGCGCAAGACACGTTGGGGCATCCTGGCCACCGGTTACATCGCCGCCACCTTTGTCGAGGATCTGAAGCTGCTGCCGGACGCCGAGGTCGTCGCCGTCGGCTCCCGTACGGAGGAGACCGCCCGCGCCTTCGCGGACCGGCATGGGGTCCCCCGGGCGTACGGGTCGTGGCAGGAACTCGCCGCCGACGACGACGTCGACGTGGTCTACGTCGCCACCCCGCACGCGGCGCACTTCGACGCCACGATGGCCTGCCTCGACGCCGGCCGGGCAGTACTCGTCGAGAAGCCGATCACCCTGGACCGGGCCGCCGCCCAGCGGCTCGTCGATGCCGCCACCGCCAGCGACCGCTTCCTGATGGAGGCGATGTGGATGCGGTGCAATCCGGTCGTACTCCGGATATTGGAGCTGATCGCCGACGGCGCGATCGGCGAGGTGACCAGCGTGCAGGCGGACTTCGGGGTCGGCGGGCCGTTCCCGCCCGAGCACCGGATGCGGGCCCGGGCGCTCGGCGGTGGCGCCCTGCTGGACCTCGGGGTCTATCCGATCAGCCTGGCGCACCTGCTGCTCGGCCTGCCGGACCAGGTCCGCTCCTGGGCCCGGATCAGCCCGGAGGGGGTCGACGAGAACACCGGGATCATCCTCGGCTACGAGACGGGCGCGGTCGCCACGCTGAGCTGCGGCATGATCGGCGCGACCCGGGTGGCGGCGACGATCACCGGGCGGACCGGCCGGATCGAGCTGGCGCCGCCGTTCTACCGGTCGGGCCAGGTCACCCTGCTCCGGGACGGCGCCGACCCGGAACTGCTGCCGGTCGACCTCACCGGCTCCGGCTATCAGCACGAGGCGGCCGAGGTGCAGCGCTGCCTCGCCGCCGGGCTGCTGGAGAGCCCGCTGGTGCCGCACGCCGCGACCCTGGAGGTGATGGGCCTGCTCGACGACATCCGGGAGCAGATCGGCGTGACCTACCCCTGACCGCCCCGGACGGCTGGCCGTCCGGGGCGGGATCGCTCAGAAGAGCGGGTTGACCAGCAGGTACATCAGCGCGCCGATCGAGCCGGCCGCCGGGAAGGTGAGGATCCAGGCGCCGACGATGTTGCCGGCCACCCCCCAGCGGACGGCGGAGAGCCGCTTGGTCGCCCCGACGCCCATGATCGCCGAGGTGATGGTGTGCGTGGTGGAGATCGGCGCACCCAGCACCAGGGCGTTGAAGTAGAGCACCCCGCTGGCCACGGTCTCGGCGGCGAAGCCCTCCGGCGGCCGGAGGTCGATGATCTTCCGCCCGAGGGTACGGATGATCCGCCAGCCGCCCGCGTACGTGCCGAGGGCCAGCACGGTCGCCGAGGTCCAGAACGCCCACTCCGGGATGTGCTCGGCGCTGCTCTGGTAGCCGCCGACGAAGAGGGCGAGCACCACGATGCCGATGGTCTTGGCGGCGTCCTGCATGCCGTGCCCGATCGACATCGCCGCCGCCGAGGCGGTCTGGGCCCACCGGAAGCCCCGGTTGAGCTTGCCCGGCTGCCCGTTCCGGAAGATCCACTGGACGGCGACCATGACCAGGTAGCCGAGCAGGAAACCGACCAGCGGCGAGAGGATCATCGGTAGTACGACGCTCTCCCCGATGCCTTTCCAGAGCACCGTGCCGGAGGCGGCGAGCGTCGACCCGACCAGCCCGCCGATCAGTGCGTGCGAGGACGAGGAGGGCAGGCCGAAGTACCAGGTGATCAGGTTCCAGGTGATCGCGCCGATCACCCCGGCGAAGACGATGCCCAGGCTGGAGACGCCGGGTGGCAGCTCGACCAGGCCGGAGCCGACCGTCTTGGCCACGTCCGCGCCGAAGTGCGCGCCGATGAAGTTGCCGATCGCCGCCATGCCGAGCGCGACCCTGGGAGTCAGCGCCCGGGTGGAGATGCTGGTGGCGATCGCGTTCGCGGCGTCGTGGAACCCGTTGGTGTAGTCGAAGAGCAGCGCGACGGCGATCACCGCCAGTACGGCGATGAGTTCAGGACTCACGGGTCAGCTTTCCTTGACCGCGATGGTCTCGACGGTGTTGGCGACGTGCTCGAACGCGTCGCAGGCCGCCTCCAGCTCGTCGGCGACCTCCTTCATCTTGAGCACGGTCAGCGCGTCGTACTCGCCGGAGAAGAGCCGGACCAGCAGCATCCGGTACGCCTGGTCGCCGTCGTTCTCCAGCCGGTTGCACTCGATCCAGTAGTCCTCCAGGTCCTTCATCGCCCGCAGCCGGGGCATCGCCTCGGCGGTGAGCTTGGCCTGCTGGTCGAGGACGTTCACCAGCTCGTGCATCTCGCGGGGCAGGGACGGCAGCTTGGTCAGCCCGTAGAGGTAGAGCAGGTTGCCGACCGCCTCCAGGTGGTCCATCACGTCGTCGAGCAGCGAGCCGAGCCGGTAGATGTCCTCCCGGTCGAACGGCGTGACGAAGGTGGAGTTGATCTTCTTGTACAGCTCGTGGGTGATCTGGTCGCTGTCGTGCTCGACCTCGGTGAGCCGCTCGCTGACCGACTGCACGTCGACCCCGGGCAGCGCCAGCTCGTTCAGCAGCTCGGTACCCCGCACGAGGTTCTGAGCGGCTCTGCTGAACAACTCGTAGAACGCGCCCTCGGAGGGGCGGAGGGAAAACTTCACGGCACGGACCTCGTTGCGTCGGCGGACGGGTGGCGGGCCGCAAGAGGCTGCCCCTGGGGAATGCTAGGAAACCTCGGATCGGAGTTTTCGCCCGCCCACCCCTGGTCAGGGGCGGTTCACCTGGCATTCATCTGCTGTTCACCTTTATCGTCGACAGGCCGGCACGAACCCGACCGAACGGCCCGACACCGCCGCCGGTGTGAGATTCGCCGCGCCGGCACCCGCCCATCGACGCACCGGGCGGTCCTGACCTCCCGGTCCGGCCGAAACCGGACCGGTACGGCCGGCTGCCGGCCCTGCGGTCGGCGCTAACCTCGCGGGAGGACGTACGGCGGCGGGGGAGGCAGCGGTGCGGGATCTGGCCAGCGAGTTCGAGGCCGAACGGGACCATCTCACCATGGTCGCGTACCGGATGCTCGGCAGCCGGGCGGAGGCGGAGGACGCCGTACAGGAGACCTGGCTGCGCTGCGCCGGTGCCCTGGGCACCCCGCAGGCCCGCGCCGAGGTACGCGACCTGCGGGGCTGGCTCACCACCGCCACCGCCCGGATCTGCCTCGACGTGCTCCGCTCGGCCCGGGTACGCCGGGAGTCGTACCACGGTGAGTGGCTGCCGGAGCCGATCGTCAGCCGGCTGCCCGGGTCGGCCGGCGGGGCGGACGGGTTCGCCCCCGACCCGGCCGAGCGGGCCGCGCACACCGAGCAGGTCAGCATCGCCCTGCTGACCGTGCTGGAACGGCTCACCCCGGAGCAGCGGGTCGCGTTCGTGCTGCACGACGTCTTCGCCGTACCCTTCGCGGAGATCGCCACGGTGCTGGCGACCAGCCCGGCCGCCGCCCGGCAGCTCGCCTCCCGGGCCCGGCGCGCGGTCACCGAGGACGGCCCACGCCACTCCGCCGACCCGGCCGAACACCAGCGGCTGGTCAGCGCGTTCCTGCACGCCATCGAGTCCGGCGAGCCCGAGCGGCTGCTCGAGGTGCTCGCCCCGGACGTGGTCTTCGTCGGCGACGGCGGCGGCCTCTTCCCGACCGCGCGGCATCCGGTGGTCGGCGCGGTCAAGGTGGCCCGGTTCGCCCTCGGGCTGATGCGCCGGGCCGCCTGGGACACCCACAACCTGCGGATGCGGCCGGTACTCGTCAACGGCACGCTCGGATTCCAGATCGAGGCGGACTACCGGCCCGGCCTGCCGCTGCACGGCATCATGTGGTTCACCGTCGCCGACGGCCGGATCACCGCCGCCTACCACCAGCTCAACCCGGAGAAGCTGGCCCGGGTGCCCCGGATCGGCGCGGACGAGCACCCCTGGCAGTTCCAGCGCGAATAGCCGGCGCCGCGCGGCGTCCGCAGCCGGCCGGGCCGCGGGGGCGCCGGGCTCAGACCACCAGCGCCAGCCACTTCCGGTACGCCGACGCGAACGGCTCGGTGCCGTCGCCGAGCGCGACGTAGAGCCACTCCGCCGCGGCCCGGGCCTGCGCCACCGTCTCTTCCGGATAGCCGAACCGGACCCGGTGCTCGGCGAACTCGTCCTCGTCGCGCAGCTCCACCAGACCGGTGCCGCGCCGACGCACCACGTCGAGGTCGAGGTCGATCAGGTGCACGGTGTCCCCCTCCCAGCGGGCCGGGCTGGCGATGTCGCAGTAGACCTCGCTGGTCCGCGGCGGCGGGTTGAACATCGCGCTCCACCACGCGTCGTGCGGCACCAGCAACACGAACGGGATCTGTTCCACCGAGGGGCGACCGTGGTAGACCGACTCCGTCCCGGCGGTCACGCCGAGCCACACACCCAGGTCGTCCTCGGTCAGTCTGCGGGCGGGGTAGTCCCGGTGCGCGGTGCCGTCGTACTTGCGGTAGACGACTCGGACCACATCGCTCGACATGCCCGCACCCTAGCCGATGTCACCCAATACGCGCGGTGCGTGAAGCGTCCGGCAGGCGTCGAAATCGACAACATCATCCGGGCCCGCACCCTGGTCCGGGCACCGATCCGGCCGGGCCGTGGACCCGCCGGGGCGAGGCGGCGCGGCGGTGTCGGGTTCGGCGGGTACGGTCGCACGGTGACCGTGCCCGCCACCGACGCCAGCGCCCCCACCCTGATCGACTCCGAGGCGGCGGACTCCGGCCGTCCCCCGGCGCCCCGGTCCCGCCGACGGCGCCGAGGCGACCGCCCCAGCGGCGCGGAGCTGCTCGCCGCGGCGGTCGGTGCGGTGCCGGGCGGCAACGCCCGGCCGGGCCAGCAGCAGATGGCGACCGCGATCGAGGAGAGCATCCTCTCCGGCGAGCACCTGCTGGTGCAGGCCGGCACCGGCACCGGCAAGTCGCTGGCGTACCTCGCCCCGGCGCTGACCGTCGACGGCCCGGTGGTGGTCTCCACGGCCACCCTCGCGCTCCAGTCCCAGCTCGTCGACCACGACCTGCCCCGGCTGGCCGACGCGGTCACCCCGGTCCTCGGCCAGCGGCCGACCTTCGCGGTGCTGAAGGGCCGGCACCACTACCTCTGCCTGGCCCGGCTGGAGAACTCCACAGAGGACGAGCCGGAGGACGCCCTCTTCGACACGCCGGGCCGGGGCGGTGGCGGGACGAAGTGGCTCGGCGAGGCGGGCCGGCTGGGCAAGCAGATCGAGCGGATCCGGGACTGGGCGATGGAGACCGGGACCGGCGACCGCGACGAGCTCGACCCGGGCGTCGACGACCAGGCGTGGCGACTGGTCTCGATGCCGGCCCGGGAGTGTGTCGGCGCCGCCCGCTGCCCGTACGGCACCGAGTGCTTCGCCGAGGCGTCCCGGGCCCGGGCCCGGGAGGCGGACGTGGTGGTGACCAACCACAGCCTGCTCGCCGTCGACATGCTCGCCGGCCGGCACATCGTGCCGCCGCACAAGCTGCTGGTGATCGACGAGGCGCACGAGCTGGCCGACCGGGTCTCCTCGGCTGCCCAGGCGGAACTGATTCCGGAGCTGATCGACCGGGCCGCCCGGCGGAGCCGGCCCCTGCTCACCCCGGAGTTGGCCGAATCGCTGGTGGCGGCCGGCGACTCGCTGGCGGTCGGGCTCGCCGAGGCACCGGCCGGGCGGATCACCGGCGAGCTGCCGGCCCCGCTGCGCGAGGCGTGCACGCTGCTGGACGCGGCGACCCGGGCGGCACTGGAGAAGATCGGCGACGTCAAGGCCGACGATCCCGACCCGGTCCGCAAGCAGCAGGCCAAGGCCGTACTCGACGACCTGTCGAAGACCGCCCAGCGGCTGCTGGAGGAGGCCGACCACGACGTGGCCTGGGTGGAGAAGCCGGACGGCGGCGGCGCGGGCCGGCGGGCCCTGGTCGTCGCCCCGCTCTCCGTGGCCGGCACCCTCGCCACCCACCTGTACGAGGACCGCACCGTCGTCGCCACCTCGGCCACGCTCGCCCTCGGCGGCCGGTTCGACACCGTGGCCCGGGCCCTCGGGCTGGCCGCCCCGGCGGACCCGGGAGTCGATCCGACCCGTCCGCACCCCCGGGCGGCGGCGCTGCGCACCGTACGACCCGACGCGGCGCCACCCGGTGCCGGGGCGGCCCGGGCGGGGCAGCCGAGCGCCGAGGACCAGCCCGGGGCCGCTCACCGGGACACCGCCTCGAAACCGGACCCCTCGAAAGTGGACTCCTCGAAGGCGGGCTCTGCCAAGGCGGATGGGTCGGGGGGTGACGCCGGCTGGCGTTCACTCGACGTCGGATCCCCGTTCGACTACCCGCGCCAGGGCATCCTCTACGTCGCCGCACACCTGCCCCGGCCCAGCGCCTCGGGCCTGCCGGCGGCGGCCGGTGAGGAACTGCTCGGGCTGGTGGGCGCGCTCGGCGGCCGTACCCTGGGGCTGTTCTCGTCCCGCCGGGCCGCGTTGCAGGCCGCCGAGCTGCTCCGGGCCCGTACCGACCTGCCGATCCTGCTCCAGGGCGAGGAGGCGCTGCCGCTGCTGGTCCGCCGGTTCCGGCAGGAGCGGGCGAGCTGCCTGTTCGGGGTGATGTCGCTCTGGCAGGGCGTGGACGTGCCCGGCGACTCCTGCCAGCTCGTGGTGATCGACCGGCTGCCGTTCCCGCGCCCGGACGAGCCGCTGGCGGCGGCCCGGGCCGCGGCCGTGGACGCGTCGGGCGGCTCGGGCTTCGCCTCGGTGAGCGTGCCGATCGCCGCCGTACGCCTGGCCCAGGGAGTCGGCCGGCTGATCCGGTCGACCGGCGACAAGGGCGTGGTGGCGGTACTCGACTCCCGGCTGGAGACCGCCCGGGGGTACGGCGCGTTCCTGCGGAAGTCGCTGCCGCCGTTCTGGTACACCACCCGGCCGGAGGTCGCCCGGGGCGCCCTGGAGCGGCTCGGCAAGTCCTGACCGCAACCGCCACCGACCGGCGCGACCGGGACCGACCGGCCTTCGCGGCGACTACGCGCTAGGGGGCCTTCGCGGCGACCACCACGGCGTCCGGCGGCACCTCCGGCGGCCGGCGGTGCGCGAGTCGACGGACCGCGGTGTTGAGCACCGCGATCAGCGGTACCGAGACCAGTGCGCCGACGATGCCGGCCAGCACCACCCCGGCGGCGATGCCGACGATCACCGCGAGCGGGTGGATCGCCACCGCCCGACCCATGATCAGCGGTTGCAGGATGTGCCCCTCGACCTGCTGGACCCCGATCACCACGCCGAGGATGATCAGCGCGCTCACCCAGCCGCTGTCGACCAGGGCCACCAGCACCGCCACCGCACCGGAGAGGGTGGCCCCGACGATCGGGATGAACGCGCCGAGGAAGACCAGCGCGGCCAGCGGAAACGCGAACGGGATGTCGAAGATCACCAGGAAGATGCCGATCCCGACCGCGTCGATGAACGCGACGAGTACGGTCGCCCGGACGTACGCGACCAGCGTCGCCCAGGAGGCCCGGCCGGCGTCGTCGACCCGCCACCGGGCGGCCAGCGGGAGCAGCCGGACGAGGAAACGCCAGATCTTCTCGCCGTCCCGGAGGAAGAAGAAGGTGGCGAAGAGCACCAGCAGCGCCCCGGTGAGCAACTCGGCCACGGTCGCGGCGGTGGAGACCGCCCCGCTGGTCAACGCCTGAGTGTTCTCGTTGATCCACTGCTCGCCCTGCTCGATGTACGAGTTGAGCTGGTTGTCCGACAGGTGCAGCGGACCGGTCTTCAGCCACTCCTGGATCTGCCGGATGCCGCTGGTGGCGTTGCGGCTCAGGTCCGGTACGCCCTGGATGAACTCGTTGACCACCAGGGTGAGCGTGCCGACCACGGCGGCCAGGCCGGCGACCAGCACCACCGCGGTGGCCAGGGACCGCGGGAAGCGGGCCCGCAGCAGCAGGCTGACCAGCGGGGCCAGCAGGGCGGAGAGCAACAGGGCGATCGCCAACGGAATGATCACGATCCGGATCGTGCCGACCACCCGCAGCAGCGCCCAGGCGACGAGACCGATCACGATCAGTCGCCACGACCAGGCGGCGGCGATCCGCAGCGCGTGCGGTACGTCCGCGTCGTCCCGGCTCGACGTCGACGGGTGCAGGTCGGCGACCGGTTCACCCCCGGCCGGCGTCGACGCGGGCGCCGGCTCGGGCGCGGCCGTCGGACGGCTCCGCACCGGACCGGCTCCCCCGGACGAGCCCGGCGACCGCCCGGACGCGTACGCGTTACGGATCCTTGCTCGTAGCTGCTCGAAACGGCGCAAGCGCACCTCCCACGGCGGAATCGGCCTTCCTACGGTAGCCGTACCAGCACGGGCCGGCACGGTGCGGCCGGCGGGGTGACGGCCACCAACCTGCCTGGTGGCGGCACACGGTACCGTTCCGGTCGTGACCGCCGAGGAAAACAACGACAACGGCCTGCCCATCCGCCTGCTGCACGACAGGGTGCTGGTCCGGGCGGACGGCGGCGAGGGCGAGCGCCGCTCGACCGCCGGCATCGTCATCCCGGCGACCGCCTCGATGGGGCGGCGGCTGGCCTGGGCGACCGCGGTGGGTGTCGGTCCGAACGTGCGTTCCATCGTCTCCGGTGACCGGGTGCTCTTCGACCCCGACGACCGGTCCGAGGTCGAACTGCACGGCCGGGAGTACGTCCTGCTCCGCGAGCGCGACGTGCACGCGGTGGCCGCCCGGCGGGTGGAGACCGACTCCACCGGCCTCTACCTGTGACGCGCCGTTCCGCCCGCGCCCACTGACGACCGACCCGCTCAGTGAACCTTTTTCAACCTCCCCTTGCGGTCCGACGGACCGCAAGGTCGGACGCGGTGCCCGAGCGCCGCGCGGTTCAGGTTGAAAAAGGTTCAGTGTCCCGGCGGGGCGGACCCGCTCAGCGCCGGTACGGGTCCGGCCAGGACCCGACCGGCCCGGGGCCGAGTGCGGGTGCGGGTGGCCCGCCGTACGGGCCCGGTGTGCCGGGGTAAGGGGATGGCGGCCCGCCGTATCCCGGGGGTGGATAGCCGGGGCCGACCGGAGCCAGCGGGCGCGGCGGCGCCACCAGGACCACCGGGATCGGCACCACCGGCTCAGCCGGAGCCGGCAGGCTCCGGCGGGAGCCGTCCGGGAACGACAGGTGGTATCGGGAGCCGTCCCAGATGCCGGCCGGTGCCTGCGGATCGCGCCCCACGAAGACCTTGCGGGCGGCCTGGATCGCGTCGAGCAGCCGGCGTTCCTCGGCGAGCCGCCCGGCGAGCCGCTCCGGCCGGCGCTCCAGCCCGCGCACCAGCCCGTCGCGGAGCAGGGCGAGCCGGGTCGCCGAGATCTGGAACGCCCGCATCGCCTTGACCCCCTCGTCACCGGCGATCCGCCGGGCCCAGCGCCGGGCCGCGTGCCGCCGGCCGAGGGTGCCGAGCGCGGCCAGCTCGGGCGGGGTGAGCCACCCCGTCGACACGTAGTCGGGGAGCCGGCGTTGGGTGAGCCGCCCCTCCCAGCTACGGACCCAGACGGCCAGGCCGACCACGCCCAGAAAAATCGGCACCATCAGTCCGAGGTAGCTGTAGAGCAGGATCAGCGGCTCCCCGGAGAGCTGGGTGAGAGTCGCGGCCAGGTTCCAGGCGCCGTGCAGCATCATCGCCAGCAGCAGGCCGGCGAGCGGGGCGAGGATCCGGATCGGGCGGCTGGCCGACCGGACGGCGATGCCGAGCCCGATCCCGGTCATCGAGGTGAAGAGCGGGTGCGCGAAGCCGCTGATCAGGACCCGCAGGATGAAGATGCCGAAGACGTTCTGCGCACCGGTGGCCGGGCCGTACTGGTCGACGCCTTCGGCATAGCCGTGCAGGCCGAAGTAGAGGATGTTCTCGACCATGGCGAAACCGACCGCTGACAGGCCACAGTAGACGATGCCGTCGGTGATCCCGGACCACTTGCGGCGCTGGTAGAGCAGGAGCAGGAGCGGCCCGAGCGCCTTGGTCAGCTCCTCGATGAAGGGCGCGACCAGCACCCCGACCACCGGGAGGGGCAGTTCCAGGGTGTCGGCCGCGAAGGTGTTGGTCCGCAGTGCGGCGAAGGTGGAGACCGCCGCGCCCCAGCCCAGGCAGAAGGCGAGATACTTGACCGGCTCCGGGTCGTACCGGTCGAGCCAGAGGAAGCAGGCGACCAGCACCGGCACCGGCAGCGCCGCCGCGGCCAGCCCGATCAGCGGCGGCGTGACCCCGGCCGGCGACACCAGCTCCCAGGCCATCAGCACCGCGCAGACGACGATGAGCGTGATCGCCCCGATCACCGTCAGCAGACGGGCCAGGCTCCGCCGCTCGGACGTCGCCGCCACCTCCGGCACGGTGCCCTGCGCCACCTCCGGCACGGTGCCGGCCGGCTGCGGGAATTGCTGCGCCGGGGCGGGCGGCCACGGCGGAGTCGGCGACGGCGGCTGGGGCGCCGCCGCACCGGGCGGGGTGTCGGCCATGTGATCAGCGTAGTTCCTCCGGACAGCCGGGCCGGACCACATCCGGCCCGGCTATGCTTCCTGGCAGGTCACGAGTGCCAGCGTCCAAGCCCCGGCTTGCTGGCCGGCAACCCTCGTCGAGGTTCGCGGTGGGGTGCCCCGGGTGATGACCGGGCTCGGTGCACGTCCGCACCGGGCAAGCGCGGACCCCGTTCCCGCCCGACTCCGGGGTCCCTGGACACCGGAGGTATGCCCGATGAGCACCAGCCTCGTTTCCGTGCCCGCCCGGCCGACCGGCGCGGCCACGTCAAACACGCGGACCGCGCCGGCAACGCCGGGCGTCACAGCGGCCGGGGTCGCCGCGACCGGACCGCTCGGGATGCTCGGGGTGCCGGGACAGGTCAACCTCGACTACGCCGCCACCGCGCCGTGCGCGCGGGCCGCCGCCGACGCGGTGGCCGAACTGCTGCCCTGGTACGGCAGCGTGCACCGGGGCGCCGGGGCGCTCTCCCGGCGCAGCACGCTGGCGTACGAGCGGGCCCGGCAGGATGTCGGCGACTTCCTCGGGGTACGCGCGGGCGACCACGTCGTCTTCACCCGCAACACCACGGACGCGCTCAACCTGCTGGCCCGGGCCCTGCCGCCCGGCGCCCGGGTGGTGACCTTCGCGGCCGAGCACCACGCCAACCTGCTGCCCTGGCCCGCCGGTACGGTCCGGCTGCCGGTGCCCGGCTCGGCCGGGGACGCCGTCCGGGCGGTCGACGCGGCGCTGCGGGAACTGCGCCGGGGCAGCGGCGGCGGCGCACCGATCCTGGTCACGGTGACCGGGGCCAGCAACGTCACCGGCGAGTGCTGGCCGGTCGCCGAACTGGCCCGGGTCGCCCACCGGCACGGCGCGCGGATCGCGCTGGACGCCGCCCAGCTCGCCCCGCACGCCGAACTGGACATCACCGCCCTGGCGGTCGACTACGTGGCCGTTTCCGGACACAAGCTGTACGCGCCGTTCGGGATCGGCGTACTGGCCGGACGGGCCGACTGGCTGGACGCCGCCCCGCCGTACCTGGCCGGTGGCGGGGCGACTCTCGGGGTCGGGGCGGCCACCCATGACGTGCGCTGGGCCGACGGGCCCGGCCGGCACGAGGCCGGCACCCCCAACCTGCTCGGCGCGGTGGCGCTGGCCGCGGTCTGCGCCGCCCTGTCCGAGGCGGACCGCGACGCGCTGTACGCACACGAGCAGGCCCTGCTCACCCGGCTGCGGTCCGGGCTCGCCGCCCTGCCGGACGTGGTCGAACTGCGTACCTTCGACGCGGACGCGCCCCGGGTCGGCATCGTGTCGTTCGTGGTCGCCGGCCGGGACTCGGCGACGGTCGCGGCCGACCTCGCCCAGCACTGGCAGATCGGGCTGCGGGACGGGCTGTTCTGTGCGCATCCGCTGGCCCGGCGGCTGCTCGCCGAGGCGGCGACCCGGAGCGGGCGGCGCGACCTGCCGCCGACCGCACTGCGCGCGAGCATCGGGCTGGGCAGCACCGCCGCGCAGGTCGACCGGCTGCTCACCGCCCTGTCCGCCATCCGCTGAGCTACCGTGCGGGGCCCGCCTCCGAGGAGGGGGTGTCGGAGGGCCGGTCCGAGGCTCTGGTCCCGGGCTGCCGGGCGGCCTCCGCGGCGGCCTCGCCGGCATGCCCGCCCGCCGCCCGGCGGACGAGCTGGTTCGCCTCCAGCCGCTCGATGCCGGTGGCCCGGAGCAGGTCACTGCCGGTGGTACGCACCTGTGCGATCACCACGCTGCCGGAGAACCCGACGCCCTCGGCGTACGCCCGACCGGCCTGGCCGATCGCCTGCAACGCCTGTTCCCGGGCTGCCTCCGGGCGTACCCCGAGCCCGAGGTCCTTGCGCAGCAGCCGTACCGCCTCGGCGAGCAGCGCCACCGCGTTCGACATCTCCTCCGGGATCGGCTCATCGTCCTCCAGCGCGGTGACCGCCCGCCGGATCAGGGTCCCGCTGTTGTGCACGGCGTGCTCGATGTACTCGGAACTCTCCACGTACTGGGTCAGCGCTCCCCGGCGGTGCCAGCGCACCGGTGACAGGATCGACGTCTCCCGGCCGCCCTCCAGCGCCTCCTCGAAGCCCTGGAGGTGCCGCTCCACCTCGCGCAGCCGGTCCAGCGCGGCCTGCGCCCGGGGCGCGTCCCGGGACTTGATCGCCTCCGCCGTCTCGGAGAGTTCCTCGGTGAGCCGGCCCAGCGCCGGCCGGGCCGCCCGGTCCACCACGCGTAACGGGTTCAACGGCAGCACCAGTGCGATCACCACGAGCCCGGCGAAGCCGCCGATCAGCGCGTCGATGACCCGGGGCGACTCGATGTTGGCCTCGTGCGGCATGTCGACGGTCACGATCAGCACGGCGGTCGCCGCCGCCTGGGTCACCACCGCCGGACCGCCGCCGAGGAAGATGGTCACCACGATCGCCAGGAACACGATGACGCCGAGCTGCCAGGGCCCGGTGCCGGCGGCGAAGACCAGGGCGTCGCCGAGCCCGATGCCGACCGCCACACCGATGATCAGCTCGACGGTCCGGCGGAGCCGCTGGCCGACCGAGGAGGCGAGGGTACCGATCGCGGAGATCGGTGCGAAGACCGGCGACGGGTTGCCCAGGAACTCGTGCGAGCCGACCCAGGCCAGCGCGGCCGCCACCCCCGCCTGGAGGGCCAGCACCAGGTTGAACCGCACGGCGTGCCAGCGGTCCCGTACGGTGGCCCGGGACCGTTGTCGGAACTCCTTCGCCAGGTTGGCGATCCGCTCCCGATCGAGCTCCACGGGCGTTTTGGCCACGGTGTCCCGGACGGAGCGCATGGCGGGGACTACCCACTGACGAACCCGCCGAACCCGTCCGGAGGGCAACTGTGCCGGCCGACGGCGGTGGTCCGAGGTGTCCCCGGACGGCCGGAAACGGCCGTGGTCGGCGTACTCCCGGGCGGCTAGCCTGCCAGGCATGCCGGATCTTCTCGACGACCTGCGGGCGGCGCTCGGCGAGTCCGCCGTACTGACCGATCCCGACCTGCTCCGCGGCCACCAGCGTGACGAGGCCGACCTCTGCGTGGCCGGCATGCCGGCCGTGGTGGTCCGGCCCCGGACCACCGAGGAGGTGGTCGCGGTGGTCCGGGCGGCGGCCGCCTACCGGGTACCGGTGGTACCGCAGGGGGCCCGGACCGGACTGGCCGGTGCGGCCAACGCGGTCGACGGAGCCGTGGTGCTCTCCACGGTGTTGATGGACGAGATCCGCGAGGTCGACCCGGTGAACCGGATCGCGGTGGTCCAGCCGGGGGTGGTCAACGCCACCCTGGCCGGCGCCGTCGCCAAGCACGGCCTGCGCTATCCGCCCGACCCCGGCTCCTGGGAGTCGTCCACCATCGGCGGCAACGTGGCGACCAACGCGGGCGGGATGTGCTGCGTCAAGTACGGCGTGACGACCGAGTACATCCTCGGTCTGGAGGTGGTGCTGGCCGACGGCGAGATACTGCGCACCGGACGGCGTACCGCCAAGGGGGTCGCCGGATACGACCTGACCCGGCTCTTCGTCGGCTCGGAGGGCACCCTCGGGGTGATCACCGAGGTGACCGTCTCGCTCCGCCCGGCCGCCGAGGAGTCGCTGACCCTGGTCGCGGTCTTTCCGTCGACCACCGCCGCCGGCCGGGCGGTCGCGGAGATCTCCGCCCGGGGGCTCAGCCCGAGCCTGCTGGAGTTGCTGGACCGCACCCACCTCGGCGCGATCGAGGCGTACCGGCCGATGGGGTTGCGGACCGACGCCGAGGCGCTGCTGCTGGCCGCCGCCGACACCGGCACCCGGGCCGCCGCCGACCTCGCGGTACTGGCCGAGGTCTGCACGGCGAGCGGCGCCGACGAGGTCTTCGCCGCCACCGACGCGGAGGAGGCGGCCGCGCTGCTGGCGGCCCGTCGGCTGGCGCACCCGGCGATGGAACGGTTCGCCGCCGACAGCTATCCGGACGGCAACGGCGGGCTGGTCATCGACGACGTGGCCGTACCCCGGGATGCGCTGGCGGCGCTGCTCGACGGGGTGGCCCGGATCTCCGCCGAGTACGACGTGCCGATCGGCGTGGTCGGGCACGCCGGGGACGGCAACATGCATCCGAACATCGTGGTCGACCGGGCCGACCCGGCGAACCTGGAGCGGGGCCGACGAGCGTTCGACGCGATCATGGAACTCGGTCTCTCGCTCGGCGGCACCTGCACCGGCGAGCACGGGGTCGGCCTGCTGAAACGGGACTGGCTGGCCCGGGAGATCGGGCCGGTGGGCCTGCGGGTGCACCGGGCCGTCAAGGACGCGCTCGACCCGACCGGGCTGCTCAACCCCGGCAAGGTGCTGTGACCGCCGGGGCCGCCGGGTCGCCGCCCGGCGGCCCCGGCGACGCCCCCACGCTCCCCCGGCTTGCCGGACCGGCGGCACACGGAACCGGTCAGCCGGACAACTCCACCCCGTCGAGGCCGGCGCCGGCGCCCCGGTCGAAGGCGAAACCGCGGACGTCCGGCGCCCCCAGCCGGGCGGCGTCGGCGGTGGCGTCGTCCGGCATCCGCTGGGACTGCCGTTCCGCCTGCACCCGGGCGAGGTAGTGCTCGATCTCGCGGGCCCGGACCGGGGCGTCCCAGCCGAGCACCCGGCCCATGATCTCGGCTGCCTGCTCGGCCGACTCGACGCCCCGGTGCGGCGTCTCGAACGAGATCCGGGTACGCCGGGTCAGCACATCGTCGAGGTGCAGCGCCCCCTCGGCCCGGGCCGCGTACGCCACCTCGGCGGCGAGGTATTCCGGGGCTCCGGCCAGCGGGGAGCCGAGCAGCGGGTCGGCGTCGACCATGTCCAGCAGGTGGGTGGTGAGGTTGCCGTACCGCTCCAGCAGGTGTTCGACCACCCCGGCCGGTACGCCGTGCCGGCGGGCCAGGTCGGCCCGGTCCCGCCACAGCGCGGCGTAGCCGTCGGCGCCGAGCAGCGGCAGGTCGGCGGTGCGGGACGGGCGTACCCCGCCGAGCCGGCGGGCGGCCCGGTCGACCACGTCGGCGGCCATCACCCGGTACGTCGTGTATTTGCCGCCGGCCACCAGCAGCAGCCCGAGCATCGGCTCGTAGACCGCGTGCTCCCGGGAGAGCTTGGAGGTCGAGTCCGCCTCGCCGCTGAGCAGTGGGCGCAGCCCGGCGTAGACGCCCTCGATGTCGGCGGTGGTGAGCGGCCGGTCCAGCACGCTGTTGACCTGGTCGAGCAGGTAGTCGATGTCCCGGGCCGAGGCCGCCGGATGGGCCCGGTCGAGCCGCCAGTCGGTGTCGGTGGTGCCGATGATCCAGTGCCCGCCCCACGGGATCACGAAGAGCACCGAGGTCGGGGTACGCAGGATCAGCCCGGCCTCGCCGGTGATCGCCGAGCGGGGCACCACCAGGTGCACCCCCTTGGAGGCGCGGACCCGCAGGCCGCGCCGCACCCCGACGTCACCGAGCAGTTCGGACATGTCGTCGCTCCACACCCCGGTGGCGGCGATGACGGTGCGGGCGCGTACCTCGAACTCGGCGTCCGGGGAGCCGGGCGGTGCCTCCATGTCCCGGACCCGTACCCCGGTCACCTCGCGGGCCTGCCGGGTCAGGCCGACGACGCGGGCGCTGGTCACCATCGCCGCGCCGAGGCTGGCCGCGGTGCGGGCCAGGGTGACCACCAGGCGGGCGTCGTCGACCTGCCCGTCGTAGTAGCGGATGGCCCCGGCGATGGCGTCGGCGCGCAGGCTGGGGAAGGTCCGCCGGGCTCCCTCGCGGGTGAGGTGCCGGTGCAGCGGCATCCCCCGCCCGCCGCCGAAGATCCCGGCGAAGGCGTCGTACGTCGCGACCCCGGTGCCGTAGTAGGAGCGCCGCCAGGCCCGGCCGGCCAACCCGGCCGGGCCGGTGCCGGGCGGCAACGGGACCAGGATCGGCACCGGGCGCACCAGGTGCGGGGCGAGCCGGGTGGCGAGCAGGCCACGTTCGGTCAGCGCCTCGTGGACCAGGTGGAACTCCAGTTGCTCCAGGTAGCGCAGCCCGCCGTGGATCAGCTTGCTGGACCGGCTGGAGGTGCCGGAGGCGAAGTCGCGGGCCTCGACCAGGGCCACCTTGAGCCCCCGGGAGGCGGCGTCGAGCGCGGCGCCCGCGCCGGTCACCCCACCGCCGATGACGAGTACGTCGAACCGCTCGCTCCGGAGCCGGCGCAGGTCGGCGGCGCGGCGGGACGGGGAGAGCCGGCTGGCCGTGTTCCGGGAAAGGTTGGGGTCACGCACCTGTCCACGGTAGCCGCAGCGGCGACCGGCACGGGCTTTCCGGGTGTCACTTCGGGCGGTGTCGACGGCGGAGGATTGACAGCGGCCGTAGACTTTGCATCGCAGAGTAAAGCGCTGATGCAAAGTTGAGGAGGCGACGATGAGTTCCACCGACGAGGAACGGCCCGCCGAGATCCTGGCCGAGCTGGACCGGCTGCGCAGTCGCACCCGCACCCGGACCCACGGCGGGGCGTGGCTGCCGGCACTCGCCGTCGCCGTGCTGCTGCTGGCCAGCATCGCCCTCTACCGGATGCCCTTCGGGCAGCCGACCGCGCTGCGCATCGACCATCCCTACTGGGCCGGACTCCCCGACGAGCAGCGGCACCCGGTCCTGTCGTACGCCTTCTGGTTCGTCGGCACCCCGCTGCTGATCGCCACGGCCGCCGCCTGGTACACCCTGCGCGCCCGGCGACTCGGCCTGCGGGTCTCCTGGCCGATCTTCGCCGCTGCCGGGCTCGGGGTGCTGCTGCTGCTCGCGGTCCTCGCGGCGGCACCGGAGACGGAGGCTCCGTCCGGTGCGCTGGGCGCAGCACCGGACTGGTTCTGGCCGGGGCTGTTGACCCCGCTGCTCCCGGTCGCGGTGGCCGTACTGGCACTCGCCTGGGCCGAGCACAGCCCGGGTCTCGCCGCCGCCGGGATCTGGATCGCCCTGCTCTCGGTCTGGTTGTGCGGCACGTTCCCACTGGGCTACCTGCCGCCCTGGGTCACCGACATCCTCGGCGGCCAGTCCGGTTCACTCGGCGGCCAACTCTCGCTCCGGCCCGGGCACTACCTTGTGCTGATGGCACTGCCGCTCGTCGTCTTCGCCGCCGTACGCGTGGCCCGCACCAGACACGTCCGCGATGCCTGACGACCGGCCGGCTCCGGCGCATCCGGCACTGGCCCTGGACGACACCGTCCACCAGCGGGTACGCCTCGGCATCCTCACCGTGCTCAGCGAGACCCGGGAGTGCAAGTTCGCCACCCTCCGGGACGAACTGGGGTTGACCGACGGCAACCTCAACCGGCACCTGCGCATCCTCGAACAGGCCGAACTGCTCCGGGTGATCAAGGGGTACGAGGGACGCCGGCCCTGCACGTGGCTGCGGCTCACCCGACAGGGCCGGGCCGCCCTGCGTGCCGAGGTCGCCGCGCTGGAGCAGCTGGTGAGCCGACTGCGCAACGCCACCGCCGAGCCGGAGCCGGAGAGCTAACGCGGTCGTACCGTAGCCGGCCGAGGTCGGCGGTGGGCCGGGCGGCGTCGTACTGTTCGGACATGCAGGATGGTCCGCCACCGCCGCCCGACGAACCGTCCCCGCCGTCCCCGCCCACCCCGCCCTGGCCGCCGGCCCCGCACCAGCCGTGGCCGGCAGTTCCGCACCAACCCTGGTCCGGCGGGCCGCACCCGCCGTGGCCGGCGGCGCGGGTCCGGCCGGTGCCGGTTGCCGGCGGCGGGGTCTGGCCGGTCGTCGCCGCCGCGCTGGTCGGAGTCTGGGCGGTCGGCGTCACCGTCGGCGGCCAGACCGTCGGCTGGCTCGTCGAGCAGGTCCTGCTCGTCTCCGGCCTGGATCGGCAGGACTGGCTGTGGCCGGTGACCGGCGTCGTGACCGCGCTGCTCGTCGGGGTACCGGCCGGACTGCTGGCCGCGCTGCCCCGCTCCCCGGCCGTCCGGGCCGCCGGCCGCGCCTGGCTGCTCGGCGCGATCGCGCTCGGCACGCTCGGGCTGCTCCGGGCGGTACCGCTCACCCTCCCGGAGGTCTATCTCGCCGGGCTGGCCGGGGTGGCCGGACTGGGCGCCCTGCTGATCCGACGCCTCGTCAGCCGGCCGGAGCGGCTCCGGGCAGCGCAGGTCCGGCCGGAGCCGGCCGCGATCGGTCTGGCCGTGGCCGCCGGGCTCGCCCTGCTGCTGCCCTGGGTCTGGGTCGGCGCCCTGGGTGGCGCACTGGAGACGGTGTGCGGGCTGCTCGCCTCGGCCGCGGTGGGCTGGCTGGCCGCCACCGTCCTGGATGGACGTTTCTGGGCCGGTTACGAGCGGTCCGCCCCGAGCGGCAGCGGCGGCCCGGCCCCGGGGCGCCCGGTGGGCGGGGCCCGGTTGGTCCTGGTCGGCGGGCTGGTGGCCGGAGTGACACTGGCGCTGGTCGCGGGCGGGATCGGCCAGTCCGGTGCGCAACTCGGCGCGCTGCTCGTCCTCCCGCCGGCCGGTTTCGCGCTCGCCGCCCTGCGGGTGACCTCCCGGGCCCGGTCGGCGGCCGGGGCCGGCACGCCGGAAGCCGGGCTCCGGCCGGTCGGCTCCGCCCCGGTCGGTTGGCTGGTCGGCGTCGCCGCCGCCGGGCCGCTGACCCTGGTCGATCCGGAGGAGATCACGCTGCTGCTCTCCACCGCCCGGGACGTGCCGTTCTGGGCGGCCATCGCCGCCGCCGGCTCGCTCGCCGTCGCGGTGCTGCTCGGCATCGGGTACGGCGTCGGCCTCGGTCGCCCCGGCGCAGCCACCCCGCGCCGCCCGGTCGCCGCGGCCGTGTCCGGAGTCCTGCTGCTCGCCACCGGCGCGGTGTACGCCGGGCTCGGCTCCCCGGGCTGGCACGGCGAACGGCTCTTCGTGGTGCTCAGGGAGCAGGCGGACCTGACCGGGGTGGTGGCGCAGACCGGCCCGGCCGGTCGGCAGGCCCGGGGTCGGGAGGTGTACCGCCGGCTGGTCGAGACCGCCGAACGGTCCCAGGCGGACCTGCGCCGGGAACTGGACCGTCTGCACCTGGACTACACCCCGTACTACCTGGTCAACGCGGTCGAGGTGGACGGCGGCGCGGCGGTGCGGGCCTGGCTGTCCCGGCGGGCGGACGTCGACCAGGTACTGGTCAGCCAGCGGTTGCGCCCGCTGCCGGCCAGCGGGTCGCCGAGCCGTGGTGCCGAGCCGGCACCGGCCGTACCGAACTGGAACCTCGGCCTTGTCGGCGCGGACCGGGTCTGGTCACAGCTCGGCGTCACGGGCTCGGGCATCGTGGTGGGTGGTTCGGATTCCGGTGTGGACGGCCGGCACCCGGCGCTCTCCGCCGGTTTCCGGGGCGGTGACGACTCCTGGTACGACCCGTGGAACGGCTCCCGCTCCCCCACCGACCTGGGCGGCCATGGTACGCACACCCTGGCCACCGCCGTCGGCCACCAGCGGGTCGGAGTGGCGCCCGGAGCGGAGTGGGTCGGCTGCGTGAACCTCGACCGGAACCTGGGCAACCCCGCGCGCTACCTCGACTGCCTCCAGTTCATGCTGGCGCCGTTCCCGCCCGGTGCCGACCCGTTCACCGGCGGCCGCCCGGACCGGGCACCCCAGGTACTCAGCAACTCGTGGGGCTGCCCGGCGATCGAGGGCTGCGCCCGGGACACCCTCCAGCCGGCCACCTCGGCGCTCGCGGCGGCCGGGATCTTCTTCGTCGCCGCCGCCGGCAACACCGGCTCGTTCTGCGGCTCGGTCGACGACCCGCCCGCACCGTACCCGGACGTCTTCACCGTCGGCGCCGTGGACCGGCAGCGCCGGGTCACCTCCTTCTCCAGCCGTGGCCCGGCGCCCAACGGGTTGCCCAAACCGGACCTGGTCGCGCCCGGCGCCGACGTCCTCTCGGCACTGCCCGGTGGCGGGTACGGCACGCTGAGCGGCACCTCGATGGCGGCCCCGCACCTGGCCGGGGTGGTCGCGTTGATGTGGTCGGCCAACCCGGCGCTGGTCGGCGACCTGGAGACGACCCGGCGCATCCTGCTCGACACCGCCACCCCGGCCGAGCCGACGTTCCAGTCGCGGCAGGACACCGACACCTGCGGCTCGGAACGGAACATCACCGGTGCCGGGCTGGTCGACGCGTACGCGGCGGTCCAGGCCGCCCGACAACTCGGCCAGCCGAACCGGTAGCCGGCGCCCGGTCCCTGGCCCGGCCCGGCTGAACCGGGCCGCGTCGGGTCGGCCGGGCTCGGTATGGTCGGCGACCATGAACGCCGAGCTGTCCCTGACCGAGTTGACCGACGACCAGCTACCCGCAGTGGTGGAACTCTGCCGGGCGGCGCTGGACCTGCCTGACGACTCGGCCGAGGCGGCGGAGATCGTGGCCCGGCTCCGGGACGACTCGCCGCTGCCGGGCGCCGCCGGGCCGCGGCGTACCGTCGGGGTGCTCGGCTGGCAGGACGGCGCGCTCGCCGGGGTCGCGCTCGGCTCGATGGCCGACCGGGGCCCGGACCCGACCGCCGGCCACCTCGACCTGGTCGCGGTGCACCCGGAGCGGCGACGGCGGGGCATCGGCCGCGCCCTGGTGTCGCGGCTGGAGCAGGCGCTCGCCGGGCTCGGCGCGACCCAGGTACGCATCGTCGGCAACCCGCCGCACTACGTCTGGCCCGGCATCGACGTCCGGTACACCCCGGCGGTCTGCACCGCGCTGGCGCTCGGCTACAGCCCGGAGGGGACCGCCTGGAACATGACCGCCGACCTCTCCACCGAGTCCTCTCCGGCGCTGCGCTCCACCGAGGCTGCCGAGCGGCGGCTGGCGGAGCAGGGTGTCACGGTACGCCGGGCCGAGCCGGCCGACCTGGAGATGCTGGCCGGGTTCGCCCGGTCGACCTTCGGCGGCAGTTGGGACGCCGAGCTGCTGCACTCGGTCGGCCGGCAGGGCGCCGGCTGCCACGTCGCCGTCCGTACGCCCACCGGCGGCGGGGCGCCGGAACTGCTCGGCTTCGCCGCGTACGGTTCGTCCCGGCCGAGCTGGTTCGGGCCGATGGGTACCGCGCCCGCCGCTCAGGGACTGGGGATCGGCGGCGTACTGCTCCGCCGGTGCCTACGCGACCAGCGGGCGGCCGGACACCTGCGGGCCGAGATCGGCTGGGTCGGCCCGGTGCCGTTCTACGCGGCCAGCGCCGGGGCGCGGATCGAGCGGGTCTTCTTCCTCTACCGCAAGCAGCTCTAGGAGCCGCTACCGCACACCGCACCAGCAGCGGCTCGCATCGATACCGCGCCATTTACCCGTGTTATCGGTCGCCGCCTCCTACCGTTTGCGGTGGAGGAGGCAGTCATGACAAAAGATGACGAACCGGTTGACGATCTCCATTCGGTCGCCTGGGCGTCCCCGGATCTCTCCGCCCATACCCCGGTGTCCCGGCTCGATTACGGGGACGCCGAGCAGCGGGCGGAAATGGACGGGGTCGACGGCATGTCTCCCGAGGAGCCCGTGGCGCTGGTGGACGCGCCGAGGGCGACCCAGGAACCGTTCAGTCAGGCGCAGAAACGACGCAACCAGCGGCGGATGCCGACATGACGAAGGGGCGGACCGCTGACGCGGCCCGCCCCCACGACGTGGAGCCTGGACTCAGAAGTCCATGTCCCCGCCGCCCGGCGCAGCCGGGGCAGCCGGGGTCTTCTCCGGCTTGTCCGCCACCACAGCCTCGGTGGTCAGGAACAGGGCCGCGATCGACGACGCGTTCTGCAGCGCCGAACGGGTCACCTTGGCCGGGTCGATGATGCCGGCCTGGAGCAGGTCGACGTACTCACCGTTGGCCGCGTTGAGGCCGTGCCCGGCGTCCAGGTTGCGGACCTTCTCGACCACGACGCCGCCCTCAAGGCCGGCGTTGACGGCGATCTGCCGCAGCGGGGCGTCCAGCGCGATCTTGACGATCTGCGCGCCGGTCGCCTCGTCGCCGGCCAGGTCCAGCTTGTCGAAGGCGGTCTTGCCGGCCTGGACCAGCGCGACACCACCACCGGGGACGATGCCCTCCTCGACGGCGGCCTTCGCGTTGCGCACCGCGTCCTCGATGCGGTGCTTGCGCTCCTTCAGCTCGACCTCGGTGGCCGCGCCGACCTTGATCACCGCAACACCGCCGGCCAGCTTGGCCAGGCGCTCCTGCAGCTTCTCGCGGTCGTAGTCGGAGTCGCTCTTCTCGATCTCGGCACGGATCTGGTTGACCCGACCGTTGATCTGGTCGGCGTCGCCGGCACCGTCGACGATGGTGGTCTCGTCCTTGGTCACCACGACCTTGCGGGCCCGGCCCAGCATGTCGAGGCCGACGGCGTCCAGCTTGAGGCCGACCTCCTCGCTGATCGGCTGCCCGCCGGTCAGGATGGCGATGTCGCCCAGCATGGCCTTGCGGCGGTCACCGAAGCCCGGCGCCTTGACGGCGACGGACTTGAAGGTGCCCCGGACCTTGTTGACCACCAGGGTCGCCAGGGCCTCGCCCTCGACGTCCTCGGCGATGATGGCCAGCGGCTTGCCCGACTGCATGACCTTCTCGAGGATCGGCAGCAGGTCCTTGACCGTCGAGATCTTGCTGTTGACGATCAGAATGTACGGGTCGTCGAGCACGGCCTCCATCCGGTCGGGGTCGGTCATGAAGTACCCCGAGATGTAGCCCTTGTCGAAGCGCATACCCTCGGTCAGCTCCAGCTCGAGCCCGAAGGTGTTGCTCTCCTCGACGGTGATGACGCCTTCCTTGCCGACCTTGTCCATCGCCTCGGCGATGATCTCGCCGACGCTGGTGTCACCAGCGGAGATGGAGGCGGTGGAGGCGATCTGCTCCTTGGTCTCGACGTCCTTGGCGAGCTTGCTCAGCTCCTCCGAGACGTTCGCGACGGCGGCCTCGATGCCCCGCTTCAGGGCCATCGGGTTGGCACCGGCCGCGACGTTGCGCAGGCCCTCACGGACCAGCGCCTGGGCGAGGACGGTCGCCGTCGTCGTGCCGTCACCGGCGACGTCGTCGGTCTTCTTGGCGACCTCCTTGACCAGCTCCGCACCGATCTTCTCGTACGGGTCCTCGAGCTCGATCTCCTTGGCGATGCTCACACCATCGTTGGTGATGGTGGGAGCGCCCCACTTCTTCTCGAGCACGACGTTGCGGCCCTTCGGGCCCAGCGTCACCTTTACGGCGTCGGCGAGGGTGTTCATGCCCCGCTCAAGGCCGCGGCGCGCCTCCTCGTCGAACGCGATCATCTTGGCCATACGGCGTTGTCCTCCTGGACACTCACGGCCGCCGGAGCCTGTTGACCCCGACCTGCCGCCTGATTACGCACCTTCGGACGTCACTACGGCACTGGCGGACGGGGCCGCCGACACCCGTGGGTGCCTGCTCTGCTCCGTCGCGCTGTGCGACAGTGACGTCCGCCGGCCGGGCCGGACAGCCCGCGACGACCGGCCATGTGCCGCGCACCCGCTCCGCGAGCCCGCGACCGTGGCCCTACCGCCCCGACCTTGGCACTCACGGTATGCGAGTGCCAAACACTTGTTTAGCACTCTCCCCTGCCGAGTGCAAGCGAGTGAGCCGGTCGAACCGGGCATCGGGACCGGCTGGCGGCGGCCGGAGCGCGGCGGGAGACCAGCAGCCCAATGGGAGCGGAACGGCAGCCGAACCAGCGGTGTCAGGACCCGGCCGGGAGTCGGGAAGCGCCGGCAGATCCGCGCCTCCGCGCCCGCCGACCGCGCGGCCCCGGCGTCTCCGGAGGGGGCCGGAATGCGGGTTGTCGCAATCACGGGAAAGCCCGGCCAAGGGGCGGTCGACGCCAACCCGATCAGGACAGCGGGCGCCTTGCCGGACGCCATACCGCAGCAGCCCGGATCCGTGCGGGCAGTCCGAGAGACGCATCGTGCGGAAGACGCGGGGAGATCCGCCGGACGACCGGCACGAGCGCGGTAGCAACCGGCACACCGACCCGCCGGACACGCCAACGACGTCGCACGGCGACCCGGCCAGCCGCAGACCGCCGTCGTTGTGGAGTATCGACACGGCGGGAGTCCGGACTGGGCCGGCAACGGTCCCGACCGGCGGCTTACCGGCGGCCGGGTGGCAGCGGAACGGGGGACGAGCCCGAGAGCGGCGGGCCGATGGCCCGGCAGCTCAGGCGATGACCCGGACCTTTTCCGCCTGCGGGCCCTTCTGCCCCTGGGCGATCTCGAACTCGACGCGCTGACCGTCGTCAAGCGCCTTGTAGCCGTCCATCTGGATCGCGGAGAAGTGGACGAAGACGTCCTGCCCGCCATCGACCGCGATGAAGCCGTAGCCCTTTTCGCTGTTGAACCACTTCACGGTGCCCTGCGCCACGGTGCACTTCCTTACTTCGGTCGCGTCGGAGCTGCCCGAGCTCCGGCGACGCCGTATGCCTGCCGGGACCGCCGAGTCGCTTTCCCCAAAATGGATCATGTAATTGGGGAGCCACGAATCGAGCGGCCGAACCCGCACCGTACACCAAGGTCGGGCGGCGGCGCACTAGGCCAAAACGGTCACCGAGCAGACAACCGGGCGGTCCTTTCCGGCCTCTCACCTATTGGCGGCCGTCGCTGCCCAGCTCAACCGGCCCGCACCGAAACCGCCGGCGGCTCCGTTACCCGCCGAAACTGGGCGCCGTACGGCGTGCGACCATGGCGGACGTGCCGGCTTCCATCCCGCAGACCGCCGCCGAGCCGGAGTCCGCGCACTCCTCCGATCGACCCGGGTCAGCTACCCCGGACCGGGCCGCCGGTACGGCCGATTCCGGTCTTCGACCGAGCGCCGACCTACCGACGGTCCGCCGGGTACGTCCCGCCGACGCCGCCCGGGTCCGGGCGATCCGTCTGGAGATGCTCGCGGATTCCCCGCTGGCCTTCCTGGAGACGCTCGCCGACGCGGCGGCCCGACCGCACGCCGAGTTCGCGGCCCGGATCGCCGGGATGTCCACCGGCCCCCGGACGGCGGCGTTCGTCGCCGAGGTCGACGGCCGGGTCGTCGGGCACGCCGGTGGCCAGGCGGCACCCGGTCAGCCGGGCGTCACCGTCGTCTTCGCCGTCTACCTCACTCCGGCCTGGCGGGGCAGCGGCCTGCTGGCCGCCCTGGTCGAAGCGGTGGCCGACTGGTCCAGGGCGGTCGCCCGGCCAGAGCTCCTGCTGGAAGTGGTGGTCGGCAACGACCGGGCGGTACGGGCGTACGAGCGGCTGGGCTTCGTCGACACGGGGGTACGGGTGGCACACCCGACCGTCCGCACGCTCCGCGAACTACAGATGCGCCGGACCGCCTGATCTCCGGCGATGGTGGAAGGGGCCCGACCGGCGTGGCAGGAGCCCCCACCGCTGCCGGGTCAGCTGTGCCGGCGGGCCTGGACCACCCGGAACCGATTGGCGACGTAGGCGCCATCGGTCAGCGCGGCGTTCGCCGCCGGGTTGGCGCCGGTGCCGTGGAAGTCCGAGAACGCCGCCGACTGGTTGACGAAGACCCCGCCGGTGAGGTTGCAGGAGAGATGCACCCCGGTCTCGATCGCCGCGTTCTCGGCCGCGTCCAGCACGGCGGAGTCCGTCGAGTAGACCGCGGCGGTCAGCGCGCCGCGCTCGCCGACGGTCTGCCGCAGGATCGCCAGGCTGTGCGGGGTGGAGTCGGTGGCGATCACGAACGAGATCGGCCCGAACCACTCCCGCCCGTACGTGCCGAGATCGTCGGCGCCGAGCTTCGCGATCAGCGGCGTACGCACCACCGCGCCCGGGTAGTTCGGGTGCTCGACCGGCCGGGACGGCAGTACCGGCTCGCCGATCCCGGCGACCTCGTCGAGCCGGGCCAGCACGCCGTCGTTGACGATCGCGCCGATCAGCTCGACCGCGCGGGCCGGGTCGCCGGTGAGCTTGCCGACCGCCCCGGCGATGCCCGCGGCGACCTCGTCGACGCTCTTGTGCCCCTGGTCGGTCTCGATCCCGTCACGCGGCACCAGGATGTTCTGTGGGGTGGTGCACATCTGCCCGCTGTAGAGGGTCAGCGAGAAGCCGATGTTGCGGCACATCCCGGCGAAGTCGTCGGTCGAGTCGACCACGATGGCGTTGACCCCGGCCTTCTCGGTGTAGACGGCGGCCTGCCGGGCGTTCGCCTCCAGCCAGTCGCCGTACTCGGTGGAGCCGGTGAAGTCGACGATCTTCACCTCGGGGCGGAGCGCCAGGGTGGAGGCGAGTTGCTCGCCGGGCGCTTCGGGGGCGAGCAGCATCAGGTTCGGGTCGAAGCCGGCCTCGGCCAGCACCTCGCGGGCGTACCGGACGGTGATGGCGAGCGGCAGCACGGCCCGGGGGTGCGGCTTGACCACCACCGGGTTGCCGGTGACCAGCGAGGCGAAGAGTCCCGGGTAGGTGTTCCAGGTCGGGAAGGTGTTGCAGCCGATCGCCAGCGCCACGCCGCGCGGCACCACGTGGAAGTTCTTGGTCATCCGCAGCGGGTCGCCCTTGCCGGCCGGCTTCTCCCAGGCCGCCGTCGCCGGGTGCCGGGTCATCTCCTGGTGCGCGTAGGCGAGCGCTTCGAGGGCCCGGTCCAGCGCGTGCGCGCCACCGGCCTGGAACGCCATCACGAATGCCTGCCCGGTGGTGGCGTGCACCGCGTTGGCCAGCTCGAAGACGTGCCCGTGCAGCCGGGCGAGGATCTCCAGGCATACCCCGACCCGGGTCTGCGGCCCCGCGTCCCGCCAGGCCGGCAGCGCGGTCGCGGCGGCGGCCAGCAGCACCTCCGGGTCGGCGTGCGGGTAGCTCACCCCGAGGTCGATGCCGAACGGGCTGGCCTCGGTGGCCACCCAGTCACCGGTGCCGGGCTGGTCGAGCGGGAACTTGCCGCCCAGGTACGCCCGGAACGCCGCCTCGCCCTCGGCGGCGGCGGTCTCGCCGTAGACCCGAGGGCTGGGTGACTCGGGGTAGGCGGACCAGTAGGAGCGTTCGGTGATCGCGGTGAGTGCCCGTTCCAGGGTGTCGGCGTGCCGGGCGAAGAAGGGGTGCGGGGTCTCCGTCATCCCGCCATCATGCCGCACCGGCCCGGCCCGTCCCAGCCTCCGCACCGGGGGTGGACGCCGCCGGTCAAAGGGTCGCCTGCCAGGTGTTGAGCCCGGCGACCGCGCGGAATCCCAGCGCCTCGTTGATCGAAATCATGTAGTCGTTCGACGCGGCGTTGTAGGTGTCGATGACCCGCAGCGCCGGCTCGTGCGCCCGGATCTGCCGCAGGTTGTCGATCTTGATCACGGTGCCGAGGCGGTGCCCCCGGTGCGCCGGCTCGACCAGGGTGATCTGCTGGAACGCGTGCCAGTCGCAGCCAATGTTCATGCCGATCCCGGTCCAGGCCACCAACCGGCCGGTCGCGTCGTGCCGGGCGCCGCTGTTGTACCAGTACTGGCCCCGATCGTGGTAGCCCTGCTCCATCTCGCGTAGCCGGGTCACCTCCGGCCTGGCCGCCTCCCAGGTCAGGTCGCCGATCGGCGCGTCGCTGACCAGGCGGCTGTCCAGGTAGGCGACGTCCTCGGCGTACTCCTCGGGGGTCGCGCCCTGCCAGCGCACGATCGAGTAGCCCTCGGCCCGGGCCAGGCCCTCGGTCAGCAGCCGGTCGAGTTCCGGCTCGTCCAGGGTGGTCAGGTCGAGCCGGCGGCGTACGTCGGCCAACGCCGGCTTGGCGCCCAGCGCGGCGGCGAAGGCGTCGCCCGGCATCGTCGGGGCGGCCTGCGGGCTCATGTTCGCCACCTCGCCGATGATCCGCTTGCGGCCCTCGTCCCGGGCCACCCGCACCGCGTACTCGTAGAGGGCCCGGCCGACGCCCCGGCGGCGGTACTCCGGATGGACGGCGAGCGTCAGCCCGGCGTTCTCCAGGTTCTCCCGCTGCGGCAGCGAGACCGCCAGGTAGCCCACGGCCACCCCGTCGAGATAGCCCAGCGCGTGCCGGTCGTCGTTACCGGGCCAGGGGCGCCGGAGCCCGGCGAAGAAGCGCTGCCGGGGCAGCCTCGGCACGTCGGGCTGGTCGGTCGCCCGGGCGGCGGCCTCGATCTCGTACGCCCGCTCGGTGGCGGCGACGTCGGCGACGTCCAGGGGAGTGACCACGATGTCCATGCTCTGGAGGGTGCCGCTTGCACGAACCGGGCGCGACCGAATATCGGGGAACCGTCACCCGGGTCGATGGATCCGCGTTGAACCGACGGGCGGGCGATGGCGGCAGTCCGGCCGGGGAGAGAGTTTGGTCGGGAGGACGCCCGCACAACGCCTCCGGCGTCGGGTCGTAAGAGCTTTGAAAGTCTACGGCGGTGCGTCCTCCCGCACGGAGCATCTTGCGACGTGCAGATGCAGCCGTCAAGCCCTCTACCGCGTGTTTTCGTCACGGGCGGCAAAACAGCAGCTACGCACCGCATCCGTACCACCGGGGCCACCGCTCGTCCGGAGAACCCGAACGATCTAACCTGCAAGTTGCACGTGCATCTGCCCGGGCAGGCCCGGGCAGATGCCGAAAAATTCTTCCCGAAAAATTCAGCCGAGCAGGCCGGCGTCCCGGGCCGCCCGCAGCGACGGCTTGACCCGGTACGTCGGACCGACCTGCGCCGCCACCGCGTCCAGCGTCTTGAGGCCCTCGCCGGTGTTGTAGACGACCGTCTCGGCGTCCGGGTCCAGCCGGCCGCTCGCCACCAACTTGCCGAGCACCGCCACCGTCACCCCGCCGGCCGTCTCCGCGAAGACCCCGGTGGTACGGGCCAACTGCCGGATGGCGGCACGGATCTCGTCGTCATCGGCGTAGTCCATCCAGCCGCCCGTGCGGCGGACCGCCTCCAGCGCGTAGAGCCCGGCGGCCGGGTCACCGATGTTGAGCGACTTCGCGATCCCGGTCGGCCGGACCGGGGTGATCACGTCGGTGTCGGCGTGCAGCGCGACGGCGATCGGGTTGCAGCCGGCCGACTGGGCGCCGAAGACCTTCCAGCCGTTGGCCGGGGCCTCGACCAGTCCGATCTCGACCAGCTCGCTGAACGCCTTGTCGATCTTGGTAAGCAGCTCGCCACTGGCCATCGGGATGACCACCTGCTCGGGGATCCGCCAGCCCAACTGCTCGGCGACCTCGTAGCCCAGCGTCTTGGAGCCCTCGGCGTAGTACGGCCGGACGTTCACGTTGACGAACGCGGTGTCCTCGAACTCGTCGGTCTCGACCAGCTCGCCGCAGAGCCGGTTGACGTCGTCGTACGAGCCGTCGATGGCGACCACGTCGCCGCCGTAGACGGCGGTGGTCACCACCTTGCCCTGCTCCAGGTCGCCGGGGATGAAGACGATCGACGGCACCCCGGCCCGGGCCGCGTGCGCGGCGACCGAGTTCGCCAGGTTGCCGGTCGAGGCGCAGGCGAACCGGGTGAAGCCGAGGCCCCGGGCGGCGGTCAGCGCCACCGACACCACCCGGTCCTTGAACGAGTGGGTGGGGTTGGCGCTGTCGTCCTTGACCCAGAGCGGCGCCCGGATGCCCAGCTCGGCGGCGAGGCCGGCGGCCGGGACCAGCGGGGTCAGCCCCGGATCGAGGGTGACCCGGGTGGTCGGGTCCTGGCCGGTCGGCAGCAGCGCGGCGTACCGCCAGAGGTTCTTCGGGCCGGCCTCGATGTCGGCCCGGGTGACCCGGGCCAGAGTCGCGGCATCGTAGCCGACCTCCAGCGGGCCGAAACACTCGTAACAGGCGTGCTGGGCGACCAGCGGGTATTCGGTGCCACAACCGCGGCAGACGAGGACGCGGGCCGGGTTGGGGGCCACCGGGCTGGTCTGGCTGGGGGTCGCGTCGATGATCGACGTCATGGCGATTGCCGTCCTCTCATCTTTCCCTGGCGCCGCACCGCGCGGCGGGGACGGATTTGGCACCTGCTCCGCCGTGGAGTGGTTGCCGGGGCGTCATCGGGCCGTATCCCTCAGCCCCTCTGGATGAGGTATGAAGTTGTGCCGCCAGTCTACGGGCACCGGGAGCCACTGTCCCGGGTCTCTTCCCGGTGTGAGCAAGATCCCCGCGCCGGGCCGCCGGACCGCCGCGGACCACCGGCTGAAATAGTTATCCCAGGCTAACGAAACTTCGGTGCGGCCGGCGGTGACAGTCCGGCCGGCAGGACGGGAGCGCGACGTTGCAGGACGCGATGCAGGCCGGGACGGTCCGGATCACCGGGGCGGGCGGCGACGAGATCGAGGCGTACCTGGCCCAGCCCCTCGGACCCACGCCGCGCGGCGGGGTGGTGGTGATCCACCACATGCCCGGCTACGACGAGGCGACCAAGGAGATCACCCGCCGGCTGGCCAGCTTCGGGTACGCGGCGATCTGCCCCAACCTCTACTCCCGGGAGGCGCCGGGGGCGAGCCCGGACGACGCGGCGGCCACGGCGCGGGCCGCCGGCGGCGTACCGGACGACCGGCTGGTCGGCGACGTCGGCGGCGCGGCCGAACACCTGCGCGGGCTGCCGGGCTCGAACGGCCGGGTCGGGGTGATCGGGTACTGCTCCGGCGGCCGGCAGGCGTTCCTGGCCGCCACCCGGCTGCCGCTGGACGCCGCCGTCGACTGCTACGGCGCGTTCGTGGTCGGCGACCCGCCGGAGAGCTTCCCGCTGGCGGTGAAGCCGCTGCTCGACCAGGCTGACAGGCTCTCCTGCCCGCTGCTCGGGCTCTTCGGCGCCGAGGACCAGTACCCGTCGCCGGCCCAGACGGAGGAGCTGTCCAGGGAGCTGACCCGGCTCGGCAAGCCGCACGAGTTCCACACCTTCGCCGACGCCGGACACGGCTTCTTCGCCGTCGACCGGCCCGGCTACCGGCCGCTGGCCGCCACCGAGGGCTGGCGGCGGGTCCGGGACTTCTTCGACCGCCATCTCGGCGCCTGACCCCGTTCCGCCCCGAGCCAGAGGAGGCCGGCATGTGCACGTACGTCACGGTGAAACGCGAGGTCGACGGCAGCGGCAAGGGTGCCGACGGCTGGTTCCCGGTCAGCCACACCTGCGTCTACGTGGACCATCCGACGCACGCCCCGTACGCACACACCCTCAACATCGACTTTCTGAACCCGGCCGCCGGCCCGGCCGCCCGGGTCGCGGTCGAGCTGACCGAGGAGTCCGCGCTCGCCCTGGTCGAGGCGATCCAGGCGGCCCTGGCCGCCGCACCGGCCGGGCTGGCCAGCCGCGACCAGAAGGTCTGACGGTGAGCCTGGCGGCGTCGCCTCAGAGCGCCCGGGACTGCCGCACCAGGGCCCGGCCCACCCCCGCCACCGCGACGACGCCGACCACCCCGAGCAGCAGGAAATACGGCCAGGCGCCGGGGAACCCGCGCAGCAGCGCCTCCCGGAGCGCGGTGACGCCGTAGCTGACCGGGTTGACGTCCGCGAGGATCCGCTGCACCGTACCGAGGTTCTCGATCGGATAGAACGACGGGCTGGCGAAGAGTCCCAGCGGGGCCAGCACGTTCACCAGCACGGTGAACCGCTGTGAGTCCTGCACCACGGTGCCGAGCAGCAGGCAGAGCGCGTTGAACGCCAGCGCGGCGAGCAGCGCCCCGCAGAGCAGCGCGGCCCAGCGGTCCGCCGGCCAGCGCCCCCGGAACAGCGCCGCCGAGACCGCCAGCGCGGCGACCGTGTGGACGAACACCAGGGCGGAGCCGGCGAGCAGCTTGCCGGCAACGTACTGCCAGCGGGTGAGCGGGTACGACCACAGTTCCAGCGCCATCCCGTGCGCCCGCTCCTGGACGAACGCCGTACCCGAGGTGGTGGCGGCCAGCAGCGCGGCGAACATCAGCGCGGGTACCACGAAGTCGGGGTAGCCGACCCTCTCGCCCCGGTAGGTCACCGTACCGAGCAGGTCGGCGAGCGAGGTGGCGACGAGTGCGATGTAGACGGCGGTCGGCACCACCGCGAGCAGCAGGTTGCTGCGGTTGCGGGTGAGCAGCAACCACTCCCGCCGCAGCGTCGCGGTGAATCCGGAGCCGTGCCAGGGCGGCGCGGCGGTGTCGTCGTCGGCCAGGCCGGACAGGCTCACCGGATGGTCACCTCCGATCGGGTCAGGGCCACGAAGGCCTCCTCCAGCGAGGCCGTGGCCAGCTCCACGCTGTCGACCGGGATCTGCTGGTCGGCCAGTTCGGCGAGCAGCCGGGGCAGCCGCCGCCGCAGGTCCGGCCCGGTCAGCACGATCTCGTTTCCGCTGCGGGCCGCGGCCAGGCCCAGCCGCAGCGCCCCGGCGGCGATCGCCGGCCAGCCGTCCACCGATCCGCTCCGCAGCACCGCCCGCGCCTCGCCGCGTTCGTCCCGCAGATCCGCCGGAGCGCCGTCCCGGAGCATCCGGCCCCGGCACAGCACCAGCACCCGTTCGGTGTTGCGCTCCACCTCGTCGAGGTAGTGGCTGGTCAGCACGATGGTCAGCTCGTGCTGCCGGCGCAGCTCGTTCAGGCCGGCCCAGACCCGGCGCCGGCCCTCGACGTCCAGTCCGGCCGACGGCTCGTCCAGCAGCAGGACTCTCGGCACCCGGAGCAGGGCCCGCACCAGCTGGAGCCGGCGCCGCTGCCCGGCCGAGAGGGTGTGCACGAACTGGTCATCGCTGCCGGCCAGCTCGAAGGCGCCGAGCAGTTCGTCGGCCCGGGACCGGGCGCGGCGCCAGGGCAGGCCCCGGAACGCCGCGGCGATCCGCAGGTTGTCCCGGACCGTCAACATCAGGTCGAACGGCCCCGACTGGTGCACCACCGCCACGTCCCGCCGCGCGCCGGCGTCGGGCTGGCGGCCGTGCACCAGGATCCGACCGGAACTGGCCGGGCAGGCGCCGCAGACCAGTTTGAGCAGGGTGGTCTTGCCGGAGCCGGCCGGGCCGAGCAACCCGACCGCCTGGCCGGCCGGAACGTCGAAGGTCAGCCCGTCGACCGCCGGGGCGGCGACGCCGGGATACACCTTGACCAGGTCGGTCGCGACGATCGCCGGGGTCACGGCGCACCGTCGAGCGCCGGCTGCGGGGATCCCGGCAACGGGGGTACGCCCAGCGTGGCGAGGATGATCCGGATCTCGCTCTCCGGACCCGCCTCCCGCAGTGGCGGGCCGGTCCGCAGGTGGTGGTCGACGTCGTCCGGGGCGATGAGCGGCTGCGCGTCACCGGGCCCGGCCTGCGGCGCGACCGTGCCCCGGCCGGCGGCGCCGGGCAGCGCCGGCAAGCCGAACCGGCAGCCGAGCACGATGTCGAGCCGCTGCGCCGGGCGGCTCGGGCCGGCCAGTCCGGTACGCAGGTCGTCGACCGGGCGTACCGCGGCCGGGGAGATGCCCACGGTCACCCCGCCCAGCGCGTCGAGCGCGTCCAGGGCTCGGCGCACCCGGTCCGGCAGGGCGGAGCCGGCGGCGAGGTGGCGTACCCGGACCAGGGCCTCCGGACGGCGGCTCCCCGGCACCGGAAGCTGGTGGTCGGTCTCCGGTACGGCCCGGGCCGCCGCGCCGACCAGCCAGAGCGTGACGCCGTCCGGCGGCGGGAGCGGCGGCCAGCCGACGGCCGGGGCACCCGGGAGCCGGGCGGCGACCTGCGGCACCCGGCCGAGCAGTGCCGCCCGGGGCACCGGCGGGTCGTACAGCGGCAGGTTGTCGCCGGCGGTCAGCAGGTGCTCCGGCAGCCGGGCCACCACCCGGTGCACCACGATCCCGTCGCCGTGCTGGTACGCGACCACCTCGCCGGGGCGGATCTGGTCGAACTCGACCGGCTCGACGACGACGGTGCCGCCGGAGAGCACCGGCAGCATGCCGGAGTCGGTGACCGGTACCCGGGCCAGTCCTCCGGCGGCGAGGGTCGCGCGTACCAGGTCGGCGAAGCCGCTGCCGCTCACCGGTCGCCCTCCGCTCCGGCCGGTCCGGACGGCTCGGCCGTCCGGAGCAGGTCGCGGGCGTGCAGCAGCCCGACGAACTCGCGGACGTCCCGGGCGACGGCCTCGCGTTCCCGGCAGTCGTCGCCGCCGAACGCGTCGGCCAGGTCACGCACGACGGTCTCCACGGCGCTGCCGGCGGCGAGCCGACGCCAGATCTGCGCGCCGCTCGCGTTGAGCGTCTGGAACTCCCCGTCGTCCGGGTTGTAGAGCCGGACCTCCTCGTCGTCGTCGACCCAGACGATCCCGGAGTTGATTCCGACCGTCACGCGGCACCTCCCGGTCCGGTGGTCAGCAGTGGAAGCGACCGGCATCCTCCGGACGGCGGGGTCCGGGCGTGCCGGCCGTCGGCGGACGGGTGGGGCGAACATCTCGCGAAGCGGCTGGTTCCGCAGGTTGCCGGCCGGGTGCGGCGGGCCGGGGACCGGCTCGCGGGGATAGATGTCGCCACGCGGATCGACGTGGATGTCGATGCCGCGGAGCCCGCAGTCGGCTTGGGCCGAACACGAGGGAACCGCCCTCGGGCCCTGGCTGAGGGCCTTCCGGGCCACCGGGCTCGTCCAGCCGGACCGCCGCGCCGCGAGCTGGTACTCCCCGCCGAGGTACTCCCAGCCCAGGTGGGGACCGCCCGGGCCGCCCCGGTCGACCGCGGTGTGGCTCATCATCCGGATCCGGCTGAACTCGATGCCGTCCAGGAACGCCATCAGGTCGTCCAGCGCGGCGATGTTCTCCGGCGACACCACGTGGTCGATCGCCGGTTTGACACCGGCCGCGTTCAGCAGGGCCAGCCCGCGTACGGTCCGCGCGACCGTGCCCTCGCCCGGAGCCGTACCGAGCAGCTCGTGGCCGCCGCCGTCCAGGCTGACGGTGATGCTGGCGAAGGTGTCGGCGATCCGCCGGGCGGTGCCGGCGTCCCGGATCCGGGTGCCGGTCGTGACCAGGTTGACCCGCAGCCCCCGACTGCGGGCGAGGTCGGCCACGTCGAAGAGATCGCGCCGCAGCATCGGTTCGCCGCCGGTCAGGATCAGCAGCTCCGCGCCGAGCTCGGCGATCTGGTCCACCAGGTCGAGGGACTCCGCCGGTTCCAGCTCACCGGGGAGCGGGTGGGCGCAGGAGGCGGGGCGCTCCCGGCAGGGCGGCGGGCAGCCCTCGGTGATGGCGTAGCGGACCGCCCTCAGCCTCGGCTCGGCCGCCCGGACCCGGGGCACCCGGCCCGGCAGGTAGACCAGCCAGTTCAGCACCAGGGTGCCGAGTTGGCGTTCGAGACGGTGCCACTCGCCCGGCACGGTGGATCCGGACGGTGGGGCGGCCCCGTCGGCGAGCGCCCGCAGCAGTCCGAGTTCCTCCTCGGAGAGCACCGCCCAGGCGGCCAGGCCCGGATTCTCCACGAGATACCGGTCCCGGCAGCGGAAGTAGCCGAGGTCGTCCGGGACGATCAGGGAGTCCCACATCGCCGACAGTCGCATGAGCACTCCCCGTCCAGCCGGAGGGAGCCGCCGTCGGGCGGTTCCCCGCTGTCCCGAGGTCCGTACGGCGGGTCTCGCCGACGGGACTCGATCCAGTCAAGAATCACCGACTGTCACCGTGCGATACCAGAAAGCAGAATTGGCGTCTTGACAGCGGATCGGCGGGGATCTAGTGTCCGGGGCCCCTGCCACCCCACCGTCCCGGGCTCCGGGTCACCCTTCCCGGCGGAAGGCGAGGTGCTGTCTGTCGTGTCCGCGCTCTCGGTCTCCGTGGTCGACGACGACCGGATGCTGCTGGACGGCATGGCCGCCTGGCTCAATTCCGTTCCCGACCTCCGGCTGCTCTGCACGGCGGCCACCGTCGACCAACTCCTCGACACCGAACCGGGCCGGGCTGACCTCGTCGTACTCGACCTGCTGCTGGCGGACGGATCCGCGCCGGTGGACAACGTGCGCCGGCTCGTCGCCACCGGGCGGCCGGTGCTGGTGGTCAGCGTGGTGCCGCACGTGGTGCACGGCGTGGACGTGATCCGGGCCGGCGCGTCGGGCTACCTCACCAAGGACCACGACCTGCCGAGCCTGGCCGAGGCGATCCGGACGGTCGCCCGGGGCGAGGTGGCGCACTCCCCCGAGCTGGCCTTCGCCTGGTCCTGCGACGAGCGGCCGGACCGGCCCAGACTGGCGCCCCGGGAACGGGCCGTACTGGTCGCCTACGCCTCCGGCATGACGCTGACCGCGGTGGCCCGCAAGGTCGGCATCCAACCGACGACCGCGCGGCAGTACCTGGACCGGGTCAAGGCGAAATACTGCGACGCGGGCCGGCCCACGTACACCAAACTCGACCTCGCCGACCGGGTCCGCGAGGACGGGCTGCACCGCTACCCGTCCGCCTCCGGCGACGACGCCGGCCAGAGCAGCTCGACACTCGTGCCGTGACCGGGCTCGGAGAAGAGCCGCAGCTCGCCGCCGACCTCGGTCATCCGTTCGGCGATCGACCGGCGTAACCCGAAACCTCCGGTGGCACCGTCGGTGTCGAACCCGACCCCCCGGTCGACGACCCGCACCCCGAGCACGCCGTCGTACCAGTCGACGGTGACCCACGCCTCGCCGGTACCGGCGTGCCGGGCCACGTTGTTCAGCGCCTCCCGGGCGGCGTCGCAGACCGCCCGTACGACGTGCCGGGGCGGCTGGGACGGCACGTTGCCCGAGCGCAGGTGCACCCGCAGGCCCAGCCCGGTCGCGTCGGCCACCACCTCGGCGAGGCTGACACCGAGAGTGCTCTCCGCCTCGGCCCGGTCCTCGGTGACCAGGCTCCGGATGTAGTCGGCCTCCCGGCCGCAGCGCCGCCGGACGTCCTCGGCGCGATGGTCCAGCCCGCCCCGGGCGATCGCGGTCAGCGTCGCCAGCGCGGTGTCGTGCAGGCGGCGGTAGTGGTGCAGCCGTTCGGCGTACCGGGCCGCCCCGGCCGCGGTCGCCGTCTCGGCCGCGAGCCGGCGCTGGGTCGCCTCGTCGACGGCGTTGGCCTGGGCGCAGAGGAACCGGCGGGTGAAGTGCAGCACCAGCGCGAACCACAGGCTGGAGTTGACGTGGTTGACGAAACCCGACTCCCAGGGCGGCAGCCCGCCGATCTGCACCGAGGCGGCGGCCACCGCGGTCAGCACCAGCAGCCCGAGCCCGACGAGCAGCGCCCGCAGGCTCAGCACCGCCCCGACCAGTGCCGCCGAGCCGAGGGCGAACTTGCCGGCCCAGTTCGCCGCCGACAGCTCGTAGCCGGACCGGATGTTGGCGTTGACCACCACCAGCAGCCCGCAGATGATCGCGACGTCCAGCACGACGTGCCCGTAGCTGAACCAACCCCGCCGCCACACGAACGCCCCGAGCAGGACGTTCCAGCCAACCACGCCGAGCAGCAGCGTCGTGTTCAGCGCGGGGCTGTGGTAGCGGGTGTCACCGCTGGACATCCCGAGCAGCGCCGGCACGATGTAGCTCGCCCGCTGGCAGAACAGCAGCACGGCGATGAAGCGCAGCGTGCGCTCCCGGCCGGGCATGGTGACCATCAGCCGGGCGTCCACCCAGCCCAGTCGTGCCTCGGAGAGGAACCGGCTGATCCGCCGGGGCGGTCGCCCGACCCGGGTGGCAAGATCCAGCACCGGACACCCCCTGTCCCAGAGTCACCGGGCAGCCGTCCCGCGGCCCCGGCCGGCGCGGAGCGTCGTGGACCGCAGGGTGACGGCTCCGTCGCCCACGCCGCTCCCGCCACCGGCAGTGAGAATATCGCTACCGACCAGCGGCGGAGAGCCCGCCGGAGGCTTGACGGCCGCCGTACGGCAACGATGGCCCGAGCTGCGCCGGGCACCAGACTGACGCCGGCACATGCCTGGCGAGCGTGATACCACCGAGTCATCACGATGACTCGGTGGTATCACCGCCAGCCGGGAACTGCCCGCCACCCGGCGACCGTCGTGCTACGACACCACGTCCTTGCGGGTGAAGCGCCAGAAGGCGAGCGACCAGAAGACGGTGGCGTAGCAGATCGCCGAGATGGCGCCCTTGACGATGTCGTCGGTCTGCACCGGGGTGGAGAGCAGGCCGAGCCAGGCGCTGCTGTAGTGCGTCGGCAGGAAGTCCCGCACCACGCCCAGCGCGGTGATCTGGTCGAGGATGCTGGAGAGGATCCAGAGCAGCACCGCGCCACCCACCGCGCCGAGCGCCGCGTCCGTGGTCACCGACAGCAGGAACGCCAGGCCGGCCACGACCAGCAGGACGACCGCCAGATAGCCGAGGATGCCGAGCAGGCGCAGCAGCCCCTCCCCGGCCGGGATCTGCGCGGCGACGGTGCTGGACAGCGGGGACCAGCCGTACCGGAGGGTGCCGACGAGCAGCGCGGTGCCGGCCAGCAGCAGCAGGGCCAGCAGCGAGTACCCGAGTGCGACCACCAGCTTGATCGCCAGCAGTCGGGCCCGGGGCACCGGTACGGCCAGCAGGTAGCGCAGACTGCCCCAGCTCGCCTCGCTGGCCACCGTGTCGCCGCAGAACAGCGCCACCACCACGACCAGCAGGAACGACGACGAGACGAGCAGCGCGAAGAGGGTGAAGTTGAGCCCGCCGCTGGTGGCCAGCTCGATCAGGCTGCCGAACTCGCCCCCGCCGTTGTCGTCGTCGCCGGAGCCCTCGAACTGGAACGCGATCAGGATGATCAGCGGCAGCAGCACCATGAAGCCGAGCGCGAACTGGGTACGCCGGCGGGACGCCTGCCGGCGCCACTCGGCGGCGATCGAGAGCGTGGCCCGGGGCCGGTACCCGGCGGCGCCACCGGCCGCGTCCGGTGCCCTGGTCTCCGTGGCGGTCATCGGATTCCTTCCGTGCATACTCCGGCCTGCAGGCCGGAGAGGGCCTGGGGAGCAGGGCAGGGATAGCCGATCCGCCGCCAAGGCGGAGATTCGTCTACCCGCGCGCCACCACGACACTTACCATCTGGTGCGCTAACGTGTGAGCGATGTCCAGGACCGTGAAGCGGGCGTTCAAGTACCGCTTCTACCCGACCGAGGCGCAGGCGGCGGAGTTGTCGCGCACGTTCGGATGTGTCCGGAGGGTCTACAACCTGGCCTTGCAGGCTCGCACCGAGGCGTGGGTCCTGCGGCGGGAACGGATCAACTACAACGCCACCAGCG